>JAFZFJ010000089.1 GCA_017555975.1 Alistipes sp. | reverse complement strand
CCCCGTTGTAGCCATCTCTGACGAGGGTCTTTTGCCCACATTTTGGACAAACTTTTTATCCATTTCTAACGCAAATAGTACAAATATAAGAAAATCAATCTATTGCCCCGATTTTATCTACTAATTTTGACCAATAAGCCGTTCATCGGTAGCAGAAAAGCAAAAAAAAGAGCACGGCAACAGGGGGCTACACAGCTATTCACGACATCAATCCACCTTTTTTATAAAAAATTACCCCATTGTGCCCACCACAATGAGGTAATTTTGCACCATGGAGCTATTCTTCCACGGAATGCCCCATAGGCTGAAGTTAGTTAAGTGGGAAGGTTATCCGGTCTTGGATAACCTTCTTTTTTGTTTAGCTAGCATCATCGGTTGCCGATTCGGACTCCCCTACAAACGCAGCCTCGGGCGAAGTTTCGCCATACTGCGAAGGGGGAATACCGAAACGCTTCTTAAAGACGCGCGTAAAGTATTTCGGATCCGAGAAGCCGACCATATAGCTAATCGAGGCGATATTGTGGTTGCCCTCGCAGATCAACTGACACGCCTTCTTGAGACGAATCTCGCGCAGGAACTCCAACGGCGAAAGGCCGACGGCCTGCTTCAATTTCTGGAAAAGCGCCGTATGCGACAGACACATCTCCGAGGCAAACGACTCGATATTCCAGTCGCAATCATCCAGATGACGCTCAATAACCGCCGTGGCCTGCTGCAAGAAGCGAACCTCAGGAGCAACAGACTCCTCCTCCGGCTGTTCAGTTTCCACCGCCACCGACATTTCGGTCAGTAGACGCTGTTGTAGTTCGCGACGACGCTCGATGAGCGAACGAATGCGAGCCATGAGGTAGCTGGCATGGAAGGGCTTCGGCAGGTAGTCATCGACACCCTCGGCAAGGCCCTCGATGCGATCGTCGAGCGAAGCCTTCGCCGACAACAGCACGATCGCCATGCGAGCCGTACGCGGATCCTCCTTCAGGTGGCGGACCATCTCCAAGCCATCCATATTGGGCATAAAGACATCGCTCAGCACCAAGTCCGGCAGCTGTTCGCGGGCCTTCGCCAGGCCCTCCTCACCATCGGCAGCCTCCACAACACGATACTCTTCCTGCAGAATCGTACGCAACATAGAGCGCAACTCCTCATTATCCTCCACAAGCAGGATGCAGGCCTGCCTATTGAGCAGCGAGGCCTCCGAAGCGGGCAACGACGTCACGGCATTAAGAGCCAACTCGTCCGCCTCCCGCTTTTCGATCGCAACGGCATCGCCGAGCAGGAAATCGGCCTGCCGATTGTTTTCAAAGGCCTCGCGCGTCATGGGCAACATCACCGTAAAACGACTACCTACGCCGGGCGCACTCTCCACCTCGATCGAACCGCCGAGCAGCTGCACCAACTCATTGACCAACGACAGGCCGATACCCGACGAGGGCTTAAAGAGATTGAGTTTGCTCAAGGTCTCAAAACGCTGGAACAGGCGATGCTGCATGGTCTCATCCATACCAACGCCTTCGTCCATCACCTCGAGTAGCAGCTGCTTCTCCTGACGTGCGACATGCACCGTGATCGATTTCCCATCGGGCGTATATTTAAAGGCATTCGAGAGCAGATTAAAGAGTATCTTCTCCAACTTATCGCGATCCACCCACCCCTCGATGTGTTCCTCAGAAGAGTTCAGGTGGAAATCCAGTTGATGCTCCTTGGCCAAAAGACGGAAATGCATCATATTTTGGCGAACGACAGCCAACACATCGGTCTGCTCCAACAGCAGACGCATCTTCTTGCTTTCGAGCTTGCGGAAGTCGAGAATCTGATTCACGAGGGTCATCAAGCGCTGCGTGTTGTGGCGGATTACCATCATCTGATCGTGCCCCTGGGGCGAGAGATGCTCACCACTGAGGATCATCTCCACCGGCGTCGAAATAAGCGTCAGCGGCGTACGCAACTCGTGCGAAATATCGGTAAAGAAGCGCAATTTGATATCGCTCAGATCCTGCTCCATCTTCACGCGCGAACGCAATTGCAACATATAGACCAGGCCGTAGACCAACATCGCCAGCACCAGCAGGCAGAGTGCCCAGGCCCAACCCGTCTCCCAAAAGCTCGGGCGCACCTCGATTCGCAGTCGATAGTCATTGGCTGTCCAACGACCGTTGCTGTTTGTGGAGCGAATCACTAATGTGTATTTACCTGCTGCGAGATCCACAAAGTGGATATTGCGTTGCTTGCCTAAATTTTGCCACGAGTCGTGCTCGCCCTCCAAACGATAGGTATAACGAATCGCATCGGGATTCACGTAATCCAACGCCGTGAAGGCGAGTTGCAAATCGCGCTCGTTGGGTTGGAGGACCACCTTGCGCTGATTGCCAACACCACGACGCTCGCTCTTGCCTTCGATGGTCAGTTCGGTCAAGACCAAAGGTGGTTCAAAATGGCTTGGGCTCTCCTCTGTCGGCACGATACAGAAACCATCCGACACACCTGTAATGAGGCAATCGCCGTGCAACAACGGCTTGGCCTCGCTGAAATAGAAATCTTCGTCGCTGTAGCGATCACCAAATGTTTCGAAGTGCGAGGTCACCGGGTCGAAACGGAAGGCCAGCGTCTCGGAGATCACCCACTGCCCACCATTCGAATCCTCGATCATCGAGAGCACCTGCTCGGAGGGCAAACCCTCCTTCTGGGTATAATGTCTGAAATGCACCTCTCCGGCACGATCAATCGCCAAACGGCTCAATCCACCCGAGAATGCAAGCAGATA
Organism: Alistipes sp.; assembly: GCA_017555975.1. Lineage (GTDB taxonomy): Bacteria > Bacteroidota > Bacteroidia > Bacteroidales > Rikenellaceae > Alistipes. The sequence goes on along the minus strand of JAFZFJ010000089.1, from coordinate 1,146 downwards.
GAGATCGCCGGCCGAGCTGTAATGGATATCGCGCACATCGTTCGAGAGCAGACCGTCAGCCTTAGCCTCCTGCACCTCGCAGGTGCAAAAACACAACTTTTCGGGCGCAATATACTCATTGCGGAAATAAACCAGACCATTCGTCGTACCGAGCAACAGATAGTCGGGCGTCTCCTCAATCTCGCGCACCTGGCTCTGCTTCTCAACCGGGTAGGAAAGTTCGTTGCCGGCATGGATAAAACGCAAAGAAGAGTTACTTTCGTCCACCAAATTCAGACCTCCGCCATAGGTTGCCACCCACAGACGACCATGGCGATCGCGATGCAGGTCATAGATATTATCATCACTGAGCGAATAAGCATCCTCGGGCTGATGGATATAGCGCTCAACTTGGAAGCTATTCTCCTGCATCGGAATCAGGCGATAAAGGCCCGCAAAACGGGATCCCATCCAAATCGCACCATCCTCATCCTCGTGAAAGCAATAGATCGGTGCACCGAACGAAGTCGGCGTTGACGTAATACGACCATCCGCCGCCAAGTAGCCGATCGGCGAAAAATTATTGTCATAGAGATAGACCGTTCGATCGCGCGAACTGAACCAGATGCGTTCATGGCGATCGAAGAGCATTGCGCGCGTATCGGAACTTTCGCTCAACTGCTGGTGGCGAAAAGTTCCGGGCTGAATTGAGATACACGACACACCCTCCACCTCTGCGCACCAAATATTACGCTGATAGTCGACCAAATAGCCACGCGTATGGCCTTTAAACGCACCCGTTGCATCGTTCGATTGCAACAACTCCAACGTCCCTCGCTCGGCATCGTAGTAAGCCAACACACCATTCGTCGGCACCACATAGATACGACCCTGATTGTCCTCATGCCAAAAGATTTCGTTCTCGTTCTCAGGCAACATATCCTGCGGATGGTTACACAGATAACGACACTCGCGCGTATGGGGATCATATCGGTACAGACCAGTACGATTCGTAAAGATCCAAAGCACCCCCTGCGAATCGACCCAAAGGCGATTCACCTCGCCCCCCTCAAGGGGCACAAATTCGAAGCGATTGGAGGCCGTATGGAAGATCGAAAGGCCCAACTCGGTAGCGATACCGAGCACACCTTTCGAGATGAGTTGGAT
>JAFZFJ010000088.1 GCA_017555975.1 Alistipes sp. | reverse complement strand
TCGTCGTTTTCGTATTGAATGGCACCGCCGCCCACGCTGAAGATCTGCCACGAGTCAATCACCTCGCCCCCCGTGAGCGCTTCGAAGAGCATGCCGTTGGGGTGGAAGGGGAGGACAACATCGGCCTTCCAGACAATCTCGGTGGGGGCTATGGGCTCCAGCACCGACAGAATAGCCTGATCCGTAAGGTGACCCTTGCCCGTTGCTGCCAACGAACCGTAGAGGGTGACGCGATATTGCTCCACCTCGGGACAGCGAGCAGCAAATTGCTCGGCGGCCTTCTTGGGACCCATCGTGTGGCTGGACGAAGGTCCGTTACCTATCTTGAAAAGTTCTCGTAAAGACTCCATAAATAGCTCTATTACAAAAGTAATGCTAAGATAATAATTGTGCTTTGTGCGGAGTTCTGACTCCTTTGGTTGGTACCCCCACCGCGACTCGAACGCGAATTTAGGGTTTAGGAAACCCTCGTTCTATCCCTTGAACTATAGGGGCAAACTTGCGGTGCTTACCCCATGGTGGTCGTAAGCACCGCGAAGATACAACTTTTTAGCGAATTTCCACCGTCAGCGTACGTTGCTTTTCGCTCTTCGATGTGCCGCCGATGCGCACCTCATAGATGCCCTTCATCGGCTCCATGCGCTCCGTGGCGGGGTTGAACCAGGCGAAATCCTCGGCCGTAAGTTCGAAGACAACCATCTCCGAAGCGCCCGGATCGAGCGTCACGCGGCGGTAGTCGCGCAGGGTCTGAATCGGACCCTCGCTATCCGACGGACGATCGATGTAGAGCTGTACGATCTCCGTGCCGGGACGCGTGCCGACATTGCCGACGGGGGCCGTGATGAAGATCGACTTGCCCTTCTTGAGCACCTTGCGGTTGGCCTTCAGCTGGCCGTAGAAGAACTCCGTGTAGCTCAGACCGTGGCCGAAGCAGAAGAGGGGATCGCCCTCGAAGTAGCGGTAGGTTTTGCCCTTCATGTTGTAGTCTTGGAAGTCGGGCAACTGCTCCACGTTGCGGTAGAAGGTAATGGGAAGCTTACCCGAGGGAGCTGCTTCGCCATAGATCACCTCGGCAAGTGCCGAACCACCCTCCTGGCCCGGATACCAGGCCTGCAGGATGGCGTCACAATGCTCCGCCTCAGGAACCAAACCGATGGCCGAGCCCGAGAAGTTGATCAGAACCACCCTCTTGCCGGCCTTTTTCAGGGCGGCAATCGTCTCGCGCTGGATCATCGGCAGCTCGATACTCTCGCGGTCACCACCACGGAATCCGGGAGCCGATACGGCCATCTCCTCACCCTCGAGGTGGGGCGAGATACCACCCGCAAAGATCACCACCTCGACATCCTGAATGCGCTCGAGGAAGGCGGGAATATCCTGCGGAACGGCCTCCGTCATGTCGAGCTTGAGCCAAGCATCGCCACGACGACGGTAGCCGGCATACTCGATGCGAACCTGGTACGCTTTGCCGGCCTCGTAGTTAAACTCGCAGACCGAAGCCTCGTTCTTGACGTTGGTCTTATCGGCCAAGAGCTTTTCATCGACATAGATGCGCACAGTCTCGTTCGTGCCCAGGCGGAAGACGGCACGACCGCTCTTCTTGGGGGCAAAGCAAGCCTCGTAACGTGCCGAGATACCCACCAGCTCTACGCCCGGTGCAAAGACGATGTCGCCGGCCGTGCTAAAGTTGAACGGACGGTCGATCTGGTCGTAGGCGACAGGTGTGCCCTCAAACTCCAGGTTGTTCCAATACGAGGCCTTGAAGCCCGAGCAACCCTCTGCCGAGCACTGATCGATCAGGCTGCGGAAGGTCGTGACATCCGTATGGCCACACAGCGGCTCATAGATCAGTTGCGTGGCGGGCAGCATCGCCTCCAGGCCCTCTTTAAGGGTAATCGTATAGGAGGGTGTGCCGTTGTAGTTGGCCCACTGCATCACCTCGTTATGGGCATTCGGACCGACGAGCGCCACCTTCTTGTGCTTATTGAGGGGGAGTAACTGACCGCGATTTTGCAGCAGTACGAAACTCTCGATAGCCATCTCCTTGGCCAGCGCGCGGTGCTCCGGGCAATCTACGACCGAGTAGGGGATGTTGTAGGGGTCAACCTCCTCGAAGAGACCCATCTCGAACTTAGCCACCATCAGGCGGGTCACGGCGCGGTCAATCTCCGCTTCGGTAATGAGGCCACGCTTCACGGCCTCGACGAGTGCCGAGAAGCTGCTACCACACTCCAGGTCACATCCTGCTTTGACAGCTGCAGCCGAGGCCTCAGCAGCGTCGGCATGCGTCTCGTGGTCGCCCTTGCGGTAGAAATCGCGGATAGCACCGCAGTCCGATACGACGATGCCCTTGTAGCCCCACTCCTTGCGCAGAATCTCATCCAGGAGGTAGGTGCTGGCGTTGCAGGGCTCGCCCTCAAAGCGGTTGTAGGCACCCATCACCTCCTTCACGCCACCCTTGCGTACCAGCGCCTCGAAGGCGGGCAGGTAGGTCTCTCTCAGGTCGCGCTTCGAGATGTTCTTCGCATCGAACGAGTGGCGATTCCACTCCGGACCCGAGTGTACGGCGTAGTGCTTGGCGCAGGCGTGCAGCTTGTTGAACTTGGCATTCGGATCGCCCTGCAGACCGCGTACCACGGCCAGACCCATCTGGGTCGTCAGGTAGGGATCCTCACCGTAGGTCTCCTGACCACGGCCCCAGCGCG
>JAFZFJ010000087.1 GCA_017555975.1 Alistipes sp. | reverse complement strand
GTAACAGGGCATGCACCCCCTGTTACTTTGTTACTTTGTTACTTTGTTACTTTGTGACGCGCTGTTTGCTGAAAAAAAATGCGCAAAACCCTTGACAAGCGGGTTAAATTATTGTATATTTGCAACGAGCTATCTCACGCGTCCGCTTCCGGACTCACTGACCGTACTTTACACCTTCTGTCGGTCAATCCATATCTATCAAGAGCTATACGACCTATGGGGAATTATAAGAACCATAGGGTTTTAAACTACATCTATTCCTATAGGCCCTATAGGTCTTATAGGCCTCATAGCTCCCTTTGTGTTCGCTATTTCAACCCCTAAATACCTATTTATTATATGTTATCAGAAAATTCAACTATTGAACTTCCAACAGCCGCAGAGCTAGCCGAAGCCAATGCCGTACTTGCGGCCCTCGGGCAGGAGTATGACGAGGCCCTCAAGGCACGTCAGGTAGAGGAGCAACTGCGTCAGTTAAGTCTTGAGGAGTTGCGTCGCTACGAGGTACGAGCCTCGGACAAGTTGCGTGAGCCGAAGCCCGTAGTGGCCTATCGAGGCAAGGTGATCGGCTCGGAGGGTAACCTCTCGGCCGTAGTGGGCGAGGCCAAGAGCAAGAAATCCTTTCTTTGCACGGCCATCGTGGGCGACACGCTGGCGATGGTACAGCCCTCGAACGGCTTCACACCCCACCTGATGCGTGTGTTGTGGATCGATACGGAGCAGTCGCTGCTGCATGTACGCAAGATTGCCCGTCGATTGCTCTACCTGACCGGTATGCACGACTCGCAGGGCGAGATGCCCCATCTGAAGCTCTACGCCCTGCGTGAAGAGCCTCCGAAGGAGCGTATGAAGATTGTACGTCAGGCCATTGAGGCCTTTCAGCCGAAGCTGGTCGTCATCGATGGCATTGCCGACCTGCAGTACAATACGAACGACCTGGAGGAGAGTGAGCGTATCGTGACGGAGTTGATGGCGCTCTCGAGCATCCACCACTGCCATATTCTCTCGGTGTTGCATACCAACCCCAACAGCGATAAGGCACGTGGCCATGTAGGCTCTGCCCTGCAGCGCAAAGCCGAGACCGTGCTCTATGTCCACAAGGTGGGTGAGCGTTCGGTCGTGGAGCCGCAGTTCTGTCGCAACGAACCCTTCGACCGCTTCGCCTTCCACATCGAGAATCCGATCGAGGAGGGTATCCCCGTCTCTGTGGGGCTGCCGAGTGAGGAGCAGCATAGACCACTCGAGGTGGAGCTTCTGCGCGACAGCTTCGGCGGTGCCGTGGAGCGCAGTGTGCTCATCAGCAAACTCCGTGAACGAGGTTGCGGTGAGTCGATGGCCAAGATGCGCATCTCGCGTGCCATACAACGTGGCGCCTTGCAGTTCGACGAGGCCACCAAGATCGTATCACTCCCTCCTGACCCCGAATAGGGCGTCACAAAGTCACAAAGTAACAAAGTAACAAAGTAACAGGGGGTGCATGCCCTGTTACGATGTGACGATGTGACGATGTGACGATGTGACGATGTGACGAGAGTTGAAAGTTGAGAGTTAAAGGGCGGAAAAGGCGGCAAAGGCGTAAAAGGCGCAAAGGGGTTTCCCTTCTCGCCCTTCTCGCCCTTCTCGCCATTCATGCCCTTTTCACCATTCTCACCCTTGCTCTTTCAGCTTTTTTTCTTACTTTTGTAAGATGAAACATCTTAAACCGCTATTTTTACTGCTTTTGGTGCTGCCGATGGCGTGCGCGTGCGGGCGCAAGGGGCGCACCACGGCCTCGGTGGAGCCTGCCGAGCCTACGCACTATACCTACCGCATCGTTCGCGAATATCCCCACTCGCGCGAGGCCTACACCCAGGGGCTGCACTTTGCCGACGGCCTGCTGTGGGAGGGCACGGGCGAATATGGCCACTCGGTCCTCAAGAGCATCGACCTCATCACGGGCAAGGAGCAGCTTTTAGCCGCGCTCCCCGCCTCGGAGTTTGGCGAGGGCATCACCCTTCTGGGCGAGAGGATCTACCAGCTCACCTGGAACGAGAACACCTGCCACCTCTACGACCGCACGGGGCGCAAGCTCCGCGACATCCGCTATGCGGGTGAGGGGTGGGGTCTTGCGACCGACGGCGAGTGGCTCTACTTCTCGAACGGCACGCCGACCCTCTATCGTCTCGACCCCGAGACCTTCCAACGCCAGGGGGCTGTGGTGGTGACCTACAAGGGCGAACCGGTGAACTACATCAACGAGTTGGAGTGGATCGAGGGCAAGCTCTGGGCCAACGTCTACCTCACGGATCAGATTGCCATCATCGACCCTGCGACGGGTGTGATTGAGGGCATTGTGGAGCTCAAGGGCATCCTGCCCGATCACGAAAAGGAGCTCACGACCGACGTGCTGAACGGCATCGCCTACGATGCGACCTCGAAGCGCATCTTCATCACGGGCAAGAAGTGGCCCAAAATCTACGAAATCGAACTTGTAAAGCTATGACAAACAGACTCTATACGGCGCTCTCGGAGCGCATCCTGCTGCTCGACGGAGGCTTTGGCACCATGATGCAGCAAAACCGCTTCACCGAGGAAGACTTCCGCGGAGAGCGCTTCTCGGACCACCCCACCCCCCTGAAGGGTTGCAACGACCTGCTGGTGCTGACCCAGCCCGAGGCGGTGGGCGAGATTCACGAGAAGTACCTGCGTGCGGGTGCCGACATCATCACCTGCAACTCGTTCAATGCCAACGCTATATCGCTGGCCGACTACGGTCTTTCCGCGTACGCGCGCGAGATGGCCGAGGCTGCAGCCCGCATTGCCCGCTCACGAGCCGACCGCTATACGCAACAGAACCCCGCGAAGCCCCGCTTCGTGGCGGGCTCGGTAGGCCCGACGAACCGCACCGCATCGCTCTCGGCCGATGTCGAGAACCCCGCAGCACGTGAGGTGACCTTCACCGAACTGGTGGCTGCCTACCGCACCCAAATCGAGGGTCTGGTGGCCGGTGGTGTGGACATCCTGCTGATCGAGACGGTCTTCGACACGCTCAACTGCAAGGCGGCCCTCTACGCCATCGAGGAGGCGGGCGTGAAGCTCCCCGTGATGGTGTCGGGTACGCTGGCCGACAAGAGCGGCCGCACCCTCTCGGGTCAGACGGTCGAGGCCTTTGCCGCCTCGGTGAGCCATGCCAACCTGCTGTCGGTGGGTCTGAACTGCGCCTTTGGTGCGCGCGAGCTGCTGCCCTACATCGAGCGCCTGGCCAAGGTGGCCTCGTGCCGCATCTCGGCCCACCCCAATGCCGGACTGCCGAACCTGATGGGTGGCTACGACGAGACTCCGCAGATGTTTGCCGAGGATATCCGTCACTACCTGGAGCGTGGTCTGCTGAACATCGTGGGTGGCTGCTGTGGCACCACCCCGCAACATATCTTCGAACTGCAGAAGATCGTGGGCGACTACGCCCCGCGTCTGCTCCCCGAGCCTAAGCCCGTGACCCGCCTGAGTGGTCTGGAGGAGTTGGAGATCACCCCCGAGAAGAACTTCATCAACGTGGGTGAGCGCACCAACGTAGCCGGCTCGGCCAAGTTTGCCCGCCTCGTTCGCGAGAAGAACTACGAGGAGGCCCTCTCCGTGGCCCGACAGCAGGTCGAGGCCGGAGCCCAGGTGATCGACGTCTGCATGGACGACGGCATGATCGACGGCGTGGAGGCGATGCGTACGTTCCTCTGCCTGGCCGCCTCCGAACCCGAGATTGCCCGTGTGCCGGTGATGATCGACTCGTCGCGTTGGGAGGTCATCGAGGCCGGACTGCAGGTCACGCAGGGTCGCTCGGTCGTCAACTCCATCTCGCTCAAAGAGGGCGAGGAGGCCTTCCTCGAGAAGGCTCGCAAGATCCGCCGCTATGGCGCTGCCGTGGTGGTGATGCTCTTCGACGAGCAGGGTCAAGCCGAGAGCTACGAGCGCAAGGTGGCCGTTGCCGAGCGCGCCTACAAGCTCCTTACCGAGGATGGATTCCCCGCCGAGGGGATCATCTTCGACCCCAATATCCTGGCCGTAGCCACGGGTATGGCCGAGCATGACGGCTATGCCAAGGCCTTCATCGACGCCACGCGCACCATCAAGGAGCGCTGTCCGCACGTCAAGATCACGGGTGGTGTCTCGAACCTCTCGTTCTCGTTCCGTGGCAACAACACCGTGCGCGAAGCGAT
>JAFZFJ010000086.1 GCA_017555975.1 Alistipes sp. | reverse complement strand
TTTCCAATTTTGCAAATAAAACGCTAACTTTGCGAAGTTATCAACTGAACTACACTAAACTGTTTCCACCATGAAAATTGCGCTGGCCCAGTTAAACTATACCATCGGCGATATCGAGGGTAATAGCTCGATGATTATCGATGCCATCGAACGAGCTAAACGTGAAGGTGCAGATGTGGTCCTCTTTGCCGAGCAGGCAGTGAGTGGTACCCCCGCCTTCGATCTGTTGCGTAAAACCACCTTTTTGGAACTTTGTGAAGAGGCTCTTGACGAGATTGCCTCGCATTGCCATGGCATTGCAGCTGTGGTTGGCTCGCCTGTCCTGACGGCAGAGGGTACAATCAGTGCCGCTGTGGTGATGGAGCAGGGTGAGATTACCCACTACGTAGGCAAGCACCATATCTCGGCACGCCGCGAGATGGGCTTCCTGAATGCCGCCAAGGGCTTTGAGTGTGTGACCATCCAGGGCCACAAGTGTATCATCGTTGTGGGTGATGACCTGCGTAGCGTGGATGAGATCGATCGCTCGGCCGAGGTGATCCTCTCGATCAATGCCCGCAAGTACAGCCGTGGCAGCCTGCGTTATCGTTTCGAGACGATGCGTAACCTGGCCTTTGTGGCCGGTCGTGCCATTGTGCTCATCAACCAGGTGGGTGGCGCTACGGAGATTGTCTATGATGGTTCGTCGGGTGTGATTAACCAGCAGGGTGAGCCCGTGATGATGCTCAATAACTTTGCGGAGGATTTCGCCATCTACGATACCGAGGCCGAGTATGCACCGATCGAACTTCCGATTTCGATGAACCACCGCAACTCGTTGGTCTATCGTGCCGCTTGTCTGGGTCTGAAAGATTACTACCACAAGAACGGCTATACGAAGGCATGTGTTGGTCTTTCGGGCGGTATTGACTCGGCGGTTGTGGCCTGCATGGCTGTCGAGGCACTCGGCAAGGAGAATGTCCATGCGCTGTTGATGCCGTCGCCCTTCTCGCCCGATATGTCGGTCGAGGATGCCAAGGAGCTGGCCGAGGGTTTGGGCATCAGCTACAACGTGATTCCGATTTCGGCCATCTATAACTCGGTGCTCGATACGCTGAAGCCGGTCATTGGCGGTATGGAGTTCGACTTTACGGAGGAGAACATCCAGACGCGTATTCGTACCGTGCTGCTGATGGCACTGCAGAATAAGACGGGCTACATGTTGCTCAACTCGTCGAACAAGAGTGAGAATGCCCTGGGTCTGTGTACGCTCTATGGCGATACGGCCGGTGCCTTCAGCCCGACGGGTGACATCTACAAGAGTGAGATGTACGACATCGCTCGTTACATCAATACGCTGCACGATAACGTGATTCCTGAGAATATCCTGGCCAAGGAGCCTTCGTCGGAGTTGCACATTGGTCAGAAGGATAGCGATATTCTGCCTCCCTACGAGGTGGTAGATGCCATCCTCTACCGCATGATCGAGGAGAGTCAGCACCGCGAGGAGATCATCAATGCCGGCTTCGACTCAGAGGTTGTGGAGAAGATTCATGCGATGATTATGCGCAACGAGAAGAAGCGCTACCAGTTCCCGCCCGTGTTGCGTCTTTCGACCTGTGCCTTTGGTCATGAGCGTTTGATGCCGCTGACGAATAAGTACGGTGATTAAGGAAATATAGAATTAAAAGGGCGAAAGGGGCCGAAGGAGGAGCGGCAGTCGAAAAAGAAAAACTTTCAACTTTCAACTC
>JAFZFJ010000085.1 GCA_017555975.1 Alistipes sp. | reverse complement strand
TATCGAGGCAGTATTGGGGAACATTCTTGGCCCCCTGGCGGCTCGACACCAGGTCGAGTACCTTATATTGATAGGTAACCGCCTGACGGCGCACCGAGATGCGGTCGCCGATCTTCACCTCACGCGAGGGTTTGGCATAGGCGTCATTGACCATTACGCGGTTGTTGCGAATGGCATCGGCGGCATCGCTGCGGGTCTTGAAGACACGCACGGCCCAAAGGTATTTATCCAAACGAATATCGTCCATCGTCTTTTTTTATTTTTCCAACATACTTTCACTGCGCGGGCGGAGGTGTGAGTGCTCCTCATTTTGGCGGCTCACACTGAGGATCATGCCCAGCGCAATGGCCGTGAAGAGGGTCGAGGAGCCACCGCGTGAAATAAGCGGCAGGGTCTGACCCGTCTCGGGAATCAGATTCACCGTCACCATGATATGCAGCAACGCCTGACAGGTGATCATCAGGGCCAAACCCAACACCAACAATCCCGGATAGGCTGTTCCGCACCGTCGGAAGATCTCGATGGCACGGAAGAAAATCCACAAATAGAGCATCATCAGCGCCAGGCCGAGCAACATGCCGTACTCCTCAACAAAGAAGGCAAAGGCGTAGTCACTCTCGGGGTGGATCATCTCGACACGGATGGCGCTCTGCCCTGCGCCCACACCCAGCAGACCGCCGTTGTGGATGGCAATCATCGAACGCTCCGTATCGGTCAAATCTTCGATCGGCTTCTGATCTTGGGGCAATACCCACAGCTTCACCCAGGTCGAAAGACGACCTTCAGCCGTCTCGCCACGACCGAGGTTCAGTGCCATCAACAGACAGAAGCCCACCAATGCCCAGCCGAGGAGCTTCATCAACTCCTGAATACGCACACGACCCACCAACATCATGACCCACGAAGCCAGGAAAAGCAAGGCGGCCGAAGAGGTATGAGCCGGCACAATCACAGCACAAGCGGCCACCACGGGCAACAGAATCGGGTAGACTCCTTCGCGCCAAATACGTTGCTGCGTACGATCGTTAAACCAGGTCCAAACCTTCCACGAGGGGACAATGCGAATCTTTTCAATCTTGGTTTGGCGCGCAGCCAACTGCATAGCCAGGAACATCACCGTGGCCACCTTCAATGCCTCGGAGGGCTGGAATTGGAAGGGACCAAGCGGAATCCATCGGGCGGCGCCATTGGTCGTATGGCCCATGAAATAGACGGCCAAGGTCAACAGCAGACTCGCATAATAGACCCAGCGCGAGGCGGCATGGTAGAAACTGCTGTTGAGTCGCTGCACCACCACCATAATACCCAGGCTGACAAACAAGATGAGCAACTGCTGACGCAGGAAGTGGGCCGTAGTACGCATCGTGTGGGCATCATAAGCCATCTTGGCAGTCGATGAATAGACCACCAAAACCGATACCACCGCCAATACGGCTACGATAATCCACAACACCCGATCGCCCGTAAACCAGCGACGTGTGTGCTGCGCTGCCTGTTTTTCAGTTGCCGTTGCCATGTGTCTCTTGCGTTATACATGCTCCACGACCCACTGCTTGAACAGCTCGCCGCGGTTTTCGTAGTTCTTGAAAAGGTCAAAGCTGGCACATGCAGGCGAAAGCAACACCACATCGCCCTTGCGGGCTGCTGCGCGTGCCGCCTGCATCGCCTCATCGAGCGAAGCGGTCGAAACGATCGTCGGTACTACGCCGGCAAATTCGCGCTCCAACTTCGCATTGTCGAGACCCATGCAAACAAGCGTATGAACCTTCTCGCGCGCAAATTTCTTCAGCGGCTCGTAGTCGTTACCCTTGTCCGTGCCACCGGCAATCCAAACCACGGGACGGGTCATGCTCTCCAGGGCATACCATACCGAATCGACATTCGTTGCCTTCGAGTCGTTGATCCACAACACACCATCGGCCTCCTTGACCGGCTCCAAGCGGTGCTCCACGGGCGAGAAGGTATAGATCGAACGCTTCACCACCTCGGCCGGAACACCCGCTGCAAGTGTTGCCAGGGCCGCAGCCATGGCGTTATAGCAGTTGTGCAGACCCTTAATCTGCAACTCGTCGATAGCCAGCGTCAACAGCTCCTCACCGAAACGAATCGTGCAGTGCGAACCATCATAATAACCGCCCTCATCCGCCGGTTGTACTTGAGCAGCAAAGGGGAGCATGCGGCTCGTCAAGCCATATTTCGACAGCTCACCACCAATCACGGCGTCGTCGCCCGAGAAGATGAAGCAATCCCCTGCGCCCTGATTTTGCGTGATGCGCATCTTCGAATCGACGTAATTCTGGAAGCAGTGGTCGTAGCGATCGAGGTGATCGGGCGTGATGTTCATCAGCACACCAACGTCGGCCTTAAATCGATACATGCCATCGAGCTGAAACGAGCTCAACTCCAAGACATACCAATCATACTGGCCCGTTGCCACCGAATAGGCAAAGCTCTCGCCAATGTTGCCTCCGAGCGAGACGTTCAGCCCGGCATCGCGCATAATCTTGTAGATGAGTGACGTGGTGGTCGTCTTACCATTCGAGCCGGTGATGCAGATCGTCTTCGCAGCCCCCATGTAGCGGGCGGCAAACTCCATCTCCGAAATAACAGAAATACCCTGCTCGCGAATCTTGCGCACGATGGGTGCCGTATCGGGAATACCGGGCGACTTCACCACCTCATCGGCACGCAGGATGCGCTCCTCGTCGTGCGAACCCTCCTCGTAGGGAACACCCCACTCCTCGAGCTTCTGCTTATAACGATCGGCAATCTGTCCACGGTCCGAAAGGAAGACCTCAAAGCCCTCCTTCTTGGCAAGAATTGCCGAGCCGTAGCCGCTGATTCCGCCACCCAAAACAACAAGACGTTTCATCTTTTTAGCGAATCTTAAGGGTTACCAACGTGATAGCTGCCAAGAGCAGCGAGATGATCCAGAAGCGGATTACGATCTTCGTCTCGAAGATATTCTTCTTCTGGTAATGGTGATGTAGCGGTGACATGAGGAAGATACGACGACCCTCGCCATACTTGCGCTTCGTGTATTTAAAATAGCCCACTTGCAACATCACCGAACAGCTCTCCACCAGGAAGACACCGCACAGCAGGGGCAACAACAACTCCTTGCGGATGCAGAGGGCAAAGACAGCCAGCACGCCACCGATCGAGAGCGAACCGGTATCGCCCATGAAGATCTGGGCCGGGAAGCTGTTATACCACAAGAAACCGACCAACGCACCCGCCATGGCCGATGCGAAGACTACCAACTCACCACTATCGGGAATGTACATGATGTTGAGGTAGTCGGCATAAACGATGTGACCCGACAAGTAGGCCAAGACACCCAACACCACCACAATCGGAACCGAAACTCCCGTCACCAGGCCATCCAAACCATCTGTCAGGTTAGCGCCATTCGACACGGCCGTCACCACAAAAATGGCCACCAGCACATAGAGCAACCAAGCCAGCAGCTCGTTGTCACCCGTGAAGAGGCTGTAATCCAGCTCGTTATCTTTGAAGAAGGGGATAGTAGTCTTGGTCGTCTTGACATTCTCGGCCTGCACCGTTGTCTCTGCAACCAGCTCCGCCTGCTCGATCGCAGGCTGGGTTTGCTCCACCGTGCGCTCCTCACGCACCACAATATCAGACGAAAACCACATCGTCGTACCCACAATCAAGCCCAGGCCAACCTGGCCAACGACCTTGAACTTTCCCTTCAAACCATCCTTGTGGTGGCGAAAGACCTTGATGTAATCATCCAAACCGCCGATAAAGCCCAACCAAATGGTCGAGATGATCATCAGCTGGATGTAGATGTTGTCCAGGCGACCGAAGAGCAACGTCGGCACCAAAATCGAGAGCAGGATAATCACACCGCCCATGGTCGGCGTGCCACGCTTTTGGAGCT
>JAFZFJ010000084.1 GCA_017555975.1 Alistipes sp. | reverse complement strand
CTTGAGTTGTTCGATCGCCTCCTCCAATTCTTGCGACGAGAGGCGGAATACAGCCTCTTCAAGCGCATCTCCGGGCAACGCCTGCAGCACGAGGTTCACGGTGCGTACTACTCCCTCCGGCGTGAAGAAGCGCCCCTCACCGGGTAACCAGCGTACGGCAGCCAGAGCGGGGTGATTGAGGCGTTGCAGGGCTGTCAGTGTGCGCTCACATTGCGCGGCAGCAGCCGTGGAGAGCGGCATCGACAGGAGGTAGCGTGCGCCATCGAGGGTGATCTCAGCCTCGACATAGCGGGTCGTGCGCCGCAGGATCGGAAGTCCGTCGCTGCCACAAACAACCTCGGCTCGTTGCAGTGTGGTGAACGAGTCAGCGGGCGAGCGGAGCGCCTGCATGAATTGATGGATGGTCGGCAGCATGGCTATTCGGTCTTTACGCTGATGGATCCAATATCGAGCATTGCCACGACATCCGCTACCGAGGCGTTGAAACTCATGCCTCGGAAGGGTGGTTCGGCTTGAAGCCCTTTGATCGATCGGATCGCCTCGTTGAAGCAGGCTGGCATCTCGCTCGAACAGCTATAGAGCAGGTGCGCATGGCGACTCATCTCGCCCAACTCGTTGGCCGAAGGGAAACAGCAACCGGAGGTGCTGGTGGCGGGTGCAATGTGGATGTTTAACAAGAGTACATTACCCTCGGTGGTAGCCAACGAGCGAATCTCCTCGGCTACACCGTAGAGGTCGTTGTCGGTGCCGTCCGTCGCCTCGCCATCGGTGATGTTGAAGACCACGGGCGGAAACGAAGCAGCATTCTCAGGGCGCAGCACCCACTCCTTGAGCAGGTCGCGTGCTATGCGCAATGCCTCGAGCATGGGCGTCTGGCCCGTGCAGTGAGGCTTGACCCACTGCGGCGTGCAGAACTCGCGCTGGGCAATCGAGCCGTCGGGCTGACGCATATCGATCAATTGGCGATGCAGATCGATGGGCTTGGCTGCCAGCTCGGCAACCGACATCATGGGTCGCTCGGCATCCAGTAGCGCGTAGACACGGTCATCGCCGCCGTAACCCAATACGGCAATATCGTAGTAGTCGCGCACCCCCTCTGTGCGGCGGGCACGCTCGATCAGTTCGAAGATTAGTTCGTTGGTGATGGTGGCCACAGCCTCCGCTTTCGACTGGGTACGGCCACGAAACAGTAGCTCCTCAGCCATGGATCCCGACCCGTCGATCAGCAGGATGAATGCTGTGCGGTGAGCGCGCGTAATGCTTTGACTATACATGCACGAAAAAGGATAGATGGGTGAGTGAAATTGGTTAGTTCAGGCCGCGCACATTGCGGTAATCCTTCATGCGATCTTCGATCGTGTCGCTGTCCAGACCATAACTTACCGACATCTCGATGCCGCAGTCGCGGCTGCGATCCTGATCGGTCAGCTGGTTGATCTTTGCCTGGGCGTTGCGTCCGGCCTCGATGGCCTCCTGAATCTCCTCCGTCGAGGGGTAGTGCCCCAAGATCGAGGCGTAGGTCTGCTCGGCCCAGCTGTGGGCGTAGTCGTCGTAGTGTACGGCAAAGACGCGCAGCTCGTTGTCGAGGGCTGCAAGCGAGGTGATCTCGCCCTGCTCGACGCGATCGATCAGGCGCTCTACGACTTGCTTGGCAATG
>JAFZFJ010000083.1 GCA_017555975.1 Alistipes sp. | reverse complement strand
GCACGCCTACGATAGCACCCACCTCACCGGCGCGCGAACCACCGAAGCGACGCGTCATCCAGGCGGGGAGGTAGAAGTCGGCCACCGTGACGAGGATCGTCACCACGAGCCACACGGCCAACGCGGCCCACCCGATCTCGGCATAGCCCGTAAACGAGAGGAGCACGAGTGCCACGAAGTTCAGGAAGATGCCCGGAATGATCGGCACGATGCAACCCACCAAGCCGACCAACGAGAGCACGAAGGCCATTATTGCGAGAAAAATATCCATTTGCACAAACTATTTATGGTGCGAAGATAATAAAAAAATGGGAACATTGTCATTGCCCCACCCTCTGAATAAAAAGGAGGGAGTCGCGATTTGCGACTCCCTCCTCAATTTTGAAACCCGAAATTAGAAGTTCATTGCGAAATTCTGGGCCATGCGCGTCAGGGCGTAATCAACCCCCTGCTCGTCGAGCGTCACCTCTACGATCTCCTCACCAACAAAGAGGTTTGCCGTGTTGTCGTCATTGAGCTGGATGAGGTTCAGCGTCTGGTTGTCGCAAGCTGCGCTCCAAACACGCTCCTCAGCGTTGTATACAAGGTTGAGCTCCGTCTCGCCGTTCGAGAGCAGGTAGCCATTCTCGGTCGTAGCAACCTGAATCTCCTCGCCCTGTGCATTCTTAATCGTCTTCACCTCGCCAGCCTCGGCAATGGGGTTGTTGCCCGTCCAGAACTCGATCGAGTTCAGCACCACAGCATCAGCAAAGATAGCGATCGGATATACGGGAACGATGTGCATAGCAACAAATACGAGCTCGTTGATGAACTTATTATCGGTAACGCCCTCGTTCCAATCCTTGATGTTGTTCGTCAGGCGGAAAGTACCGATGCACGACGTGAACAGAATCGTAGCTGCAAGC
The DNA here is from genome assembly GCA_017555975.1 of Alistipes sp. Taxonomy (GTDB): domain Bacteria; phylum Bacteroidota; class Bacteroidia; order Bacteroidales; family Rikenellaceae; genus Alistipes. Next base: position 644 of record JAFZFJ010000083.1, on the reverse strand, counting down.
AGCACGGCGGTAAGTTTGAACATTTTTTTCATAGTGGTAAAGTTTTAGTAAATGAAAAGTTTAGGTTATTTAAGTGTCTGATTAGTTCATAACACTAAGGCAAAATTATCTTTTTTCTCCAATAAAAGCAAATTATTCGGGCAGAAATATCGCCGGAAAAATAAAAAAATCGCACCGCAACCACCCACAGTAACTATACCTTATTTTATAATAGGGAGGGGTATCTTTGCCCTTTTTTCACTATCTTTGCACCCAAAATTCACTGCACATGCAACAACAACGCACACCCAACGCCTGGGTAGCAGCCATTCCGCTGGTCGTGCTGACCATCCTCTTCTACCTGGTGATTCGCTGTTTCGGCAGCGACTCGATCGTCGGCGGAAGCCAGATCGCCCTCCTCTCCGCCTCGTCCGTAGCAGCAGCCATCGCTACGCTCTACTACCGCACGCCGTGGAGCAAGATCGAGGATTCGATCATCGACCACATCCGCTCGGCTACGACCGCTATTCTGATCCTGCTGCTGATTGGCGCCATTGCCGGTACCTGGATGATCTCGGGCATCGTGCCGACGCTGATCTACTACGGCTTGCAGATCCTGCACCCCTCCTACTTCTTGGTGGCTACGACCCTCATCTGCGGCTTTG
>JAFZFJ010000082.1 GCA_017555975.1 Alistipes sp. | reverse complement strand
TGCGTGCCTCACCATGTGCCTTGGGCATACGAATATGGCGTGGCTCAACGGCACCATTCAGATAGCGCGACAGGGTACCATTTCGCTCGACAAGCCACACCGCATCATCGGCCACACACATCGCCACAGCGCCACGCTGTTCGATGCGCTTATCCTGCCCGATCACCTTGACCGTCTCGTTGGTCAAGATCCACTCGTTGCCCTCCCAATCCCTCTCGATCGAGACGACACGTGTACCGGCCAACTGACTACTACCGAGGCGGTAGCAGTCAAATGCCTGGGGCGAAGGTTGCTCCTTGTCGAGCATCTTCTCATCAACGCGAATCACCCACTCCGACCCCACCAGGTAACTCACCCCCCGGGGCAAGGAATAGACGTTGTGAATAGACGAATCACCCTCCAGCTCAAGCACCGAAAGCGGATCGTAGAAGCGTTCGGTTTGGGGGTCAAACAGGTAACACTTTAGGTCGTGGGCCAAGCACCATAAATTGTTGAGCGAGCTGACACGGAGCGTATTGATGCGGTTATGCGACAAACGACAAGCATCACCCGGATAGCTCTTAAAGAAACGGAATTCGTGGCCGTCGTAGCGACACAATCCGTTGCGCGTTCCGAGGTAGATAAAGCCGGTTTGATCCTGCACAATATCCTCCACATAACGCGACGAAAGCTCGCGCGAAAAGTGGCGGATCTGGCAGTTGGGCGACTGCGCATAACCCGCAATCGCCAACAGCGCCATACCGATCGCACCGATCCATCGACGAAGTAACATCACCTGACTCCCTTTTCGCATACCTCGCTCCAATCGCTACTTCTTGGCGTCAATCTCCTTCAGAAGCTGCTTCACGGCCGCCTCCAACTGCTCGTCACGACCCACAACTACCAACTCCTTGCTGTTCTCAACCTGCAGATCGGGCTCCAGCTGCTTGTTCTCCAGATACGAGCCATCAGCCGTACGATAACCCACCACCGGAATACCGAAGTAGAGGGTCGGATCCTGCAACGTCTCCCAGTTTACGCTGGTCATCGTACCCGGCACGGGCATACCCACCAGCGAACCCATCTGCTTAAACTTATAGACCCAAGGCGTACCGTGGGCGTTCGAGTAGTTCGCCTCGCCCATGATCATAATCGAAGCCTTGTTCCAGCGACGCGAAGGCATATCACACATATCCTTACCACGAATCTCCTGTGTGAGGTACTTTTCACCACTGAAGAGCACCTCCACATCCTCGTGCAGACGACCGCCACCGTTGAAGCGCGTATCGATCACGATACCCTCCTTCTTGTTGTAGCGACCCAAGATATCCGAGTAGACCGTGCGGAAGCTCGGGTCACCCATCGACTCGATGTGCACGTAACCCAGGCGACCACCCGAGAGGCGCTCCACCTCGGCGGCTGCATGTTTCACCCAACGCTTGTAGAGCAGTTCGTTGCGCTTGGCGCGCGAGATGGGCTTCACCACCTCCTCAACGGTCTCACCCGACGACTTACGGTACTGCACCAGCACGCGCTTACCACTCTTGCGATTCAGGAGCGGGAAGTAATCCTCACCGGCCTTAATCGAAACTCCATCGATAGCCAAAATCACATCACCGGCCGTCAGTTTCGAGGCGGCACGATCAAACGGACCACCCTCGATCACCTCCTCAACCTGCAGGCCATCACCGGCATGATTCACGGCAAAGAAGAGACCCAGGTCAGCCGTCACATCGGCCGTAGCCGAGGCCGGCACGCGGTAACCACTACCCGTATGCGATACGTTCAGCTCGCCAAGCCACTCACTCAGCAGCTCGGCGAAGTCATAGTTATTGCCAATATGGGGCAGGAACTTGGCATAGCTGTCGCGCAGCATCTCCCAATCCACGCCGTGCATCTTCTCGTTATAGAAGCGCGCCTTCTCCTGACGATAGACGCGGTCGAACATATAGGCACGCTCGGCAACACGATCCAACATCAATTCACCGGCTACGGTAATCGGCTCGAGTTTCTTGGTGGCCGGCTTGAGCTTCATGGCGCGTGCACCCAACACGTAGATCGTCGTCTGTTTTTCGTCCCAAACCATCTGACCGCTTGCAGCACCGATCTTGGTCGGCACACCCGTCTTCAGATCGAGTTGCCAGAGGCTCGTCGGGCCCTCATAAGCGGCCTGGTAGTAGAGCATCGCACCCTCCTTATCGAGCGTAGCGGCACCCAACTGCGACGAGGCAGGCGTCAAGCGCACGATGCGATCCTCGATGTTACGCAGCTCCACCACAATATCCTTCTTGGGCTTAGCAGCAGGCTTTGCCTCCTTCTTCTCGCCCTTCTCCTCCTTCGAAGGCTCCTTCTTTTCGCCCTCCTTGGCCAACTTCTCCTGCTCCTTTACCAATTCGAGTTCCTCCTTCGAGAGGTGGAAGCGATCGTAGGCCTCGCGATTCAGGAAGAGGATCATCACGTCGCGCAGCGTACCCCACGAGGCATGGTTACGCATACCATAGCGCTCCGAGCTAAAGAGGATGGCATCACCACCCAGCACCCACTGAGGCGACGAATCGGTGTAACCGCTATTCGTCAGGTTGTGAATCGGCTCACCACCGGCAGCCGAGACGATACCGATGTCGGTATAGGGCTCGTGACCGTTACCCGTATAGCTCATCGCGAACCACTTACCATCGGGCGACCAGCTATAATTGAAGGCTCCCGAGGTCGAATAGCACTGACTGCCATCGGTAATCTGGCGCACCTTGCCCGTAGCGAGGGTCAACACCATCAGGCGATCGCGATTCTCGATAAAGGCCACCTCCTTGCCATCGGGCGAGAAGAGCGGAGCTCGGCGGTCCAACTTGTTTTCCTTAAAGAGCGGCTTCTCGATCAGGGTCGTGGCATTGGGGAAGTTCACATCCTCCTTGCGAGCCATTTCGGCCGTAAAGAGCTGCCACTTACCGTCACGCTCCGAGGCGTAGACCAGCTTGCGGCCATCGGGCGAGAAGCTCACGTCCGACTCCGCAGCAGCCGTATGGGTAATCTGCTTGGTGGTGGCATAGTCGGTCGAAGTTACAAAGACCTCACCGCGGAAGACAAAGGCCAACTGCTTGCCATCGGGCGAAACAGCAGCATCGCTACCCATGCGCACGGGCAACGACTGACGATCCTCGGCCGTCAGATCGGCCGTGATCGTAACGGCCAATTTACGCGGAGCAGCCGTGCCGACCTTGATATAGATATCGCCATCGTAGGCGTAGCACAACGTGCCATCCGTAGCCACCGAAAGGAAACGCACAGGGTGCGTCTTGTGGTTCGTCACACGCTTGACGGCCGAAGGATCGGCCAGCGGGAACGAATAGACATTAAACGTACCCTCACGCTCACTGAGGTAATAGACCGTCTTGCCATCAGCCGAGAGGCGCGGTTGGCGATCCTCGCCCGCAAACGTAGTGAGCTTCGTATGCTTCGCACCGTCATAGAGCCACAAATCGCGCGTGATGGAGGAGGTGTGGTGCTTGCGCCACTCATTCTCACCACCTTTGCAATCCTGGTAGACGAACTGACCACTTGTACCCACAAACGACACCTCCTCGGCGGGCGTAGCCAACACCTGACGCGGACGGCCACCCGTGCGGCTGACGGCATAGAGCTCCGTCATCGAACTCTTCGGGAAGAGCACACTCGTAGCCGGATCTTGTTGAGCAGCCGTAAAGAGAATCTCTCGACCGTCGGGCGTATAGCACCAAGGGATCTCCTTCACCGAGTGGGTCGTGATGCGCTTCGGCTCACCACCCGTAACGGGGAGCGTGTAGATATCAAAGTTACCTCGACGATCCGACGCGAAGGCAATCTCCTTGCCATCGGGCGAAAATACGGGGGCATAGTCATAGGCCGTGTGGGCCGTCAGGCGGAGTGCCTCGCCTCCTGCGGTCGGCACCGACCACAGATCGCCTTTATAGCTAAACACCACCGTCTTGCCATCGGGCGAGATGGTCGGATAGCGTAACCAATGGGGCGTCTCGGCCCACAGCATCGTGGCCGAAAGCAAAAGTGCTACAAGCAGCGTGAATCGTTTCATGAGTTTTATGGGTTTGTGTTATAATTCGGACTAAACGGCATCTGCCATTTAACAAAAATAAGAAGAAAAATGAGAAAACCCGCACGAAGTGCCCTAAAAATAGTGTATTGCAACGTAAAAGTGGCGAACTGTGCCCATTTTCCCGACGCCGACAAGCGGGATGAACGGACCGAATAGCGGTACTTTTCGGAACAAGCATTCGGACAATCTGAAAATTCGTTATATCTTTGCCCCGCTCACTAATTCGTGAACAACGATGACACAAAATCCCCTACGCATGGTTGCCGACGAGCAGTTCTCGGTCGGACGCAGCAACCTCGATTTTTTTGAGAATCAGAGCGGCCGTCTGGAGACGGGCGCCGTCATACTCTGCGATAAAGGCAAAGCTTCGCTCGTCCTGGACGACACAGCCTACACACTCAAGCGCAACAGCACACTCTTTCTCCTCCCGGGCACAATATTGCATTGCGACAGCCATTCGGCGGACTTTGAGGTGCGCTACTTCGCCTTCTCGGCCGAACTCTTCGCCGAGGCCTCCTACCGCATCCCGATCGAGTTCATGCGCCTCTTGAAGAGCCATCCGATTCAACAGCTCGAAGCAGCGGGATACAAGAACATCGACATGTGGTTGCGTATCATCGACTACACCTACCGCGACAAAGAGAATCGTTTTCGCAACCAGATTATTAAAAACCGCCTGCAGAATGCCCTCTTAGGCGCCTACGACTTGGCTCTTCGTCACGCCAATGAGCGTCTGATCCACACCGAAAGCAATTCGCGCCAGCAGGAGATTTTCACCCGCTTCATCAAGCTAATCGGCACCCACTACGGCGAGGAACGCGAAGTCTCCTACTACGCCGAACAACTCTGCATATCAACCCGTTATCTATCGACCATCGTGCGCAACGTAACGGGCAACACAGCCAAAGGGCTGATCGATCACATGGTCATTGTCGAGATCAAGAATCTGCTACAGACCACCGATCTCTCGGTGCAGGAGATCGCCTACCGCCTCCACTTTCCCGACCAAAGCTACCTGGGGCGCTTTTTCCGCAAACATACGGGGCAATCGCCCACCCATTTCCGCCAAAAAATCAAGTAAACAAAAACAAAAGCGGGCCGCCAATTGGCGACCCGCTTTTGTTGCTATTCCAAACGACTACTCATACAACGCATTGAGCAATGCAGCCAGGCGCAAACCACCAAAGAGCAGCTGCTGCTCGATGACAGGAGCCATCGCATTCACATAATCGTACGAAATTTGCGCGCCTACAGGAGTGACCTCATAGACACGTTTAGCGATGCGTACGGTCTGTTCAAACCACTCCTCCAAGGTTCCCGCCTGTACCTGGGCAGCAAACTCCTCCGCCACGCGGTCGATATTCCACTGCCACTCCGTGTAGCTCCAGCCGTGGGCAGACTCCACAAGCGATGAATCCCAGATCGAGTGCAGGTTCGACTCGCGATTGAAGAACTGAACCGGCACGGCATTGCCACCACGATCGGTCGAACGACCGGCATGCATCGGGCAATGCATATCACCCACCATATGGATCAGCATACGCAGGCCGTCGAAATGCTCCTTCTCGCTCAGCTTACCCTTCTTAATATCTTTCGTAATCGAAGCAATGGCCGTCAACACATCCCCCTTCGCATGGCGGGGCTGCGTCTCGAGCGTCTCGTCAGCATCGATATTCATATAATGCCAAGTCTTCGTATAGGCATACTCGGGCGTGTGGCTGGCATTATCCATCCAGTTGGCATAATAGACCATCGAGCGACCTCCCAGCACCTGGCCCACCTTCTCGGCAGCCGCAGGCGTGAGGTGACACTCGGCGATGTAGGCCACAATGTCGTGACCCTTCTGACCCCATGCAAAAGCGTTGAGCGACAAGCTCACGCCGGCAATCAGCAATAATAATTTCTTCATCTTAAGTATTGGTTTTTAGGTTTTTATTGATTCATCGTTACCAAGAACTCCTCGTTCGTCTCCGAGAGACCCATCTGCTTCTGCAGGAACTCCATCGCCTCCACAGGGGTCATATCCGAGAGGTATTTACGCAGCACCCAGGTGCGGTTCATCACCTCACGCGGCAGGAGCAGATCCTCGCGACGCGTGCTCGATGCAATGGGATCCACCGCCGGATAGATACGCTTGTTTGCCAGGCGACGATCGAGCTGGAGCTCCATGTTACCCGTACCCTTAAACTCCTCGAAGATCACCTCATCCATCTTCGAGCCGGTGTCGATCAGTGCCGTAGCGATGATCGTGAGCGAACCACGCTCCTCGGTATTACGAGCCGCACCAAAGAAGCGCTTGGGCTTATGCAGCGCGTTGGCATCCACACCACCCGACAACACCTTGCCCGAAGCGGGCTGCACGGAGTTGTAGGCACGAGCCAAACGGGTAATCGAGTCAAGGAAGATCACCACATCGTGGCCACACTCCACCATGCGCTTGGCCTTTTCGAGCACCATCTCGGCCACCTTCACGTGGCGCGAAGCCTGCTCATCGAAGGTCGAAGCAACCACCTCAGCCTTCACATTGCGGGCCATCTCGGTCACCTCCTCCGGGCGCTCATCGATCAGCAACACAATCATATAAACCTCGGGGTGGTTATCGGCAATGGCGTTGGCAATCGACTGCAAGAGCATCGTTTTACCGGTCTTGGGCTGAGCCACAATCAGTGCACGCTGACCCTTACCGATGGGCGAAAAGAGATCCACCACACGGTTCGAAAGGGTGTTGTGACCATTACCCGTGAGGCAGAACTTCTCGCTCGGGAAAAGAGGCGTGAGGTACTCGAACTGCACGCGGTCGCGCACAAATTCGGGTTTCAAGCCGTTGATCTCATCCACTCGCACCAGCGGGAAGTACTTCTCACCCTCACGCGGCGGACGAATCGAACCACTCACCGTATCGCCGGGCTTCAAACCAAAGAGTTTGATCTGCGAGGGCGACACATAGACATCATCGGGCGAATTGAGGTAATTATAGTCGGCCGAACGGAGGAATCCGTAGCCATCCTGCATGATTTCGAGTACGCCCTCTCCCTCGATCTCACCTACGAAGTCATCCTTCGTGATCACCTCTTCGTCGAGAGCCGTGCGATTCACCGGCTGCCAGCGCTGGGGCTGTGCAGAGGTCGCCTCCACAGGCAGCTCCTCGGCAGGCTTTGCTGCAGGCTGCTCGGGATGTTGATCGTGGTGCTGCTCATGGTGTTGACGCGGTTTGCGGCCACGACGTTTCGGACCATTGGCCACAGTATGGTGCTCCTGAGCGGGACTCTCGGCCTTCACCTCCGTCGGCGCCGAAGGCTGCTCGGCAGCCTCGTTAACGGCCTCCTCAACGGTTGCAGGAGTCTCGTTCACCTCCGCCTTTTGCAGACGCGGACGGCGACCGCGACGCTTCGGCTCTTCAGCCACAGCCTCCTTCTCCTCAACAACGGGCTTTTCAGGCGCAGGCTCTACAGCCGAAGCTCCTCCGGCGATTTGACGAATCAGTTCACTACGTCGCAAACGGGCATCAATACCGAGTGCCTTGGCGATCTGTTTCAACTCGGGCAGACTTTTCGCCTCGAGTGCATCTAATTCTTGCATAAAGCGCTATCAAAAAAAATAAGTACTTGCGGGATAAACACCGACAACAGAGCAGTTATCGGCCAAAGATTCTGATGCAAAGATAATACAAAAATCGAGAAATGCAAAAATAGCATCCATTTTAACCCGACGCTTAAGCCAACAAAAATCGGGCT
>JAFZFJ010000081.1 GCA_017555975.1 Alistipes sp. | reverse complement strand
TAATCCTCACCCACGCGGATCACATCGGGGTCGGAGTAGTCGGCATGCAGGATCGGATTCTGATAGGTACCGTCGCCACAGTCGGGCGTCCATTGAGCCGATGCGGTGGTCAGGGCGCAGAGCGCAACGAGGGTCAAAACGAACTGTTTCATGGTGTGTGGGGTTGTGCGTTTAAACAAAGTTACACTTTTTTCGCCGATCGGCAACCCCTCGACGCATCGGATCTGCAAAAAAGGTGTATCTTTGTCGAGAAAAGATTTCAAGCGATGAAGAAAGAACGACTGATCCTGGTTACGAACGATGACGGCTACACAGCCAAAGGTTTCCGTGCTGCGATCGAGGTGGCCCGCACCTTCGGCCGCGTGGTGGCTGTAGCTCCCGAGCGCACGCAGAGCGGCATGAGCCAAGCCATTACGATGTATAATCCCCTATTCCTCCGCAAGCAACACGAGGAAGTGGGCGTGGTGATCTACTCCTTTTCGGGTACGCCCGTCGATTGCGTGAAGATGGCCTTCGACTACCTGCTTGCCGACGAGCAGGTCGATTTGGTTATTTCGGGTATCAACCACGGTTCGAATGCCGCAGTGAATGTGCTCTACTCGGGCACAATGGGTGCGGCCATCGAGGGGAGCTTCTACGGCTGTCCGTCGATCGGTCTCTCGCTGACGGATCATGACCTCGACGCCGACTTCAATGCGGCTCTACACTACGGTCGAGAGATCGTAGGGCGCGTGTTGGAAGGCAACCTCACCGGGTCGCTCTGCCTGAATGTGAACTTCCCCGTGGCGACGATCGATCAGATCCGGGGCATTCGCGTCTGCCGCCAGACTGATGGCTACTGGAAGGAGGAGTTCTACCACCACGAGGATCCGCGTGGCCGCGAGTACTTCTGGCTCACGGGCGAGTTCATCAACCGCGAGCCCGAGGCCGAGGATACCGACGAGTGGGCGCTGGCGAATAACTATGTGGCGATTGTGCCCGTGCAGGTCGACCTAACGGACTACCGCCGCAAGAAGGAGCTCGAACAACTCTTTTGATAATATATAGGAGGAGGGTATTCTACCGCCATCCTTTAAAAACAGAGGACCTGCCCAACTTTCGTTGAGCAGGTCCTTTTGTGTTACTTGTTTGTCGGCGCATTACTCTCTGCGCTTCTCGATCTGGCGTTTGATGTTGTCGATGGCCTCATCAACGGCCTCCTCGAAGGTGCGGGCCTGACACTCGGCACGCATGTCGCCACCGGGGATGCGGAGGGTAATCACTGCGATCTTATTGCCGCGCTCGGCGTCCTTTTCCAATTTGAGCACCACCTCTGCGCTCGTAGGCTCTGCGAATCGTTCCAACTTAGCCATCTTGGCCTCAATAAATTCGATCAGCTGCTAGCTGGCATCGAATTTCACGGATTGAATCTGTACATTCATATTCCTGTGTATTAAATGGTTAACTATGTATACGACAACCTCGCGGGCTGCCTCTTCCTTAGCCTTCGGTTTTTGTTCGGCTGCGGCTGCGCGGATGGGCGGCCGCATAGACCTCACCCAGTTGAGCAATCGAATTGTGGGTGTAGACCTGCGTCGAACGCAGCGAAGCGTGTCCCATCAACTCCTGTATCGCCCGCATATCGGCTCCTCCGTTCATCAGGTGGGTCGCAAAGCTGTGGCGTAGCACATGGGGGCTCTTTTTCCCCTGCACACCGGCCTCGCCGAGCACCCGATTGACCAATCGGTAAACCCCTGAACGCGAGATGCGACCTCCTCGGATGGTTAAAAATAGTGCTTTTTCTTTACAATTGCAAATTTGAAGCCGCGAAATTGTATCGAGGTGGGAAATAATTTTTTCACGCACATAGGCCAAAATGGGCACAAGTCGCTCTTTATCACCCTTTCCGCG
>JAFZFJ010000080.1 GCA_017555975.1 Alistipes sp. | reverse complement strand
CGCAGTATGTGCAGAATGGTGTGAAGACCGTCTGGGCGCAGCAGCACGACCAGCAGACACTGCAGCCCGTAAAGGCACGCACCTATGAGCTTCCGTCGCTCACGGCGAATGAGAGCGCGGGCGTGGTGCTCTTCCTGATGTCGATCGAGAACCCCTCGCAGGAGGTGATCGAGGCCGTGAAGGCGGCTGTGGCGTGGTTCGATCAGACGAAGATCCTCGGCAAAAAGATCGTCACGATTCCGATGCCAGAGGGGAATCCCGAGGATCGCTCGATCAAGGCCGATCGTCGCCTGGTGGATGATCCCGATGCCAAGCCCATCTGGGCACGCTTCTATGAGCTGGAGGACAACACGATCTTCCTCTGCAACCGCGACGGTATCAAGGTCTACTCGCTCGAGAAGGTGTTGCCGGAGCGCCGTGTGGGCTACGCTTGGTATGGCACCTGGGGCAATGAGGTGCTGGAGGCCTATCCCGCTTGGTTAGAGCGGATTGGCGAATAGCCGTAACGGCGTAGTAACAAAAAAGAGATCTCGAAAGAGATCTCTTTTTTTTGTGTAGCGGGTCGATTATTTCTGCTCGCTCAAAATGCGCATAGCCACATCGAGGATCGTCGTATCGTCGAGCGTAACAACGCCACCGTCCGGTCCCGGCTCGAAGTGAACACCTACACACTCTTTGGATGCGTGGCTGCCGCCGAAGTAGTTGCGTACGGTCTCTACATCCAGGCCAAGTTCATCTGCAATACGCTGCGAGCTGCCGCTCGGAAGTCTGTCCTTGATACGGCGCAGTTCATTAAAAGTAATAATCATATCCGTAGAAATTTTAAGTTGATAAATTCGTACTACTAAATTAAGCTAAAAAAATCAAACTGCCAAATTTTCCCGGGAAAAAGTGCGAAAAGAGGAGTTTCTGCGCGTGTACCTATTATATAATAAGCGAGCCGAACTTTGCGGGTTCGGCTCGTCTGTGTGTCGGTTTGGTCGCCTCTGTTGCTACTCGGCGGGTTCGATGTAGAACTCGAAGATCAGCGGGCAGTACGACGGAATCTCGGTCGAGGTCGTCACGGTCGTCGTCGTGGTCGTATCGCTCGTGCCGTAGTAGTTGTTGTAGTAACCGCTGTAGTAGGGGTTGTAGTAGCTGCCACCGTAGTAGTTGTCGTAGTAGTTGCCATAGTAGCCTCCGTAGCCGCCATAACCACCGTAACCGTAGCCACCGTAGTAGCTGTTGTAGTAGTTGTAGTAGTTCAGGTAGTTCAGGTAGTCGTAGTAGCTCGACGAGTAGCCCGAAGTCGAGCTGGTGGAGCTACCGCCCGTGCCCGAAGCACCGTAGGCGTGGGTCGAAGAGGTGATGAGCGCACCCCACTGGCCGTAGCGCATCGAGGGGATCACATAGTAGAAGGCGTTGATCAGGCCACCCTCCTCGGGTTTGTACTCCAGAGCCGAGCCCTCGCTCAGCACCTCGCCGTAGACAATCTCCTTCACCTCGTCGATGTTCGTGTCGAAGATGAAGCCGTCGAGGAAGCGACCGATGTACCAGATCTTGGCCTTGCCGTCCAGCTTCACCGAGTCAGCGCCATCGGCAACCAACTGCTCCACACCGACATAGGGTTCCTCCTCGTGGAATCGCTTCTTCAGCGCCTCGGCAATCTGCTGGTTGATCTCAGCCACCGAGCCCTCGTTCTGGTAGGGTGCAATGCCTACCTGGTAGGGACCGTAGTTGATCTCGCCATAGCGCGGATATTTGTTGTCGACGGTCGATACCTTGCGGTTGAAGTGCAGGTCGTGCTGCATCTCCTGCGGGTTGTTTGTCGGGTCGAAGCGGTAGTTGGCGTAGAGCTGTGCGATCGAGTCGCAGGCGCTCACCCAGCGTGCCGGGGTGAGGTAGGGGTGGTTCTCGTCCTCCATCGTGGTCGGAATGGCCGCCATCTCCACCTCGG
>JAFZFJ010000079.1 GCA_017555975.1 Alistipes sp. | reverse complement strand
GATAAGCGGTTTGATCCGACCCTGCTGGTCCCCTCCTCGAAGAGCGTCATCGTCTGCGCCGTGAGTTACAAAAACGCCATCAGCAAAGGATATACGGCCGGGCATGAGGCGAAGATCGCATCCTATGCCTGCAACCGCGACTACCACACCACGATCAAGGAGATGCTACGTAGCCTCTTCGAACTGTTGAAAAACGACTGCCCAACCCTCGCAGGGCGCCCCTTTGTCGATTCAGCGCCCGTGGCCGAAAAACGGTGGGCCGTCGAGGCGGGCCTGGGATGGATTGGCCGCCAATCGCTCCTGATCACCCCCGAATTCGGATCGTTCGTCCACTTGGGCGAGCTCATCATCAACGAGCCCTCAGATCGCTACGACACCCCCTTTGAGGGGTCGAGATGTGGCAATTGCCGTGCCTGCATCGACCACTGCCCGACAGGAGCTATTCTCGAGGGCGAGCGGATGATCGACACACGTCGCTGCATCGCTTGTCACACCATCGAGGCCGAGCAGGAACAGCGCATCGACCTCCACGGCTGGATCTTTGGCTGCGAAGCTTGCCAAACCTGCTGTCCGCACAACCAGCACGCCCCGATGCACCGCGCCGAACAATTCACACCACAATTCGATCCGCGCACCCTCTCACCCGAAGATTGGTCGGCGATGAGCGAGGAGGAGTTCTCGGCCCGCTTTGGCAAAACACCCCTCACACGCAGCTCACTCGAGCGCATTTGCGCTAACCTGAAGCGTTAAGTCATCCGCGCTATTTACCATTCATCCTGTAGATTTGACCACTCGGCTCTTTTATTACAAAAAGGGCCGTTTTGTTTTATATTTTTGGCCGAATATTTATATCTTTGCAAACCTTTACAGGAGGATTTTTACTACTAATTACTTAAATACTAAAAACTTACAAGAATCATGAAACATTTTTATGAGGCTCCCGAACTGGAGTTGATTGAGCTTGCCGTAGAGGCAGGTTTTGCTGCGAGCAACGAGGATTACGAGAATGGTGGTGATGTATTTCCCGAAACCTACTAAACACTCAACTAACTTAAAACACTTCTAATCATGAAAAAGATTTTTGGGCTCATGGCTCTTGCACTGGCCGTTATCGGTGTATCGTGCAACCTGGAGAAGAGCGAAATTGAGGGTATCGAGAAAGTTTCCGGTGTCACCATTACGGCCGGTATCGAGGGAGAGGAAGCTCGTACCGTACTGGAAGGCTTCAAGGTATACTGGAGTGGCAAGGAGCAGTTCAAGGTGCTCACAACGAACGCTCAGACGGCAACCTTCACGGCAAACGTAACCGAGCCGAGTGCTACGGCCGTATTCACTACGACCACTGAGGGCTTTACGGGCGAGGAGTACCTGGCCCATTATCCCGCATCGGTAAGCGCGACTATGGATCTTGAGAACAAGACCGTTAGCACGCTGATCAGTAACAACCAGAAACCGGTAGCCGGTTCGATGGATCCGACCGCTGCTCCGATGGTAGCTTATGCTGCCACGACCAACTTCACCTTTAAGAACACGGTCGCTTTGGCAAAATTCACGGTAGCCGAGGAAGGTGTTGCCGTCGTTCACCTTGCCGCCGATGAGGCGCTGGCCGGCAGCTACACGTATGGCGTAGAGGATCACAGCACAACGATCAGCGAGTCGAACGTATCGAATACGATTACCGTAGTACCCGCAACGGGCAGCACCTTTGCTAAGGACGAAACCTACTACGTAGCTGTAATTCCGGGTGTAAAGGCCAACCTTAAACTGTCGGTAAACGGCGTAACAGTAAAGAAGGCCGACTCGTTCGAGTTCGAGCGCAATAAGATCTACAACCTGGGTACGGTAAAGTGCGAGGAGACGCCTTGGAAGGTTACCGGCGTAGTCAACGATTGGGATACAGTCAACTTCGACTACACGTTTGAGGCCGTAGAGGGCGAGGAGAATCTGCTCGTTGCCAAGAATGTCAAGGTTACCGGCGCCATGAAGTTCACGAAGGGTTACGACTGGAATACATTGTCTCAGATGGGTAGCGCAACGGCAACGGCCGCCGAACTGAATAAGTGGTATACGGCAAGCACGAGCATGGATTCGAAAGACATCACCGTCAACAGCACGGAGACCCTCTTCGACATCTACCTCTTTGAGGAGTCGCAGTATGCATTCGTGAAGGCCGGCGAGGCAGCACCGACTGTTCCCGGCGGTGAGCGTTACAAGATTTACGCCTACAACTATGCAAAAATGAACCCGCTCTACCTCTACACCTGGGGTGGTCATGCAAGTGGCACGTGGCCCGGCGTTAAAGTCACCGCAACAGAGGTGATTAACGGCTACACATACTATGTATACGAACTGCCTACAGCTGCTACGGGTTCGTCGATCCAGATGATTTTCAACAACGGTAACGGCACG
>JAFZFJ010000009.1 GCA_017555975.1 Alistipes sp. | reverse complement strand
GGGCCACCACCAAAAGCAACAACAGATAGCCGACCAGGGCGGCCAAAATCACCTCAGACGTAAGCATGCATCCTATTTTGGTTGCAAAGGTATAAATATTGTAAAATTTCGCCGCTCCAAAACGACAAATTCCGTAAAAAAAGGTTTGCATCTTTCATTTTTTGATTATCTTTGAATACTTAATACGAAGCTAAGAACTTTACAAAATAAAAAACTATGGCAAGAGTACTCAAAATTAGAGATCTTACGTTGCGCGACGGCCAGCAGTCGTCGTTTGCAACGCGCATGAAGCAGGAGCAGATCAACCGTTGCCTGCCCTACTACAAAGACGCCAACTTCTACGCAATGGAGGTTTGGGGTGGTGCTGTGCCCGACTCGGTGATGCGCTACCTGAACGAGAACCCCTGGACGCGCCTCGAGTCGATCCACGAGGCTGTGGGCGAGGTTTCGAAGCTGACGGCTCTCTCGCGTGGTCGTAACCTCTTCGGTTATGCCCCCTACACGGACGAGATTATCGACGGTTTCTGCCGCAACGCCATCGAGAGCGGTCTGGGCATCATGCGTATCTTTGATGCCCTGAACGACGTAAACAACGTAAAATCGACCATCAAGTACGTCAAGCAGTATGGCGGTATTGCCGACTGCGCCGTATGCTACACGGTCGATCCGAAGTATCCCGAACCGTCGTTCTTCCAGAAGCTGCTGGGCAAGAAGAAGCCCCAGCAGGTCTTCACCGACGCCTACTTCCTGGACAAGGCTCAGCAGATGGCCGCCCTGGGTGCCGACATGATCACCATCAAGGATATGTCGGGTCTGATTCCGCCGCGTCGCGTAGCTACGCTCGTGAAGTTGCTGAAGAAGCACATCTCGATTCCGGTTGATTTCCACACCCACTGTACGCCGGGCTATGGTCTGGCTTCGGTATTGGCCGCTATCGTAGCCGGCGTGGATGTCGTAGATACGAACTGCTGGTACTTTGCCGGTGGTACGGGTGCTCCGGCCATCGAGCTTATCGACGTTGTCTGCAAGAAGCTGGGCATCGACCACGGTGTAAACATGGAGGCTGTAGCCAAGATCAACGCCGAGCTGAAAGCCATCCGCAAGGAGCTGAACCAGTCGGTATTTGGCACCGAGAAGCCCGAGCCGACCTACTTCAACCCTGTCACCGATAAGCTCCCCGCCGAGATCGACGCACTCTTCGATAAGGCCATCAAAGCCGCTCAGGAGGACGACGAGCAGACCTGCATCGACGCCTGCCGCAAAATCGAGGCTCACTTCGGCTTCCCCGCTCCCGATGAACTGGTACAGAAGGCTGAGATTCCGGGTGGTATGTACTCGAACATGGTGGCTCAGCTCAAGCAGCTCAAGGCCGAGGAGATTCTGCCCCGCGCTATGGAGCTCATCCCCTCGGTGCGCCTTGCAGCCGGTCTGCCCCCCTTGGTAACGCCCACTTCGCAGATCGTAGGTGCTCAGGCCGTGAACTGCGCCATGGACGAGAAGGCCGGTCGCCCGATGTACACGAACAAGAGCTCGCAGTTTGTGGGCCTCGTGAAGGGTGAGTATGGCAAGACCCCCGTGGAGATCGATCCCGAGTTCCGCTTCAAGATTTGCGGTGTTCGCGAGGAGACCCCCTACGACACGTCGAAGTACCAGATGCAGCCCAACCCCGAACTCGCGGAGGCCGGTGGTGTGAAGCTGGCCGAGAACGAGAAGGAGGTACTGCTGCTCGAGCTCTTCCCGCTCGTTGCGAAGAACTACCTGACGATGATCAAGAAGCAGGCTTACGAGGCAAAGAAGGTAGCCGAGCCGCAGCCCGTTGTTGAGGCAGCTCCCGTTGTCGAGGAGAAGAAGACCCAGCCCATCACGGGTAACACGGTTATCTCGCCGCTGCCGGGTCGCGTGATTGAGATCAAGGTTGCCGTTGGCGACAAGGTTAAGGCCGGCCAGGAGGTGATGACGCTCGAGGCCATGAAGATGGAGAACACCATCGAGACCGACTACGCAGGCACCGTGAAGCAGATTCTGGTAGCCGTAGGTGACTCGGTGCAGACCAACACGATCCTGATCGAGGTCGAGTAACACAGATAAATAAAAACGCAAACTAATAAAAGAAGATTATCATGGCATTTTTAAAAGAATTCAAGGAATTTGCCCTGAAGGGTAACGTAATGGACATGGCTGTCGGTGTGATCATCGGTGGTGCTTTTGGTAAGATCGTAACGTCGCTCGTAAACGACATCCTGATGCCCCCCATCGGTGCACTGTTGGGTAACACCGACTTCACGAAGCTCAACCTGGTGATCCGCGAGGCTGTCGAGGCTACCGACACGACGGCTGCCGTTCCGGGCATCACGTGGAACTACGGCGCATTCATTCAGCAGTGCGTTGACTTCACGATCCTCGCCTTCTGCGTATTCCTCATGGTAAAGGCTATGAACAAGCTGATGAACATGAAGAAGAAGGAGGAGGAGGCTGCTCCGGCACCCGCTCCCGAACCGCCGAAGCCGACGCTCGACCAGGAGCTACTGACCGAGATTCGCGACCTGCTGAAGGCTCAGAAGTAATCCTTGCAGCAACAAAGAAAAGCCCGACCAAAGAGGTCGGGCTTTTTCTATCTCTATCGCCATATATCAGAATCGCCAGCCGATACGCACCGCCACATAATCGGGGGTTGAAGGCTTCAATCCGAGGGAGTACTGACAACCCAACAACAGCCTTTCAAATTGCGCATCTAGATTCAACACCCAGGACCAACCCACGCGGTCAACACCCTTCAAATCATTCAATTTTACGCTATTCTCACGGCCTTGCGCATCGCTGTACTTATCACTACCGGCAAAGATATAATGAAACGCAAAGCCCGTTGACGGAATCAAATAGAGCTTCTCCTCCGCCTTCCAATTATAACCCACCAGGGCCGGCAGCACAAAGGTCGTACGCAGCGATTTTCGACGCTCTTCGCCCGATGCATTCAAAGGCACATAGCTACCATTCGACTGGATCACCTCAGCACCCACACCGGCATACCACTGCTTATGAAAATAGATATCGGTCTCGAACCCCACGCCTACGGTATAGTGATTTTTGTATGTCCCATCTTGGGTAATCACATAGGGCGTCGCCCCATAGCCACAATCGGGAAAGAAACAACTCAAGCGAGCCACAAAATCCACACGTGTGGGTTGCTTCGTCTCATACGCTGCCTCATGTTGCATGCGCATCGTTTGCGCCCCAACGGGCAACACCATCAACACCAAACTCCAGCAAGCAAGCAATTTCTTCTTCATAATAGATTGGTTTAAGGCTTAAACAGATAGAGCAGTTTACAAATATACAATTTCCGATTCGGATATCCATGCGTAGCGGGCAAAAAAACACCAAATGTACTACCCGCGATCCCGCTTTTTGTATTGCTCCATAATATAGGTGGTAAAGATCGGTAGGAACAACATACCCGCTATGGGCAGCATCACCGAGAGCACCTTACCGACGGCCGTAGTAGGCACAAGGGGTGCTCCTGCCGTTGAGAGGTTGAGTCCTGCCCACCAGAGGGCATCGCCAAAGTTGGCCGGCGTTCCCGTTGCCGTCCCCTCAAAATCGTAAAAGAGGAGCGCTGCAAGATAGGTAAAGAGCGCAACCCCAACCAGATAGGTAAAGAAGAGCTGGTGAATCTGCTGTTGATCGATCCACTCGAGGAGGATATAGACCGCCATAACAATCACCACAATGGGCAGCAGGCTCACCCCCAGCGACCAGGCTCGTGGCAGCACCACCCCGCCCCACTCCACGAGGTTTAACCACGGAATGGCACACAACAGATAGAGCCAATTGCGTGCAATGTAGCGCCAACGATGCTTCGCCAGAAGCAGATTAAGCAGATAGTCGAGCAGGAAGAGCAAACAAACAATAAGCTGAGCCGTGAGGTATTTTTCTGACAAGAAATCGCCCCTTTCGCGCAACACCTCCCACGAAAAGAGCCCCAACAAAACCACACCGGCCACCACGCGCAACCAATGAACCGTGCGCACAAACCAATCTTGCAGCAAATTTTTCATAAATTCTTTTCGCACGTTACTGCGTCAAAATCAGTACCGAAGCCCCACTCTCTGTAAATTATTTCAAAAAAATTACAGAAAAGATTTTGCACAAAAAGATTTTTGACTTATCTTTGCACTCGCTTTAAGAGCAATGGCGAGATAGCTCAGCTGGTTAGAGCGTCGGATTCATAATCCGAAGGTCGAGAGTTCAAGTCTCTCTCTCGCTACAAGACAAACGAAAACACCGAACATTAGTTCGGTGTTTTTTATTTTCTGATAATACCTGCAAGTTTACTTGCAAAGGTGTTAGCGGAAAATAAAAGCGATACAAAGTATCGTGTTTTCGTGCAGGCTTGGGCTGTTTCAAGAGGTAGAGACTCATCAAGCGAAGCGCAGATAAGTCTTGCTCGCCATGAAGCTAGCATTAGGGGTTCAAGAAACGGAGACTCATCAAGCGAAGCGCAGATAAGTCTCGCTCGCCACGAAGCTAGCATTAGGGTTTCAAGAAACGGAGGCTCATCAAGCGAAGCGCAGATAAGTCTATCACCACTGCAAAACAAAATTATTTCGATTTTTGAATTCTAAATTTTGAATTTTCCCCCGCTGTGTACTATCTTTGCACCGCTTAAATAAAAGCAAGGGGCCCATAGCTCAGTTGGTCAGAGCAGCGGACTCATAATCCGAAGGTCGTGGGATCATGCCCCCCTGGGCCCACAAGAGGTTGCATCACAACAAGATGCAACCTCTTTTTGTTTTTCAGACCAACAATCTGTAAGTTACACCACCCCACACCCGCTGCGAATTTTTTCCAAAAAGGAGAAAATAGTGGCCAAAACGCGAACAAGCACCCCGTGCATCCAAGCAACGACTAACAAAACATAATTAATTGATATTTTTTATAAAATAAGTATCCCACCAAGGACGCATCTATCGTATTTTTTTCGTACATTGCGACGATTTTACGCTGTAAAAATCACTTTTATTCACTTTAATATCTTAAAATTATGCGTTTATTTATTCGTAATCTGTTGTGGATCTGCGCATTTGCTGTTATCAGCGCAGGATTCACGGCATGTTCGAACGATGAGACGGGTCCGGGTAAAACTCCGGTGCTTTCGATTGAGAAAGCTGTCGCAACCTCGTGGGGTTCTGCTGACATTACCGTACTGACCGGCAACATCGACGAATATGCATGGATGGTACTTCCGAGTGATGAGGCCACGCCTAGCGAGGCGATCATCTTCATGGACGGTACGGTCGTGACGTCGCCTGCAACGACGTCGACAATCAAGGCTACGGGCGACATGGTTGCTCTGAGCGAGTACAAGATTCACATTGCAGCTAAGGTTGCCGGTCACGGTGTCCAGCTGGAGAATCCGTTCTATGGTGAGGTTGTTTCGGCTTCGTTCACCACGCTCGACTACACGGACGAGGTAACGGTTCTCCGCACGACGAAAGAGGGTGCCGATATCGCCATCAAGTATCCGGAGATTGCAGCTGAGAACGTCGTTAAGTGGGGTCTCTGCAACATGGCTATGCACGCCTACCAGCAGCTCAATCGCCCGCAGGCTGACCCGTCGTTCCTGATGCTGAACGACGCATCGTACCCTGCCGCTATCATTCGCCGCGACACGGTGCTCAACATCACCGACTACAACCGTTTCGTACGCGACGCCGAGGGCAATCTCGTATACACCGAGGAAGGCGAAGCTGCGTGGTATTGGGATTTCATCGCTCCGGGCGAGCCGCTCTACCTGATCATGTCGGAGGTATCGTGGGGTGAGAGCGACTGGGGCTGGAAGGACGGTTACTACTGCTTCCCCTTCGACAGTTCGGGTTATGGCGAGGCCTCGTTGGACTTCATGTGGGGTTTCACCAATGAGGCTCCCAACCAGGAGGACTATTGGTATGAGGGTGCATGGCACAAACGCATTCCCTTCAAGACCAGTTCGCCCGAGCTCTATGACGGCAAGGTATCGATTTCGGCTACCGACCTCACGACTAAGGGTGGTGCCGTTGTCTTTACGCCCGATCCGGACCACAAGCCGACCCTCTACACGTTGGCCATTATAATCGACCAGAGCAACAGCGAGATGAATCCGGGTTATCATGATGTAATCAAGACCTTCCTGGGTGGCGATGAGTCGCTGATGCAGTGGCTCGTATCGTCGTATATTGGTATGTACGTTTTGGGTACGGCAACCATTTCGGGCGACGAGGCTCAGGAGCCGCTGGTACTGTCCCTCGAGGATTTCCTCTTGGCAGATGCCATTGTTCCCGGTGCTACGTACCACGCTATGGCTGTAGCCATGGATGGCGAGGAGCTTTACGACGAGGAGTGGGATGAGTACTACATCGAGGCTGACCCCATGAAGCAGAACTTCGCCCACATCACCTTCCAGTTGCCCGACTACAAGAACCCGGCTCCCACCATTGAGGTGACGGCTGTTGAGCCCACGTCGGCATGGGAGGCTACGGTGAACATCAAGTGTACGAGCTACGCTTCGAACCCCGTTGTGGAGGCTTGCTACGCTGCAAACAGCCCCTCGGAGTGGGATATGTACCTCGAGTATGACTACACGAACTATGAGATGATTACGTGGAACCGCGGCATCACCGATTTCAGCGAGGAGGAACTCCAGCAGATCAACTCGGAGGAGGGTCTGAACATTTCGTTCGACGGGATGCGTGAGAACGAGGAGCTCCGCGTAGGTGTTATCGGCTGGAATGCCGAGGGTCGCCCGAGCAACCCGGATGAGAAGGGTGTTGCCGACACCAAGTCGGGTAGCGAGGAGGCTCCTGAGGCTATCAGTTCGCCCTACTACGAGTCGCTCGTAGGTGAGTGGACCGCTACGGCTACGGTTGATGTAGCTCAGTACAACTACGAAACCTGGGAGATGGAGTGGATGCCTGGTGGTGAGTGCACGACCACGATTACCATTGGCGATTGCTACGTTCCCGAGTCGATGACCGAGGAGGTATACGCCATCTACGAGGAGGCCGGTCTTACGCGCGAGGCTGCTGACGACTACTTTGCTCAGTTCAAGGAGGAGGCTCAGAAGTACAGCGAGAAGGTGCGCAGTCAGAACCGCATCCTCTGCACCGGTTGGGGCTTTGACAAGCATACCCCCGAGGATATGATGGAGTACTCGGATCTGCGCACCATGACGCCGTGGTCGCTCTTCACCGACCCGTACTACAACGCTGCCACGACGGCTGACCTCTTCTACGACTTCGGTCCGAAGTGGTTCCTGCAGGTAGCAGAGGATGGTTCGCTCTTCGTACCCGTAAACATCAACCGTGTACCCGTTGCCAGCGCATACGGCCAGACCAACTACCTGGTTCCCGGTGATTACAAGAGCGGTTACGCTCTCTACGAGCCGCTCAACAAGGAGGATATGAGCGATGTCACGAAGTGGTCGAACATTCCGGTTGAGGTTTCGGAGGATGGCAACACCATCACGCTCAAGAGCATTCAGTATGAGGGTATCGACCTCTACCCCAACCTGGTTTACGACTACTACGGTCAGGGTATGGCCTACTACAACACGGCTGTTGTATCGGAGGTTGTGCTGACGCGTAACACGACCAGCGAGACGGTTAACCAGAAGCCCGTAAATGCAGCTGCCCTCAAGCAGCACGCAGCTCAGGTTAAGCAGAACGCTACGATGGCTAAGTCGGCCAACGGTGCTAAGTACGTGAAGCCGAGCAAGCCCGTGATGAAGTCACAGACGGCGATCAAGGCTCAGCCCAAGGCTAAGAAGATGGAGGTTAAGCAGCTCTCACCCGAGGAGCGCAAGGCCGCCTTCAAGCTGATGCTCGAGAAGAAGCAGCAGCGCATGCGCAAATAATTGCACATCGATCACCGCAATCGAGGAGTTCCCGCGAGGGGACTCCTCCTTGCGGTTTTTAGAAACGGATTAAACTTAATCCACAGCAAACACACGATTATGAAAAAACTTTTAAGCCTGGTGGTGCTGCTCATAGCTTCGCTGACCGTCTCGGCGCAGCAGCTTCCCGACGTCAAGGTGGAGAATGCCCAGGGTAAGGAGATCTCGATGCGCGCGGTAGCTCCGGGCAAGCCGATGATCATCTCCTACTGGTCGACCTCGTGCAAGCCCTGTATCCAGGAGCTGAACGCCATCAACGACGCCCTCGAGGATTGGCGCGAGGAGGCCGACTTTGTAGTGGTGGCCATCTCGGTTGATGATGCCCGTCTGAAGGCTACGGCCAAGTCGATGGCTGCAGCCCGCGGTTGGGACTTCATCTGCCTCTTCGATGAGAATCAGGACCTGAAGCGCGCGATGAACGTATCGCTCACGCCGCAGTCCTTTGTCGTAGATGCCAAGGGTAACATTGTCTATTCGCACTCGGGTTACACGCCCGGCAGCGAGGAGGAGCTCTTCGACGAGATTCTCAAACTCAACAAGAAAAAGTAAGCGACCATGAAACGTATCGTATTACTTTTCGCAGCCATCGCTACCCTCTCGAGCCTCTCGGCCCAGGTACGCATCGGCAAAAAGGGCCAGCTGGCCGGTAGCTTTGAGTCGAACTCGATCTACTACATCGAGGACTCGCAGCTCGGCTCGAAGCCCGAGGATAAGTTTGGTTCGCACAACTTCCTCAAGCTCGATTACACGAGCGGTCGTTTCTCGGTAGGCGTACAAGGTAACGCCTTCCTGCCCGTATTGCAGGGCTACAACGACCTGGGTGTGGGCGACAACAAATTCTTCCTCTCGAAATATATCCAGTGGGCCGACAAGAACTACGAAGTGCTGCTCGGCGACGTGTACGATCAGTTCGGTAGCGGCTTGGTATTCCGCACCTTCGAGG
>JAFZFJ010000008.1 GCA_017555975.1 Alistipes sp. | reverse complement strand
CCCACCTGCGGTGGCTCGACTTCGCTGCGCCTCGGCAAAGTCTGCAAGCAGCCTCTGCGCTCGGCTTAATCGCGAAGTTCAACTTTCAACTTTCAACTCTCAACTTTCAACTTTCAACTTTAATCGAGGTTTACCTTGAAATAGGGTATTCCGCTGGCAGCGGCAGCAGCGAGGCCGACCTCGGAGTCTTCGAAGATGAGACACTCCTCGCGGCTGCAACCCTCGCGATGCATCACCTCTAAAAAGCAGTCGGGAGCGGGTTTTGGGCGTTCAATCTCCAGCCCTGAAAAGATGCCGTCGATTCCCTCCTGAAGTCCCAAGTAGTTGATTACGTTGTTGATGTTGGCAGGACTGCCCGTCGATACAATCCACAATTTTCCCCCTTGTCGGCGCACCGATTGGGCAAAGTGCCACAGCGGCTCGTTGAGCTTCAGCGTGTGAAAATAATGCGGATAGAGTTCAATTTTGCGTAGACGCAGCCGCTCACGCTCCGCCGGGTCGGTGATGCCCATGACGGTCATGAATTCGTTGCAACGCATGCCGAAGTAGGAGGCCAGGTATTCCGGTACACCCAACTCGATGCCCACTTCACGCAGGGTCTCGATATAGGCCAAGGCATTGGCCATGCGTGTGTCGACCAATGTGCCATCGAAATCGCAAAGAATCAATCGAATCGGCTTGTGTTCCATCTTGTTTCTAGTGGGTTAATCGAAGGCCTGCATACCCGATTGGGCAATGCGGGTAAGTCGCTCGTATTCAATGGGGTCGAGCTCCATGAAGAAGTAGTGAATCGGATCGACGCGCATGCCGTTCAGACGCACCTCATAATGCAGATGGGGTGCCAGCGAAAGACCCGTATCGCCCGAAAGGGCAATGATGTCGCCGCGACGTACCTGCTGGTTTTGGCGCACTGCGATGTGCGAGAGGTGGCTGTAGGAGGTCTCGTAGCCGTTGCCGTGGTCGAGGATGACCGTCTGGCCCGACGTGGAGCTACGCTTGATCTCCTTCACACGACCGTCGGCCGTTGCAAAGACGCGCGAGCCTTCAGGGATGGCATAGTCTACACCCTGGTGCGAGGTCAACGTCTTGTAGAAGGGATGGATACGCATACCATAAGAGGTCGTCAGAAGCGTCAGCTGGGGGTTGATTACCGGCTGAATGGCGGGAATGCGGTGGCACGATGTCCCCTGATGGCTAATGGCTTCGTGGAGATTGAGGTAGCTCTCGTTGAGCTTTTCGAGCTCACGCTCCAGCTGCTGAGTGCGCTCCCTGAGGTCGCGCTTTAGGCGGCGGTTTGAGCGGTTGAAGATTGCCTCGTATGCTTCGTTACGCTCCTCGGTATAGTCGGTCTCGAAGTTGTAGGGGTCGGACTCGAACAACGAACGAAAAACGGCACGATCGCGCTCCGAAAGGTTGTTGAGCACCATCATCAGCGTGTCGTAGCGCCCCTCAAGCACTTCGTATTCCTGCTTCATGCGGTCGGCACGGTGCTTTAACTCGTGCTCCATGGGCGTATCGAAGAAGATTGAGAAGGCGAGGTAGTAGAGAATGGCTGCTCCGAGCCAGATGAAACAGTTCACAACGAGGCGCACAACCTGCTGTTTGCGACTGCGACGCTGGGGCTTTGTGTTGGGATCTATCTTCTTGGTAGCCATACTATTCCATCTTTTCGTAGTTTGTATCACGCAGGCTCTCCATCAGCTTCTGATACTCGCTCTCGCTGAGCTGGTGGTTGAAGTAGTTGTTCGGATTCACGGGGCGATTCTTTTAGAGCACCTCGTAGTGAAGGTGGGTCGAGGTTGAGCGACCCGTGTTACCGGCATGGGCGATTACCTGACCGCGACGAACCGTATCGCCACGAGCTACCAGCACCTTATCTAGGTGGGCATAGCGGGTCTTGTAACCAAAGCCGTGATCGATGATGATCTGGCGACCGAAACCGCCGTTGTAGCCCTGGGCGTAGGCCTTATCCACCACACCGTCGCCCGTTGCGTAGACCAACGTACCCCTTGCACAAGCCAAATCGACGCCGTTGTGGGGCTGGATGCGGTGCAGAATGGGGTGGTAGCGACGGGGGTTGAAGGCGCCAATGTGGCTCTTCAGTGCATTGCGATCGATGGGCCAAATGGCCGGAATGGCCGTAGTCATCTGCTCTTTGTCGGAGGACTGTTGCTGCAGTTCGTCGAACGAGCGTGACTCGGCATAGAGCGAGCGGGCGAGTTGATCGAGCTGCTTCCAGGTGGGGATCATCAGCTCGGCGTATTGGTCATCGGCCATGTCGCTGTACTTCTCTGAGGGGTACTCCTGGTAGATGCCTTGCAGCGGGAGGGTGTCGCTCGAGAAGAGGGCGCGGTAGACGTAGTGGTCGCGATGACGAATCTCCTCGACCTGCTGCTGCGCGGTGCGAATGCGATCCTGCAGGATGCGGTATTTGATCACCATGTCGCGGTTCTCGCGGTGGATCGAATACATCTTGGGGGTGAGGAAGAAGAACGAGAAGAGTACGTTGACGAACGACACGAGAATGAAGCCGAGCAGGATCTTGCGGATCACGCGATAGGCACGCAACCGAATCGATGTGCGCGAAACGGTCTCGGAGGTCGGTGTATGCTGCTCTTTTTGGGCCATGAATCAAAAAAACTCACTCGTTTATGGTGCAAATTTAGCGTAAAATGTGTAATTTTGCAACCCGAATCGCGCATCGCGTGCGCGTGAGGTTGTTAAAGAAACGAAAACAAGCTAAAAAAAGTATATCGTTATGCAAGCAAATGAAATTCGCCAAGCCTTTTTGGACTTCTTCGCACAGAAGGAGCATGCCATTGTGCCCTCGGCTCCGATGGTCGTAAAGGGCGACCCGACGCTGATGTTTACCAACGCCGGTATGAACCAGTTTAAGGATATCTTCCTGGGTAACGCTCCGCGTAAATACCCCCGTGCTGCCGATACGCAGAAGTGTCTGCGTGTGTCGGGTAAGCACAATGACCTCGAGGAGGTAGGACACGATACCTACCACCACACCATGTTCGAGATGCTCGGTAACT
>JAFZFJ010000078.1 GCA_017555975.1 Alistipes sp. | reverse complement strand
GCCCGAAGCACAGCTCATCGTTGTGTTGCCCGACGAGCACATCCCCTTCTGGGAGAACCTGAAGGCTCGCTTCGAGGTGGCTCGCCACACGGTAGTCAGCGGCGGTGCAGAGCGTTTCGACTCGGTGAAAAACGGCCTGAAGGCAGTGGGCTACGATGTGGAGTTGGTTGCCGTGCAGGATGGTGTGCGTCCGTTGGCCTCGCCGACGATGATCCGTCGCGCCGTGGAGGAGGCTGCCACTGCAGGTTCGGCCATTCCGGTAGTCGAGGCGGTGGATTCGTACCGCATCGTGGAGGAGGAGCGTTCGAAGATCATCGATCGCCGTCCGCTGCGCATCGTGCAGACCCCGCAGGTCTTCCGCCGAGCACTGCTCGACGAGGCCTACGAGCAACCCTTCAACCCCCTCTTCACGGATGACGCTTCAGTGGTGGAGGCAATGGGTGTGGCGGTGCACCTCTGCGCCGGGGAGCGCTCGAATCTGAAAATCACCACCCCCGAAGACCTGGTGTTGGCTCGCGCACTGATTGCGGCCGAGGAGGAGCCTGCGGAGGAGAATTAAGCTATTGACTATGAGAAAAGTATACCGATATCGCATCGACCGTCGCACCTGGTATTGGACGCTGCTTTACGTGGCGGTCTACATCGGGCTGGGCGCCGTGCTCTACCTACTCTACGAGGGCGGCTACTTTTCGGCCTGGTTCGCCACCTCGATCGGTGCACTGCTGATTCTGATGGCCCTCTCGATTCCGCGTCGACTGATCGTCAGCGACCAGCTGCTGGAGGTACGCTGTCTGCTCGACGCTACCGAATTGGATCGCGAGGAGATTGCCTCGGTTCGCAAGCTGGAGGCCGAGGAGCTGCGTTTCGTACTGCCCCTCTATGGCGGTTGCGGATTCTTCGGCTACTATGGTCACTTCCTCGACCTGAAGCACTTCGAACGCGTCAAGATCTACGCCTCAGAGTGGCGTAACATGGTAGAAATCACCACCATCTACGAAGACAAGCTCTGGCTCTCGTGTAGCGAAGCCGACGAGCTGGTCAACCTCCTCACGGAGGAATAGTCCACCGAAGAACAACCTATCCAATTACCTATGAAACACTTTTTTACGCTCCTTGCCCTGCTGGCTGTGGAGCTTTTGGCGGCTCAAGAGCTCGTCTACCAAGATGCCGAAGGCGTAATGCGTTACACGGCTGATGAAAGCGAAGTGGCGGTCTTTGGCGCCAACTACTGCCTGCCCTCGGCCTCGGATTACCGAGCAGCCCACAAGGTAGCGCCTACCATCGAGGAGAAAAAACAGCTCATCGACATCGACATGGAGCACTTTGCCCGCATGGGATTCCGCGCCCTGCGCCTTTCGTTCTGGGGCGACTGGGAGAACTCGGACAAGGAGGGCAACCTCCTTGACAACGAGCACCTCGACCTGCTGGACTACCTGATCTACAAGGCCTCGGAGCACGGCATTCTGATGCTCTTCTCACCCACGGTGGCCCACGCCGCCTGGTGGCCCGATGGCGACCAAAACCTACCTGGTTTCACGGCGCACTTTGGCAAAGGGGCCCTCACCTTCGACGCCGAGGCCATCCGTGCCCAGCAGAACTACATGGCCCAATTCCTCAACTACCGCAATCGTTATACGGGTAAGCAGTATAAGGAGGAGCCCCACATCATTGCCGTCGAGATTCTCAACGAGCCAGCCCGCGTCATGGGTCGCAACGACGAGATCCGTGCCTACATCGACGCAATGACCGAAGCCATCCGCGCCACGGGCTGCCGCAAGATTGTAGCCTACAACATCTCCGAAAACTTCTTCATGGCCCCGGCCCTCTGCGACTCGAAGGCCGAGAGTGCCACCTACGGCTGGTATCCCACGCAGCTCAACCACAACGAGACGTTGCGAGGCAACTACCTCCCCTATGTCAACGACTACACGCCGATGAAGTCGGTCGATATCGGTCCGCGCTCGAAGATGGTCTATGAGTTCGACGCCCCCGACCTGGTCTGCTCCTACATGTACCCGGCGCAGGTACGCGAGTTCCGCGAGGGCGGTGTGCAGTGGGCCGCCATGTTCTCCTACGACATGATCGGCACAGCCCCCTGGAACCTGGGCTGGCAGACCCACCTGCTAAATATGGTCTACACGCCCCGCAAGGCCGTATCGGCGATGATTGCCGTGAAGGCGATGGAGACCCTGCCGCGTGGCAAGGATTGGGGCAACTACCCCGACAACTCGACCTTTGGCCCCGTAACGGTGGATTGGAAAGCCGACCGCAGCACCTACTACGACGGCGAAACGCTCCTCTACACCAACTCGCTGCCTGCCGATTTTAAGGTCGAAAGCAAGAGCTTGCGCCACATCGCAGGCGTAGGTTCGTCGGCGATCGTCAAGAGCGACGCCAACCGCATCTATTTCCTCGATCGCACGGCCGAGAAGGAGTGGATGCTCGAACTCTATCCCATAAGTCGTCAGGTGGATGACCCCTACAAGTGGCCGACACTCGATCGCCGTGTCTTCACGCTCGACGAGTCGGCTCATCCGATGCAGATCAACCTGCCGGGCATCCGCATTGCGGAAAGTTTAGCCCCGGGTCGTTACCGCCTGACCAAGCGTGGCGTGGAGCTGATCGGTGAGGTAAATTATGCCCCTTCGCGCGAGCGCATCTTTGAGCCTAAACGCGACTACCCCACGCTGATCTTCACGCGTGGCGGATTCTTCAGCCCCTCGTACGACGGCCGTCCCTCCGAGCAGGGTAACCTGCGCCTCTACACCGAGGATCTGAGCGAAAAGCAGGAGTATTGGTTCCCGGCCGACATCTCGGCTCAGCACTACATCGGCGATCGCCTGCAAAAGGGCAAAACGCCTCGTGCACTCGTTATACGCGTGCGCGCCCTGACCCCCTCGACCGAGCAGATGCGTCTGCTCATCAACGAGGAGGACTTTGGCGCATGGGGTACGCCGGTAGCGCTGACCACCTCGTGGCAGGAGATCGAAGTGCCCATCGAAGCCTTCCGACCGGATCGTGCACCTCAGTTGCCGCAGGATTGGCCGGGCATCAGCCCCTACTACCGTCCCGACTTTGGCGGCACGGGTGAAAGCATCGAATGGCCGACGGTCGAGAATCTCTTCTTCTCGCTCCGCGGCAACGACTTCTCGGACAAGGGCGCCGCACCGAAAGGCATCGAGATCGAGTGGGTGAAGGTGATCTATTAGTTGAAAGTTGAGAGTTGAAAGTTGAAAGTTGAAAGTTGAACTTCGCGATTAAGCCGAGCGCAGAGGCTGCTTGCAGACTTTGCCGAGGCGCAGCGAAGTCGAGCCACCGCAGGTGGGTCAAAGTTGAACTTCGCGATTAAGCCGAGCGCAGAGGCTGCTTGCAGACTTTGCCGAGGCGCAGCGAAGTCGAGCCACTGCAAGTGGGTCAAAGTTGAGAGTTTTCAACTCAGGTTTGCCTTTCGACTACAAACAAAACGGGAGATAGCCACTTGCTATCTCCCGTTTTGTTGTGAGCGATTAACTCGTTAGTTCTTGCTCGGCAGGAACGAGTAATTCTTTGCGTAGTGGAGCATCTGCTCGGTGTAGTTAGCCGGATACGAGATCTTCACGTCAACCACCTTGTCACCCTCCATAACCAGCTCATACTCGGGGTTTACGAAACCACCATAGGGCTCGATATTGAGTGCCTTGTAGCGGGCCAGCACCTCCTCATGCAGGGCGGGATCCACCTTCACGGCATACTGCTCAACGAGTGCCTTACCGGCCTCGATGTCACCCTCCGACTTGATGCGCTGAATCTCGCACAGCATCTGGCCAAAGAGCTCGCGGAGCTTCTCGAAGTCGTTCACCACCAGGTAACGCTTGTCGTTCTCTACAACCCACTCGATCACCTTATCCTCCTTGCCCTGCTCGTAGCACCACTCGGCAATGAGCTTGCGGTTACGCATGTGCGACTCCTCGACATCCTTGCCCGGCTCGATGCGCGAGAGCTGCGTCATCATACCGTTCATGATATAGTCGGCATAGGCGGCCTTTGCCACGTCGAACGAGGGAACCAGACCCAGCTCAACCATCTTCTCGTCTCCGATGTAGTACAGACCGAAGAGGTCGGCACGCGTCTCCTCCAGGGTCGACGAGTAGCTACCCAGCGCCGTGGGGCTTACACCCTCCTTCAGGCGATCCGAACCGTGGCCCAGGCACTCGTGCAGGTCGGTATGCAGGTCATCGGCCAGCTTGCCGTGCTCCTTCATGCGCTGACGATCCTCCTCGCGCAGCACGAACTCCTCCGTGAAGCCATTGCCCTGCGCAGCCTTGTCGTAGGCGTAGGTGATGTTGTCGATGGTCACCGACTTCGAACCGTAGTCACGGCGAATCCAGTCGGCATTCGGCAGGTTGATACCAATCGGCGTTGCGGGGAAGCAGTCACCACCCAGCATGGCCACCGTGATCACCTTGGCCGACACACCCTTCACCTCCGGCTTGCGGTAGATGGGGTTGATCGGGGCATGGTCCTCGAACCACTGAGCATTCTCCGAGATCACCTCCGTACGGTGGCAAGCTGCGACATCCTTGAAGTTCACGTTCGACTCCCACGAAGCCTTGCGACCCAACGCGTCGCCGTAATCCTCGATAAAGCCATTCACGAAGTCGATGTGCGACTCGGTATCGGCCACCCACGAGATGTTGTAGGCGTCGAAGAGCTTCAGATCGCCCGTCTTGTAGTAGTCGATGAGGTGACGAATCGTCTGCTTCTGGGGCTCAACAGCCACAGCCTCAGCCTTCTCGAGCCAATAGACAATCTGCTTGATAGCCTCGCCATACATACCCTCGGCAAACCATACACGCTCCACGAGCTTACCCTGCTCGTTCTTCGTGAGCTGCGAGTTCAGACCATAGGACACGGGCTGCGGGTTGCCCTTATCGGCAGCAGCCATCTTCGCATAGAAGGCCTCAGCCTCAGCCTGCGAAACACCGCTGTAGTAGTTCGACGACGAGGTCAGCAGCAGATCCTCGCCCGCCTTCTGGTTGAGCTTCGTCGGGTAGAGCGTAGCATCGAAGATGGCGCTGAGCACCTCCTCGCGGTAGCTATTCAGCTCGCCAAAGGACTCCTCACCCACCGCCTCAATAAGCGAGAGCAGGTACTCCTCAGAGAACTCGGGCTTGAACTTATCGTTCGAGTAGTGGTGGTGGATACCGTTGGCAAACCACACCTTCTTCAGGTACTTCTCCACAGCCTTCCACTCCTCGGTCGTACGATCGCCGTTGTAGTGCTCGTAGATGGTCTCCAGCGTGCGGCGCACGGGGAGGTTTACGGCGCAATTCTGGTCGAAAAGAATATCGCGACCACACTTGGCAGCCTCGGCCAGGTAGTAAACAAGCTCCTTCTCCTGAAG
>JAFZFJ010000077.1 GCA_017555975.1 Alistipes sp. | reverse complement strand
GCAGCCCGATGCCCCCTTCATTGGTGGTGCGATGCAGAACGGCTCGATTGGCATCATCCCGACGCTGCAGACGACCATCTTGGCGGCTGTAACGAAGGATGGTGGCCTGGCGCGTGGTATCGAGGCCATTCTGACCGAGATGGAGCGTGTGCGTCGCTACGGTTTCACGCACGGCGAGTTTGAGCGTGCGCAGAACGACCTGCTGCGTTCGTGCGAGCGTCAGTATGCCAACCGCAACGACAACACGAACGGCTACTATGTACAGCGCTACCTCAACGCCTACCGCGCAAATGCCGCCTTCCCCGGTCCGGAGAACGAGGCAAAGATCGACAGCATGCTCATCAAGTCGCTCAATGTAGAGGCGATCAACCAGGTGATGAAGCAGTACCTCACGGATCAGAATCAGGTGATCATCCTCAACGCTCCCCAGAAGGAGGGTGTAGCCGTGCCGACCAAGGAGGAGATCCTTGCTATCCGCAAGAAGGTGATCGAGAGCGAGATTGAGCCCTACAAGGACAATGTCGTGAAGGAGCCGCTGATCGCCGAGGATGTGGTACTGAAGGGTTCGCCCGTGAAGAAGAGTGCCACGAATGAGGCCTACGGCACGACGGAGTGGACGCTCAAGAACGGCATCAAGGTCGTTGTGAAGCCGACGAAGTATAAGGCTGACGAGATTCAGTTCTTCGCCCGCGCTTACGGTGGCTCGTCGGTACTGAAGGACGAGGAGATGGTCTATGGCGAGATGCTCCCGCTCATTAACCAGATGTCGGGCGTAGGTAAGTTCTCGCGCATCGATCTGCAGAAGCAGCTCTCGGGTATCTTTGCTCATGTGTCGCCCAGCGTATCGAACTACACCAGCCAGCTGAGCGGTTCGTGCTCGCCCAAGGACCTCGAGACGATGTTGCAGCTGCTCTACCTCCACCTGACGCAGCCGCGCTTCGATGAGAAGGACTACGCTACGACGATGACGATGATCGGTGCTCAGCTCGAGAACATCGAGAAGAACCCCGACTTCCAGATGGAGAAGCACTACACGAAGACCGTCTTCGGTGACAATCCGCGTCGTCAGCCCATCACCAAGGAGGCGTTGGCCTCGATGCAGTTCGAGCAGCTGGCTCCGATCTATGGCAAGCTCTTCCCCGATGGCAACAGCTTTACCTATTTCTTTGTGGGTAATGTAGAGCTCGAGACGCTCAAGCCGCTCGTAGAGAAGTATATCGGTTCGCTGCCCGTATCGAAGAAGACGATGCAGGTGGTAGAGGATAACTGCGACCCCGTGAAGGGTCAGATCGACGAGATGTTCCGTGTAGAGATGCAGCAGCCGAAGGTTTCGGTACGCTTCCTCCTCTCGGGCAGCATGCCGTTCACCTTCGAGAACCGTTTGGCGCTCACCTTCCTGACGCAGGCACTCAATAGCCGCTACTTGGTATCGATCCGCGAGGAGAAGGGCGGCACCTATGGTGTGCATGTAAGCAACTCGACGGGCTTTGTACCGAAGCCGACCTACGAGCTGACCATCCAGTTCGATACGAACGATCAGATGGCCGACGAGCTCTGCGAGATCGTGCTGAAGGAGATCGAGACGATCGCCAATGAGGGCCCGAAGACGGAGGATGTAGAGAAGACGCGCGAGTTCCTGCTGAAGAGCTGGAAGAGCAGCCTGGAGCAGAACGCCAGCTGGATGAACTAT
>JAFZFJ010000076.1 GCA_017555975.1 Alistipes sp. | reverse complement strand
TCGTGGCGCTTCTACGACACGATCTACACCGAGATCTACAACAACTTGCCGCAATACAACGCTGCAGGTTATGACGAAAACTCGCCCATCAACTTCGCCCGCATGCTCGACGATAAGAAGACCCGCCTGCTGATCATCCACGGCACGGCCGACGACAACGTCCACTTCCAAAATACGGTGGAGATGACGCGTGCACTGAACCGTGCCGGCAAGCAGTACGACATGATGGTCTACCCCGACCAGAACCACTCGATGCTGCCCAACGACAGCTACCACGTACGTCAGAAGATGATCGACTACACGTTGCAAAATCTGTAACAGAAAGTATAAAACACCATAAAGAGCGTGTCCGACAAGTTTTTGGGACACGCTCTTTTGTTAGAAGTTGTATAATAAGCGCTATTTTAAAGCTGCTCGCAGTCCGAAAAAGCGCAATTTACCTATCGTAAATGAGTATGTTAAGGACAAGGCAGATGCCGAAAGAGCCTTGTTAGGCAACTTCTTATCAACGGCTATTGTATCGCTCCTCTGCCTTACTCCAATCCAACACCCGCCACATCTCGTGCATGGCCTCACCACGACGGTTGCGGTAATCGAGGTAGTAGGCATGTTCCCTGACATCGAGCGCCAGGAGTGGCGTGAGGCCGTGACGCATCGGAAGCCCGGCATTGCGGGTCGAAAGGATCGAGAGCTCGCCATCCTCATTCACCACCAGCCAGACCCACCCCGAACCAAAGAGCCCCACGGCGGCCTGATTCATCGCCTCGCGAACGGCCTCCACCGAGCCAAATTGACGGTTGATGGCCTCCAGCAACGCACCCGTAGGGCGCAACTCCGGCTCCGGTGAGAGTTGCTCGAAAAAGAACTCATGATTCCAAACCTGAGCGGCATTGTTGAAGATGGCACGGTCCGAGGTCATGATGATATCCTCCAGCGACTGTTCCTCGTAGGGGGTGCCAACGATCAATTCGTTGAGTTTTGTCACATAGCCCACGTAATGTCTGTCGTGGTGAAAGCGGAGGGTCTCCTCCGAAATGACGGGCGCAAGTGCGTCGTAGGCATAGGGCAACGGCTTTGGCTCGAAACGCACTGCAGCTTGTACGGTTATGGTCATAGCAAGGTATATAAAAAGTAAACGATAAAACATACACAAACGTTTATCGTTAATGCGTACAAAAACAGTGCCTAACTAAAGGGAGCTAAAGGAGACTAAGGGAGGCTAAAGAAGACTAAGGGGGGCTAACGAAGCCCCTTAGCAACCCTTAAAAACCTTTAGCACCCCTTAAATAGCACCACCGTTTTTTGATTTTAGAGGAGCAGATTTTGACATGAACAAAGTTCGGGCTGGATGGGTAGTACTCAGCGTACGTCCCATTCAGCCCGAACAAGGAAGGACAAAACATGCCCTATAAAATCGAAAAACTAAATGAGGGATTCAAGAATCTGCACCGCATTGAGCGCCGCACCCTTACGAATCTGGTCACTCACACACCAGAACGAGAGGCCGTTCTCGGTGCTGATATCCTTGCGGATACGGCCCACATAGACCGGATCGCAACCGGCCAGGAAGAGGGGCATGGGGTACTTCTTCTCGGCAGGGGTATCCTCCACCACAACACCCGGAGCGGCCGCAAAGGCGGCACGAGCCTCCTCCACCGAAATGGGGCGCTCGGTCTCCACCCAAACACTCTCCGAGTGGGCTCGCATGACAGGCACACGCACGCAGGTCGCCGACACACGGATATCCGAGTGCATGATCTTGCGCGTCTCGTGGTACATCTTCATCTCCTCCTTCGTGTAGTCGTTCTCGGTGAAGACGTCAATGTGGGGAATCACATTATAGGCCAACTGGTAGGCGAACTTATTCACCGTAGGCTCCTCACCACGTACCAGCTCGGCATGCTGCTCCTCCAACTCAGCCATACCCATCGCACCTGCACCCGAAGCCGACTGATAGGTCGCCACACGCACACGGGTAATGTGCGAGAGCTGCTCGATGGCATTCAGCGCCACCACCATCTGAATCGTCGTGCAGTTGGGGTTGGCGATAATGCGACGCGGTGCGTTCTTAGCATCGGCAGCATTGACTTCAGGCACCACCAAAGGTACATCCTCGTCCATGCGGAAGGCCGACGAGTTGTCGATCATGATCGTGCCGTGTTTGGTAATCGTCTCAGCATACTCCTTCGAGGTTGAAGCTCCGGCCGAAGTCAGCGCGAAGTCGATCCCCTTAAAATCGTCGTTGTGCTGCAGCAGTTTCACGGTCAGCTCCTGACCGCGGAACATATAGGTCGTACCGGCGCTGCGAGGCGAGCCAAACAGCACCAGCTCATCAATCTTCAGGTCGCGCGTTTCAAGAATGCGCAGGAACTCCTGACCTACAGCACCCGAAACACCTACGATGGCTAATTTCATCTTCTTTATTTGTGTATAAGGTTATTCAAAAAAATCGTCGTCTTGTTGCTCGGCGCTCACCGTACCATCGGGCTCAACCGACATCGGGCAATCGTAGTCGGGCATCATCGAGGGGCGGATAAACTGATCCGAGCGGGTCACACCCAACGAACCGTCATCATAGACGCGCTTGAGGAAGTCGCCCACAATCGGCAGAGCCAGCACACTACCCTCACCGCGCGTGCGGAGGTGCACCTGCTGATCCTCACCGCCAACCCAGGCACCGGCCACAATGCGCGGTGCCACGCACATAAACCAGGCGTCGCGGTTCTCGTTCGAAGTACCGGTCTTACCGCCCAGCTCCACATCGTGCAGGTTGAAACGCCAACGCAGACTACCCGCCGTACCGGCATCCACCACACGCTTGAGCATCTGGATCATCGTATAGGCCGTACGCTCGTTAATGGCATCCTGCGACTGCGGGATGAACGAAGCGATGAGGTTGCCGTGGCGATCCTCGATGCGCGTCACAAAGATCGGATCGTTGTGTACACCACCATTGGCAAAGGTCGAGAAGGCGCTCACCAGCTCATAGGTGTTCGACTCCGACGAACCCACACAGAGAGCCGGCACGGGGTCGATAAAGCTACGAATACCCATGTTGTGGATAAAGTCAGCCACCGCCTCGGGTTGCTTGGCCTGCTTCATCAACCAGGCCGAGTAGTTATTGCGGCTCAAAGCCAGACCCCACATCAGCGGGTGCAGCACACCGTCGTACTCCACCTGACCCGCCTCCTTGGGCGACCAGGCCTGACCATTCGAGGTCTCGATCGTCACAGGCAGGTTCGGCACCATCGTGCAAGGCGTCAGACCCAGGTGGTCGATGGCAAAGGTGTAGACAAAGGGCTTAATCGTCGAACCAATCTGACGCTTACCCTGCTTGGCCATGTCGTACTTGAAGTAGCGGAAGTTCGGGCCACCGACATAGGCCTTCACAAAGCCCGTATGGGGATCCATTGCCACGAACGAGGCACGCATGATGCGCTTGTGGTGCAGGATCGAATCGAGCGGGGTCATCAGCGTATCACGCTCGCCCTTGAAGGTAAAGACCTTCATGTGGCAGGGCTTATCGAACGATGCCTCGATCTCCTTCTCCGTAAATCCGGCCTGCTTCATCTCGCGGAAGCGGTCTGACTGGCGCACCGCACGACGAATGATGCGGTCACGCTCCTCCGGTTCGGTATCGACAAAGAGGGTCTTGGTCCAGCGAACCTGCTGATCCATCTGGGGCTGAATGACCGTTTCGAGCTGCTTCTGCACCGCCTGTTCGGCATAGCGCTGCATCTTCGAATTGACAGTCGTATAGATCTTCAGACCATCGCGGTAGATGTTATAGTTCGTACCATCCGCCTTCTCGTTCTTATGACACCAACCGATCAGCGGATTCTCCTCATACTCCTTCAGCGCCTGCTCATAGTCCCACTCGTTGAAGAATTGGTTGCGCTTGGGCTTCGAGGCGGTCATCGTCAGACGCAGCATCTCGCGGAAATAGGTGGCCGTACCCTCGTTGTGCGAGATAGGCTTGTAGTTCAACACAATCGGCAAGGCCGAAATCGAGTCGCAAGCT
>JAFZFJ010000075.1 GCA_017555975.1 Alistipes sp. | reverse complement strand
GCTTCTGCAGATCCTCCTTCTTGGCCTCGATCAGGCGATCAACACCATAGAGGGCCAGACGGCGGTAGTCACCAATGATGCGACCACGAGCATAGTTATCGGGCAGACCGGTCAGGAAGCCCAGCGAACGGAACGCACGGATCTCGTCGGTATAAACGTCGAAGACACCGTCGTTGTGGGTTTTGCGGTAGTGGGTGAAGATATCCTTAACCTTCTCGTCTACCTCAACGCCCTGCTCGCGGCAGGCACGCGACACGACATTGATACCACCGAAGGGCTTGATGGCGCGCTTCAGCAACTCGTCGGTCTGCAGACCGACGATCAACTCGTTCTCCTGGTCGATGTAGCCTGCTTTGTGCGAGGTAATGGTCGAAACGGTTTTGTTATCCAACGAACGAACACCGCCACGCTGGCGCTCCTCTTCGAGGGCCTGGAGGCACTTGTTCCACACCTTCAAGGTGCGCTCGGTCGGTTTTTCAAGGAATGCGGCATCGCCGTAGTACGGCGTGATGTTGGTCTGTACGAAATCTGCGACGTTGATTTTTTCGCACCACAGACCGGCTTTAAATTGCATGTTGTTGTCCATAGTAACCTAACTCTAAAGTTGCCACAAAAGTACAATTTTTTCGTCGATATAGCAACTTTTGACAGTACCTAAAGGTAGGTATTTCGTGCTTTAGGGTAGCTTTTGTCAAAAATGTGCATATTTTGTCAGAATTGACAGCGAATCGTAAAGATTAGTTTTTTGCCGATCGTGCTTCGGAGATGCGTATGACGAATCTTTTAGCATGTTTTTGTGGTGCAGCGTATTTTTTGTGAATTTGTTGTTAAATGTAAAAAATAATGCTATCTTTGTATAAGTTTTGACAGGCGCCTGCGCGTTGTGTGAGGCCTGAAAATGGAGACAAGCAAAAAAACTTTTAACCCATCTAATTTCTAACTAAAAACTTTTACAATGAAAAACTTGACACTCAAGTTTGTCCTGACCTTGGTGTTGGGACTGGGTTTCGCCTTTGTTGCTGAAGCCCAAACCGTGAAAGGTGTTGTGAAGGATGCAACCGGTGAGCCCGTAATTGGTGCTGCTGTTGTTGTTGAAGGTTCAACCCTTGGTGTTAGTACGGGTGTGGACGGTTCGTTCGTGCTGAACCTGCCCGACGCTAACAAAGATGTCCTCGTTGTATCGTACATCGGTATGAAGGAGGCTCGCGTAAATGTAGCCGGCAAGACCTTGGTAGAGGTTACCCTCGAGGAGGATGCCACCGGTATCGAAGATGTCGTGGTGGTTGGTTACGGTGTGATGAAGAAGAGCGACCTGACCGGTTCGGTAGGCTCGGTTGCAGCCGAGGATATCGCCGCTCGTGGTACGGTTCGCCTGGAGGAGGCCCTGCAGGGTTCGGTTCCGGGTGTGAACATCACGCAGTCGAACTCGCGTGCAGGTGGTAACTTCACGATGCAGATCCGTGGCCAGTCGTCGATCACCAAGTCGAACGACCCGCTCTACGTGATCGATGGTATCGTGTCGAGCTCGATGGACTTCCTCAACCCCGAGGATATCGAGCGCGTAGACGTTCTGAAGGATGCCTCGTCGACGGCCATCTATGGTTCGCGTGCTTCGGGTGGTGTGATCATGATCACCACGAAGGGCTCGAAGGGTGCTCAGAAGGCACAGCAGATGACCGTATCGTATGATGGTTACTATGGCGTTCGCGACGTTGCTCGTATGCCCGACTTCATGGATACGAAGCAGTTTATGGATTATCGTTTTGCTCGTTACATGGAGTATGCCGATAAGTCGAAACCGAGCGATGGTGCCGGTCATCCGGTTTATGTACTCTCGAACCCCACGTCGGTCTTCCCCGTTGCTAGCGGTACGGACTACAAGCAGTCGCTGATTTTCCAGCGCTACATGGAGAATAAAACCTACGATTGGGCTAACGAGGTACTGCGCACTGCAACGCAGCAGAACCACTACCTCTCGTTGGAGGGTGCAACGGAGGCCTCTTCGTATCGTTTTGGCGTGGGTTACCAGAACGAGGAGAACGTATTCGTGAAGAATGACTACGAGCGCATCAACCTCAAGGGTGCATTTGATACGAAACTTTCGAAGGTCGTTGAACTGGGTATGGCAGCAAACTTCGCCTACACGCTCCAGGATGACTTTACGACGGATGGCTCGAACAGCTACTCGCCCTACAACAACGCCTTCTGGTTCGCTCCCGTGCTTTCGCCTTGGGACGACAATGGCGATCTGTATGCAACGCCCGGTAAGCCCGGTGTGAGCGGTATTTCGTTCACCTCGACGCCCAACCCGCTGATTGACTTCCAGCTGCCCAATGCTTATGTAGATCAGACGCGTAAGTTCCATGTATTCGGTAACTTCTACGTACGTCTGAATCTGTATGATGGTCTGAAGTTCACGACCACCTTGTCGCCCAACTTCTACCATGGCCGTCAGGGTGTATTCTTCGGTACGGGTGTAACGGAGCAGTTCCCCTCGGGTTCGTCGTACTTCCAGAACAAGAAGTACAACTCGGCTAAGGTTGTGAACACGGACCGCCTGGATTGGACGTGGGATAATCAGATCGACTACAACAAGACGTGGGGTGACCACTCGCTGAGCGCCATGGGTCTCTTCTCGATGTATGCTTCGAATAAGGAGACCTACGAGATGTCGGGTCGCAATATTTCGGACGACAAGCTGACCTTCCACGCACTGGGTAAGGCCGGTTCGGAGGGTATGGCTATCAACTCGAGCTACACCGAGTCTTCGCTCGTTTCGTTCGCTGCTCGTGCCAACTACTCGTATAAGGGTAAGTACATGGCTACGGTAACGTTCCGTGCCGATGGTTCGTCGCGTTTTGCTAAGGACAACCGTTGGGGTTACTTCCCCTCGGCCGCTTTGGCATGGCGTATGTCGGAGGAGAGCTGGATGCAGGATGCATCGTGGCTCGATAACCTGAAGCTCCGCGTATCGTACGGTGTGACGGGT
>JAFZFJ010000074.1 GCA_017555975.1 Alistipes sp. | reverse complement strand
TCCACCTCGCTCTCGCGCTGCAGCACAGCACCCAGCATACCACCCTCCTGGTTCACGGCACGCACCAGGGCAATCGACTTATCGCGGCCGACCGTGATGGGGGTGATGGCTCCCGGGAAAAGCACCGAAGAGCGCAACGTCAGAATCGGAAGCACCTCGGGGATCTCGACCTCCTCTTGCGGTTCGTCGTCACCCACGACAATCGGAACCACGCGCTGACGGCCGTCGGCCATCTCGGTCACCAGGTTCGCATCCTCCAACTCAAAACTCTCTATTTTTGTCTTCTTACTCATAATTTTCTCAGCATATAGCGGCACAAAGGTAACGTTTTTTCGCCGATTTTATTTTAACTTTGGCAGATTGTTAATAACTTTGCACCTCAAATCGGCCAAAACCGACCGAAAGGAGAGAAATAAACGCTTTTATATTCTATAAAACTATGCAAATCGCAGACAAATACACGCCCCAACAGCTGGAGGCAAAATGGTATCAGTCGTGGATCGACAAGGGTCTGTTCCACTCGGAGCCTGACCACCGCGAACCCTATACGATCGTGATTCCGCCCCCCAACGTAACGGGTATGCTTCACATGGGTCACATGCTCAACAACACGTTGCAGGATGTACTGATTCGTCGTGCTCGTATGTCGGGCAAGAACGCCTGCTGGGTACCGGGTATGGACCACGCTTCGATCGCCACGGAGGCCAAGGTGGTAGCCATGCTCCACGAGCAGGGCATCGAGAAGGCCGACCTCACGCGTGAGGAGTTCCTCAAGTATGCCTGGGAGTGGAAGGAGAAGTATGGCGGCGTGATCCTCAAGCAGCTGCGCAAGCTGGGTGCTTCGTGCGACTGGGACCGCACCTGCTTCACGATGGACGATGCTCGCACCGAAAGCGTGCTGCGCGTCTTCTGCGATCTGTACGAGAAGGGCAAGATCTATCGCGGTGTACGCATGGTGAACTGGGACCCCTCGGCAAAGACGGCCCTCTCGGATGAAGAGGTGATCTTCAAGGAGTCGCATGGTAAGCTCTACTACCTGCGCTACAAGGTGGAGGGTTCGGATGAGGCACTGATCGTGGCCACGACCCGCCCGGAGACCATCCTGGGCGATACGGCACTGTGCGTGAATCCGAATGACCCGCGCTACCAGCACCTCGCTCCCGAGGCACGTGTGATTGTGCCGCTGGTGGGTCGCTCGATTCCGGTGATCCGCGACGAGTATGTCGACATCGAGTTCGGTACGGGTGCCCTGAAGGTTACCCCGGCTCACGACGTGAACGACTACATGTTGGGCGAGAAGTACAACCTCGAGACGATCGACATCTTCAACGACGACGGTACGATCAACGACAAGGTGGGTATCTATGTCGGCATGGACCGCTTCGAGCTGCGCAAGCAGATTGAGAAGGACCTCCAGGAGGCCGGTCTGCTGGAGAAGACCGAGGACTACACGAACAACGTGGGTTACTCGGAGCGTACGGGTGTAGCCATCGAGCCGAAGCTCTCGATGCAGTGGTTCCTCTCGATGCAGGAGATTGCCAAGCCCGCCACGAAGGCTGTTTTGGAGGATATCATCCGCTTCGTACCCGAGAAGTATAAGAACACCTACCGCCACTGGATGGAGAACATCAAGGATTGGTGTATCTCGCGTCAGCTGTGGTGGGGTCAGCGTATTCCGGCCTACTACCTCCCGAAGGGTGGCTATGTGGTAGCCCTGACGGCTGAGGAGGCTCTGGAGAAGGCACGCGCCAAGTCGGGTGATGCAACGCTCGAGTTGAGCGACCTGCGCCAGGATGAGGACGTACTCGACACGTGGTTCTCGTCGTGGCTGTGGCCCATCTCGGTATTCGACGGCATCCGCAACCCGGACAACGAGGAGATCAAGTACTACTACCCGACCAACGATCTGGTAACGGGTCCCGATATCATCTTCTTCTGGGTAGCCCGCATGATCATGGCCGGCTACGAGTACCGCTCGGCCGAGCCCTTCCGCAACGTCTACTTCACGGGTATCGTACGCGACAAGATCGGTCGCAAGATGTCGAAGCAGCTGGGCAACTCGCCCGACCCGCTCGATCTGATCGAGAAGTATGGTGCTGACGGTGTACGTCTGGCGATGCTCATGTCGTCGTCGGCCGGT
Organism: Alistipes sp.; assembly: GCA_017555975.1. Taxonomy (GTDB): domain Bacteria; phylum Bacteroidota; class Bacteroidia; order Bacteroidales; family Rikenellaceae; genus Alistipes. Next base: position 3,678 of record JAFZFJ010000074.1, on the reverse strand, counting down.
AACGACGTAATGTTTGACGAGGCGCTCTGCGAGCAGGGTCGCAACTTCGGCAACAAGATTTGGAATGCCTACCGCCTCATCAACGGTTGGGAGGTGAAGGAGATGGCTCAGAGCGAGTGCAACCGTCTGGCTGTGGAGTGGTTCCACGAGACGCTCAGCCGCACGCTCCGCGAGGTGGAGGCCGACTTCAGCCAGTACCGCATCTCGGAGGCCTGCATGACCCTCTACAAGCTCTTCTGGGACGAGTTCAGCGGCATGTACCTCGAGATGGTGAAGCCCGCCTATGGCGAGCCGATTGACGCTACGACGCTGGCCGCCACGAAGTCGTTCTTCGATGCACTGATGCGCATGTTGCACCCCTTCATGCCCTTCATCACGGAGGAGATCTGGCAGGACCTCGCACCGCGTGCCGAGGGTGAGTCGATCTGCGTGGCTCCGATGCCCACCTCGACGGAGGAGAACGGCCAACTCTTGGCCCGCTTCGAGCTGGTACGCGAGGTGATCTCGGCTGTGCGTAACGTCCGCAACCAGAAGAACCTCCCGCAGAAGGAGCAGCTCACGCTCAAGGTGGTCGTAGACGAGAACTACCCCGCCGAGTTTGCCCCCGTTGTTGCCAAGATGGCCAACCTGACGGCTATCGAGCCGACGACGGAGAAGGATCCGACGGCTGCCGCCTTCATCGTGAAGACCACGCAGTACTTCGTACCGCTGGCCGGCATGATCGACACGGAGGCCGAGGTGAAGAAGCTCGAGGAGGATCTGAAGTACTACGAGGGCTTCCTGAAGAGCGTGATGGCCAAGCTTTCGAACGAGCGCTTCGTACAGAACGCTCCCGAGAAGGTGGTCGCCAACGAGCGCGCCAAGCAGGCTGATGCCGAGGCCAAGATCACGGCCATCAAGGAGCAGCTCGCAGCACTGAAATAACCAACAAGCGAAAAGGCGAGAAGGGCGAGAAGGGCGCAAGGGGAAAACCCGAACACCTTTATCGCCTTTCGCGCCTTTAACGCCTTTTATAACACCCTCCAACACGATGCACATCACCATCTATACCGACGGTTCGTCGCTTGGTAATCCGGGGCCCGGAGGCTTCGGCTGTGTACTCTTGGCAGGTCCCTATCGCAGGGAGATCTCCGAGGGCTACCGCCTCACGACCAACAACCGCATGGAGCTCATGGCCGTCTGTGTGGCCCTCGAGGCACTCAAGAAGGAGGGCTCGGAGGTGACCCTCTATTCGGACTCGAAGTATGTGATCGATGCCGTCACAAAGGGTTGGCTCTTCGGCTGGGAGAAAAAGGGCTTCCAGGGCAAGAAGAACCCCGACCTGTGGCGACGTTTCTTACGCATCTATCGCCGTCACCATGTCCGTTTCATCTGGGTCAAGGGACACGCCGACACGGTCGAGAACAACCGTTGCGACCAGCTGGCCGTAGCAGCAGCCAACAGTTCTCGCCTGCTTGAGGATAGCGGATATCAGCCCGAATAGCACCCCGAAAGTTGCAAACGTGCAGAAAAAATGTTATATTTGCTCAGTAACAAAGCCGTAACCAGCCATGTTTAAGACCTATCTTCGTCTTTTGGGCTTTGCCCGACCGATTGAAAAGTACGCCATACCCTACTTCTTCTATTCGCTCCTCTATGCGCTTTTCAACTCGCTGACCTTCGTGCTGATTGTCCCGATCATGAACACGATGTTCGATCCGGACTATACGTTCGAGCGCGTCACCGAGCTGCCGCCGATGGAGTTCAATACGGAGTACCTGACCACCTTCTTCAACTACATGTACTCGATGATCTTCCCCGAGTATGACCGTCAGAAGGTGCTCATCATGTTGGCCCTCTTCACGATCTTCATCAGCCTGCTGAGCAACCTGTTCCGCTACCTGGGAGCTTGGACCGTGGAGTCGATGCGTGCCCGCACGCTGCAGCGTATGCGCGATGCCATGTTCTCGCGCGTGATGGATATGCACGTGGGCTACTTCAGCGATCAGCAGAAGGGTGACATCATTTCGCGCATCACGGCCGATGTGAATGTCGTGCAGTTCTGTATCACCAACACGCTGCTCGTGGCCTTCCGCGAGCCCTTCCTCATCATCGGTTACATCGCCATGATGATCATGCTCTCGTGGGAGCTGTCGATCTTCTCGGTGTTGTTCCTGCCGCTGGTGGCCCTCTTGATTGGCAGCATCGTGAAGCGTCTGCGCCACCCGGCACGCACCAACCAACAGCGTCTGGGTGAGATGGTTTCGGCCCTCGACGAGTCGCTGGCCGGTGTGAAGGTCATCAAGAGCTACAACGCCACGGACTACGTCAAGAAGAACTTCTACAGCATCAACTCCGATGTGGCCGAGCTGACCCTCTCGATGGCCCGTCGCCAGCAGTTGGCCTCGCCCATGAGCGAGTTCCTGGGCATCACGGCCGTAGGTGTGGTGCTGGTCTTTGGTGGTATCCTGGTTGGCAACGGATCGCTCGACCCGGGATCGTTCATCGCCTTCGTGGCCATCTTCTCGCAGATCACGCGCCCCGTGCGCCACTTCGTGGATCAGTTTGCCAACATCAACCAGGGTATTGCTGCCGGTGAGCGCATCTTCGAGATCATCGACTCGCGCCCGAGCATCGAGGATAGCCCCAACGCCCGCACCTTTGAGGGGTTGAAGGATAAGATCGAGCTGCGCAACGTACACTTCTCCTACGACTCGACGCGCGAGGTGATCGGCGGCGTCTCGTTCGAGATCAAGCGCGGTGAGACGGTCGCCCTGGTAGGCCCTTCGGGTGGTGGTAAATCGACCCTCTCGGAGCTCATTCCCCGCTTCTACGACCCGCAGCAGGGTGAGATCCTGATCGACGGTGTGCCCCTGGCGGCCTATACGCAGGAGTCGCTGCGTGGCCACATGAGCATCGTAGCACAGGAGACCGTGCTCTTTAACGACACGATCGAGGGCAACCTCCGCATGGGTAAGCCCAACGCGACGCACGAGGAGATTGTCGCTGCAGCCCGCATTGCCAACGCCCACGACTTTATCGAGCAGACCCCTGAGGGGTACAACACCAACATCGGTGATCGTGGCTCGAAGCTCTCGGGTGGTCAGCGTCAGCGCCTTTCGATTGCTCGTGCCGTGCTGAAGAATCCCGAGATTCTGATCCTCGACGAGGCCACCTCGGCCCTCGATACCGAGAGCGAAAAGCTTGTACAGGAGGCCCTGAATAAGCTGCTCGAAGGCCGTACGTCGATCGTCATCGCCCACCGCCTCTCGACCATCCAGGGAGCCGATAAGATCCTGGTCGTAAGCGAGGGTAAGATTGCCGAAGTGGGTACCCACGAAGAGCTCGTCAAGCAGGGCGGCATCTATGCCCATCTGATTGAGATGCAAAGCTTTGCCTAACGGCAATTAAAAATTAGATTTAGAATTTAGCATTCTACATGCTAAATTTGCTCCGTTACAGCGTAACAGAGTCACAGAGTCACAACGTCACAAGGCATATGCCCCCTGTGACGTTGTGACTTTGTGACTTTGTGACGGCAGCGATCGGGAAGTGTGTAGTTCAGTTGTTGAACATGCATAACACGAACGATAGCGCATCTTGCCGTGCACGCGACAGGTAGTTATAGGCAACAAACGGTTGCCATAGATGCCTCAAGGCAGCTAAAGGCAGCTAAGGGTAACTAAAGATCTAATTAGC
>JAFZFJ010000073.1 GCA_017555975.1 Alistipes sp. | reverse complement strand
AGCTGACCGTCAATAGGTTGTGTTTTGATGATGGGATATGCCCGGGAGTTCGCTTTTCGGAATAAATGCGTAATTTTGTATATCTGATGTTCCTTACGACGTTTTATCTTGCCACTAACCAACGTCGTAATGCGAGGAGGTTCTCTCCTTGGTTCATGGGGAAACATTTTGATGGATTGTGTGATTCAGCGGAGCCGTTCGGCTCCGCTGATGTTTTATAGGTGGCCCTTTGATTCCTTGTCCTGCCCCTTGCAAAAAAAGACGGGCGTCGCACATGCGACACCCGTCAGGTGATAAATAGTAAGGTTCGATTACTCGGCCATTACCTCGGCGATCTTCTTGCCGATCTCCTCGCCGCGGATACCACGAGCTACGATCGTGCCATCGGGGCCAAAGAGGATGATCTCCGGAATGCCGTAGATGCCGTACATGTCGGTCGGGATCTTCTGTGCATCGAAGATAACGGGCCACGAGATGGGCAGCTCACCGAGCGCCTTCTCCGTGTCGGCGCGCTCGTCCCAAACGGCAACGCCTACGATCTCAAACTTCTCGCCCTTGTACTGCTTGTAGATGTTGGCCAGGTTGGGCATCTCACCACGGCAGGGACCGCACCACGAAGCCCAGAAGTCAACCAGGACATACTTGCCATTACCTACATAGTCCGAGAGCTTCACAGCCGTACCATCGGCGTTACCCTTCTCGATCGTAAAATCGGCGAACATCTTGCCCTCAGAGGTGTTATTCACAGCCTCGCAACGAGCCTTCTCCTTCACGACGCTGGGGGTGTTCTTGACAACCTCACCGGCGATAGCATAGAGCGAGTCGAACTTTACTGCGTCGTAGTTCGAGAGCTCGAGCATAGCCTTAGCGCCCAGGACGTCCTCCTTGTGGGCAGCGAAGAGCTCAGCATTCAGGGCCTCGTTAGCGGCCTTGTATACCTCGCGAACCTTCTTGGTCTCCTCAGCGCGAGCCTCGTCGCTGAGCTCCTTGTTCTGGCGAAGGGCCATGTAACCCTCGCGATAGGTGTTGTAAACCTCGTCCGAAGCCTTGTTGTAGGCATCCATGGCCTCGTTGAGCGGCGTACCCGACAGATTGGCCGTCGAACGATCTACGATCTCAACGCCGATTACACCCGGCTCGAGTACGACCGTAGCGCGCATGCGCTTCTTCTCCTGCTGGAGCTGCACGCGAGCCATTGCGGGGGTCTCAACCTCGCCCGTAAAGACGAATGCGTTGTTCTCGACGGCTACCGAGTCCTGGGCCTCGCCATTAATATAAAGGTAAGCCGTTGCACCGTTGAAAGTCGAGTCGGCAACCGAGCCGTTCAACGTGTAGCTTTTGTTGGCACCGCACGACACCATCAATGCGGCAATCGCCAAAAATACACCATTACATTTCATAACTTTAGTCGTAAAAGTGATTACAGTTTGTAAGTAAATAGGGAAAAATGAAGTTTTTTGTATCAGATTGTTTGGAACTCATCGCAAAATTACCTAATTTGGTCTTACGAAACAACACAATTCACAAATATTTTAACCCTAATAACCCACATTTTTTTGGCGAAATAGGCACTTAACAACTAAGCTAAAATTGGGATTAAATCATGCCGATAGGGTGGTTTATTCCCGCCTTGTATTTATATAAGGTATACCAATCAGATTGAACAAAACTCAAACCTAAACAGATTGTTTTACACAATTCACTCAAAATCTATGAAGAAACTTTACGCAGCAGTAATGCTTGTCGCCCTGTGTATCTTCTCCTTCACGGCTTATGCCCAGCAGAAGGAGGTGACCGGTAAAGTATCGGACGTGAATGGTGAGCCGCTGGCCGGTGTGACGGTTATCGTCAAGGGCAAGAATCGCGGTACGACCACGGATGCACAAGGTAATTATCGAATTTCGGTTGATGCAAACGACGCATTGACGTTTAGCTACATTGGCTACACGAACTACGAGGAGACCGTAGGCGCAAAGAGTCAGATGAACGTAGCTATGGACGAGGCCGCCGAGCAGGTAGAGCAGGTTGTGGTAACGGGTTACCAGACCATCTCGAAGGAGCGTGCTACGGGTTCGTTCGACATTATTTCGGCCGCTCAGATTGAGAAGCCTACCGGTAACATCGCATCGCGCCTGATTGGTGCCGCTGCAGGTCTCGTTGCTACGCAGGACGCCTATGGTAATCCTACGTTCGAGATCCGTGGTCGTTCGCAGCTGTCGACTTCGGCTTCGGAGCCGCTGCTCGTTGTTGACGGTTTTGCTATCGAGGGTGGTTTCTCGTCGATCAACCCCAACGACGTTGAGTCGGTAACGGTGCTGAAGGATGCCGCTGCCGCTTCGATCTGGGGTGCTAAGTCGGCAAATGGTGTAATCGTTGTTACGACCAAGAACGCCAAGAAAGATGGCGACGGTACGACCGTTACGGTTGACTACTCGGGCTTCCTGAAGGTGTCGCCGAAGATGGATCTGGATTACTACCTGAACCGCGCTTCGACCAACGACGTGATCGACTACGAGGTGAACAACTTCTACAAGTGGGACGCATCGCTGTGGTATGAGGACCCCTATTCGGGTGCTGATTACACCGGTGGTCAGTCGAGCGTTTACAAGCTTCTGAACGCCCACCGTCTGGGTCAGATTTCGCAGCTTGAGATGCAGGCCGGTATCGCTAAGTATCGTGAGCTGGACAACACCGATCAGCTGAAGGAGCTCTTCCTCCAGAACCCGATCGTACACCAGGAGAACGTTGCTGTAAACATCGCTACCGATCGTTCGCGTACGTCGATCTCGGCCCTCTATCAGAACGACCGCAAGCACTACAAGACGCAGAACAGCGAGAAGTACATGGTATCGTTCCGCAACCAGACCAACGTATTCAAGTGGTTGGATCTGAACCTGAACGGTCAGTACAGCCGCACCGCTTCGCAGAACAACATCGACACGAGCGCCTTTGGTTACGCTCCCTATGAGATGATCGTTGACGAGAACGGCAACTACATCCCCTACGAGAAGTATAGCTTGATCTACATCGACAAGTATGTTCCGAAGGAGAAGTTCCCGTACCAGGATTGGTCGTACAACCCGCTCCAGGAGACCAACAACCAGAAGAAGCAGTCGTGGTCGACCAACGCTCGTCTGCAGGCTGGTCTGACGTTCAAGATCTGGAAGGGTCTGAATATCGAGTCGCGCATCCAGTATGAGCTGGCTGAGGGTCGCTCGAAGAACTACTACAACGAGGAGACCTACAAAGTACGTAGCACCGTTAACATGGCTTCGACGTGGGATAAGACGACCAACGCTGTAACGCAGAACCTGCCTTCGGGTGGTATTCTGGATCAGAGCCGTTCGCAGAACGAGATTCTGACGATCCGTAACCAGGTGAACTTCAACCACACCTTCGCTGACAAGCACGCTGTTGCTGTTATCGCCGGTGTTGAGACCATCGACAACGTTTACCAGTCGTTCGGCAACCCGACGACCTACGGTTACAACGACGCTACGCTGAGCGTAGGTACGTTCCCCAACATCACGGGAAGCTCGTACAAGAACTGGCAGAACTCGTCGGCAAGCTACTCGTACGTGAACTCGTTCTCGTACACGACCGACCGCTACTTCTCGGCCTTCGGTAATGCATCGTACACCTACGATGAGAAGTACACCGTTTCGGGCTCGGTTCGTACGGATGCTTCGAACCTCATTTCGGACGATCCGAAGTACCGTTACGCCCCCTTCTGGTCGGTTGGTGCAAGCTGGCAGATCGGTAAGGAGCAGTTCATGCAGGATGTAGACTGGGTAGACGCCCTCGGTGTTCGCGTAACCTATGGTTACAACGGTAACGTCGATAAGTCGACCTCGTTCCGCCCGCTGCTCAACATGAGCGCTTCGCCCAGTGTTGCAACGAATGGCTACACCGCTACCGTATCGAGCTACGCTAACCCGACGCTCCGTTGGGAAAAGACCCGTACGTGGGATGCCGGTGTTGACTTCCGTCTGCTCCATGGCAAGCTCTTCGGTAAGTTGGATGTTTACAACAAGTACTCGATGGATCTGATCGGTTCGGTAACGCTGCCTTACGTACAGGGTACGAGCTCGATGAAGATGAACACGGCCGAGGTATCGAACAAGGGTTTCGAGCTTGAGGTTGGTTCGGCGCTGAAGATCTCGAAGAACGTATCGTGGACCGGTAACTTGATGCTGGCTTACAACAAGAACCGCATTGAGGCTATCAGCGTAACTCCTTCGTCGGCTTATGGCCCCGTTTATTCGGGTGGTTCGTCGGCTTGGACGCAGGGTTATGATATGAACACGATCTGGGCTTACAAGTATGGTGGTCTGGAGAATGGTGGTACGGCGGCTAATCCGGAGATGAAGCCGACCCTCGAGGGTAAGGACGGCTCGAAGCAGTTCTTCAACTCGTGGCCCAGCGGTACGGCTGAGAACATTTCGTACGACATGGGTACGTCGGTAGCTCCTTGGACGATGGCCTTCTCGACCGCATTCCAGGTTTACGACTTCGATATTTCGCTGATCGTAACGGGTAAGTTTGGTCACACCTTCATGCGCACGGGCTTCAACTATCCCGGTATCTCGGGTAACTCGATTCCCAACCGCTACTACCAGGAGATCCTGAACTGCGACCCGAACCAGATGGTTCCCATGCCGCAGACCGAGGTTGAGACGCGTTACTACTTCTGGGATCGTTTCCACCCCTACATGTCGTACCTGGCTGAGAATGCAGGTCACATCCGTCTGCAGGAGTTGAGCGTAGCTTACAACCTGCCTAAGAAGGCCGCTAAGTGGCTGGGCGTTCGCAACCTGAAGGTTTATGCTCAGGCCAACAACCCCTTCTCGATCTACTTCAACGGTTACAAGGAGGATCCCGAGTTTGCATACGGTAGCATGCGTCTGCAGGCTTCGTACACCTTCGGTATCAAGTGTTCATTCTAATAAATGAGAGTTATGAAACTGAAAAATATTGCAATCTATGCCCTTATGATCGCAGCTGCAACGAATCTGGTTGCCTGCGACGAGTGGCTGTCGGCAGAGCCCTCGAAGTCGACGAAGAAGACCCTTCAGACGACCGAGCAGCTCGATGCACTGTTGGGTAACTACAGCCTCTTCTATCAGGAGAACTGCACGCACGCTTATGGTACGGATGACTGGGGTATTACCCCTGATTTCTACACGGCCAAGAGTGGTGGTGTTTACAACGCAACTTCGCAGCTTCCTTACCTGCTGTGGGCCGATGAGGTAGACGATGCTCGCTATTCGGTATGGCAGAAGGAGTATACGAAAATTTACTACGCCAACATGGCCATCGAGCAGGCTATGAGCCTGGCAGGTCCGGAGGAGGACAAGGCCAACCTGAAGGCCGAGGGTCACTTCCTGCGTGCTTACTCGATGTTCCAGCTTGCAGTTGCTCACACGCTCTACTACACCGGTGATAACGGTGATGAGCTGGGTCTGTCGCTCCAGACGACCGCTTTCGTGGATTCGTCTGCTCGTGCTAACCTGGCCGACACGTGGGCTGCTATCGACGCTGACCTGCAGGAGGCTCTGAAGATCACGGCTCCGTTCAAGGGTGCTGATGGCGCAAACCACACGTGGCGTGCTACGACCGCTTCGGTGAACGCTTTTGCTGCTCGTTACTACCTCTATCGTGGTGATCTCGCGTCGGCTAAGTCGCACGCTGAGGCTGCTCTGAAAGAGTACAACACGCTGGGTGACTACAACGTAACGATGGGCTATGCTCAGACGAAGGCTACGTATGACATCAACGGTTCGACGAACCCCGAGAAGGTTACGACGCTCTATCCCGCTGGTTATGACACGCGTCTGTCGGGTGCCGCTAACTTCGGTGTATGGTTCAAGAAGGACGGTATCTATCTGGCACGTGACTGCTACCACGCAAGCTGGTGGTTCGTTCCCAGCCAGGATCTGGTTGACACCTACGCTATCGACGTTCCGGGTGGTGATAAGCAGAACGACCTCCGTTTCCGCTACTACTTCGTAGAGGACTTCTCGCTCCGCACTTGCTCGAAGGATCCCGCTTTCCGTTGGTATGGTGTAATGGTTCACTACATGGAGTCGCTTGACGCTGGTCCGTCGGTTGCCGAGATGATGCTGATCAAGGCTGAGTGCGAGGCTCGTGGTGGTGACTATGCAACCGCAATGAAGACCATTGCTCCGCTGCGTAAGGCTCGTATCGATGCTTCGGCTTACACCGAGCTGACTGCTACGTCGAAGGATGACGCTATTAAGAAGGTACTCCAGGAGCGCCGTCGCGAGATGTTCCTCACGATGCGTTGGTATGACCTGAAGCGTCTGAACGCCAACGACTACGCTGCTGACGATGTAACCGTTACGCACACCTACTACAACTACAACGCTGCTTCGGGTTCGGTTCTCGCCGACCAGGGTGTGAAGACCTTTACGCTCGAGCCCAACTCGCGCCACTACGCTATGCCGATCCCCAAGACGGAGATTGCTAACGGTAAGGGTGCTATTCAGCAGAACGTATACTAATCGTCGTACATACTAAGAAAGCGCAACCATGAAAAAGTTGTTGATTGCGCTGTCCTGTTTCATGCTGGCCGGATGCTCGTCATCCGGCCTGCTGAATACAGACGGCAAGGCTACGCTGAAGGTGCTCTACGTTGGCGGTGCTGCCGAGTTTGAGACCTTTGGCGCCCATCGCTCGAAAGAGGGCATGGAGGCTTCGGCTATTGAGCGCACGGCCGCCTGGGAGGCGATGCTCAAGGAGCGATTCGATTCGGTCGCTACCGTGATGGGCAAGGATTACACGCCTGAGATGTCCGAGGGCTACGATGTGACGATTGTCGACGGTGTGATTCCGGCGATGCGTCCTCGTGAGCTGGTGAAGGACGCATCGGGCAAGGTGGTGAAGGTGATCCCGGCACAGCGCCTGCCCGAGGATTTCGACTGCGCGATGATTACCATCGGTCAGCAGAGCGAGAATACAGGTCGCGGTATCGGCACGAAGCATGACTGGTATTGCCTCTGCCTCGACGCTGAGGCCCACGGCATGAAACTCGACCACCAGATCTTCAAAGGCCCCTTCAAGACCGAGATTACCCTCGAGAAGAAGCCCGTGCCCGAAGATGCCAAGCACTACGTCTATTTCACGCCCGACATGCCCGATTCGGTGATGATGTGGCGCGTACAGACCAAGGGTTATAAGACCGACGAGGGCTTCCCCGTGGGTATGGTATCGCGTCCGTGGGGCTATCTCGATGGTCCGGACACGGAGTTTATCTCGAGCGGTGTCTGCGCCAAGACGATCGATGCCGTTGCGATTGGCCGTCACGCCAATTTCATGCATTGGGGTTTTGCCGCTTCGCCGGCCTACATGACCGAGGAGGCCAAGGCTGTCTTTGCAAATGCTGTATGCTACATGGCTCAGTTCAAGGGCCAGCAGCCGCTTGTTCGCAAGTATAACGACCGCATCTCAACGCGCGAGTATGTCAAGGAGCTCATCTACATGGCGTCGATGGAGCCCTACGAGACCCGCGTAGGTTGGACCGTGGAGTCGAACAACGAGGGTTTTGCCAAGCAGGCTGAGGCGCGCGCCAAGAAGGCTCGCGGCGAGAAGCTGACAGCTGAGGAGCGTCATTACCTGGACTTCAAGCCCAGCACGCCGATGACGTTGAGCGACTACCTGAAGCGCTACCACAAGAACGCCTATGTGGCTCTTGGTGAGGATATCGAGGCTTACGCCCCCTATTATGAGGCGAATACGCCCTACTTCTACGGTGGTCAGGGTTCGTATGTGATGGTCATCGACGAGGACGCTAAGGCTTGGGGTATCCCCACGGGCGATATTCGTCTGCTGGAGAAGGCCATCAAGTGTCTGGAGCAGGGCGAAGAGGTTGAGCGCGCACAGCGCATCCTCGATCGCTACACGCTCTGCACCTTCGAGACGCCTGCTGAGTGGAGCAACTGGTTTAAGCAGTATCGCAAGAAGATCTTCTTCACCGAGTCGGGTGGCTGGTTCTACATGGTCAACGGCCCGCAGACGTTGCCCGGCAACGACTATAAGGCCCGCGAAAAGAAGGCTGCAGCTGCTGAGCGCGCTGCCGAGATGGCTGCACAGCCCGGTGAGACGAGCCAGGAGGAGCCTGTAATGGTGGCCGGTCGCGTGGTGAAGCAGGATGGCCAGGTTTCGGTGCAGGTGAATATGAAGATTCACCCCGGCTTCCACGTTTATCGTGCTGTGGCCGCTTCGGATGCCTATATTCCTGTGAAGATCACGACGACGGCACCCGAGGGTGCTACGGTCAATGAGGTGGTCGCCCCTGAGGCGAAGCCTTATGGAACAGCCGGTACGACGATCTACGAGGATGCCGTTACCTTCGTGGTACCCATTACGGGCGTAACGTCGGGTGAGGTGGTTTGCAAGGTCGAGTGGCAGTGCTGCGACTCGCACGTCTGCATGCCTCCCCACGAAACGGAGATTAAACTGGCAATCTAAGCCTATCTATTCAGAATTGAAGGTGGTTACTTGAATGGTAGCCACCTTTTTTGTGTTTATTACCACTCTATGAGGCATGTTGTTGGATATTGGCAATCAGTGTCCCTAAATGAGGATTGTTATTATATATAGGTATGGGCTTGAGATAGCTTATTCGGGATCAAAAAAACGTAAATCCGCCAAAAGAATTGCGATAGCCGTGCGTTTGATTTTGTTGGGGGGGGGCGTAAACCTTGCCGTCAGATGGTCTTGTGCGACTTGATTTGGGCATAAAAAAAGCAGTTACCTAAAAGGTAACTGCTTGATTTCGAGTGGTGCCACTAGGAAATGAGTTTCTTTTCTAAATGGCTCTATATCTTCGCATTAAAGAAATACTCCAAACGTAATCTCCCGCTATTGCTCCACCTATTTTCTGCACCATTCTGCAGTGTCTCGCAGAGTCGAGTTCCTACTTTGATGCAAAGGTAGTGCTTTATTTTGAAATACAAGCAAATGCACTAAAATTTTGCTCCACCTTAGTTCGAAATCCCTAATTCCCCAAATAATAGAATCAAACCAAATTATATTTTCTTAAACTTCATCGTATACTGTTCAGATTGAACATCTATATACATTTGATACTCTTTTAATCCTTTTTCTTTGGCTATATCACTAAGAATTTTCTTGTTTATGACTGAAATATCCTTGCCGTAATATATTGCGACAGGACGTATTTCTGTGCACAAATAAGGTAGGCCGTATGAGTTCTGTTTATCTAAGAATAAACGCCATTCTTTTTCATATGCCCATTGTGATGATTTATATAATGCCGCCTTATTGATAAACATTACATCGCTTAATTTTGAGAAAAGCCCCATATGCCTACCTAAAAAACAATCTACAAAGTATGTCCCATCATATCTTTTATAGTCATAAATAATTGGATATAGATTGTGTACTATCCTGTCTTTACATGTTAATTTGTTTTCACAATTATCACATTTGATTTGTCTGTTTCTCAAGTCGTATTCTAAAACAAAACCTTTGTGAGAGTTTGCATAATGTGACCACATTGTAACAGATTTGACAGTTTCGCTAAAACAGGCAATAAAAGTACTACGTCTTAAATAAGATTCTGCTTCACGGAACACATTTTCAATTTGATTAAAAAACTCGTCCTTACTCATTCCGAAGATTAGATTATTCTTTTCTATATCTTCGTCGGTT
>JAFZFJ010000072.1 GCA_017555975.1 Alistipes sp. | reverse complement strand
TTCTTAATTCTTAATTATTAATTCTTAATTCTTAATTATTTTTTGTATCTTTGCCCTCCGATTTAGATCGAAAGTCAAAAAAACGAATATAACTTATTTACTATGAACATTGTACGTGATCAGCGCGAGGGTGGTGTATCGATCCTGAGCGTGAAGGTTGTCGAGGCAGATTATGCTGCCGAGGTAGAGAAGGCACTGCGCGAGTATCGTCGCAAGGCTAACGTTCCGGGCTTCCGTCCGGGTATGGTGCCCATGGGCATCGTGAAGAAGATGTACGGCAAGGGTGTCCTGGCCGAGCAGTCGTACCGCATGGCTTCGAACGCCGTATTCGAGTACCTGCAGAACGAGAAGATCGACTACGTGGGTGATGTAATCCCCTCGGAGGAGCAGGGTGACTTCGACTTCGAGAAGGGCACGGAGTTCGAGTTCAAGTTTGAGATTGGTGAGGCTCCCGCCTTCAACCTCGAGCTCTCGGACAAGGATAAGCTGACCTACCACAACATCAAGATCGACGAGAAGATGCACGCCGACTACCGCGAGAACTACCTGCGCCGCTATGGCCGCCTGGTAGAGGTGGAGGAGGTTGCTGCCGACGAGGCACTGACCGTGACGCTCGACAACGGCGACATGCAGATCGAGGAGGCTTACGTAGGCCTGATCTCGATGTCGGAGGAGGAGCGCAAGCCCTTCCTGGGTAAGAAGGTAGGCGACAAGATGCAGGTGAACGTAAACGAGCTCTACAAGACGGAGGCTCAGCGTGCTGCCATCCTGCAGGTGAAGGCTGAGGAGCTGGCTGAGATCAAGCCCGAATTCGAGCTGGAGATCACCAAGATCCGCAAGTTCTCGGAGCCCGAGCTCAACGAGGAGTTCTTCAAGATGGCCTTCCCCGCTGGCAACGTGACGAGCGAGGCCGAGCTGGATAAGATGCTCGACGCGGAGATCGCCCGCGAGCTGGGTCGTGAGAGCGACTACATGTTCACGCTCCAGGTACGCAACTACCTGCTGGAGAAGGCCGGTCTGCAGATGCCCGAGGCCTTCCTGAAGCGTTGGCTCTACACGATCAACGAGGGTAAGTTTACGATGGAGGAGATCGAGAAGGACTTCGACCAGTTCCTGCAGATGTTCACCTGGAACTACATCCAGAAGCAGATCATCGAGTCGGAGAAGATCACCGTATCGGCTGAGGACGCTACGGCTGAGGCTAAGGCCCTGGCTGCCGCTCAGTTTGCTCAGTATGGCATGCCGTCGGCTCCCGAGGATATGCTCGAGGGTTACGCTAAGCAGATCCTGGAGAACAAGGAGCAGGCTCAGAAGATCTACGAGAAGCTGCTCGAGGAGAAGGTGGTTGCTGCCGTGAAGGGCAAGATCAAGGTGAGCAAGAAGTCGGTTTCGGCTGACGATTTTGCAAAAATCGCCAAGACGTTGTAGGAAATTTCCGAAAAATAAACTATCTTTGGACTTTGCAGGCGCGATGTTTGCAAAGTCCTTTTTTTTGAAATAGCTCAACGAATGGCATCGGAATTTGAAAAATATGCCCGCTTACACTGCGGGATTAGCTCGCTTAAGTTGCATGATTTCCAGTCGGTTGCATCAGGTTACGTGTCGCCCACGATCATCGAGGAGCGTCGCCTGAATGTGGCCCAGATGGACGTCTTCTCGCGTCTGATGATGGATCGCATCATCTTCCTCGGTGCACCCATCTACGATGACGCAGCCAACATCATCCAGGCCCAGCTGCTCTTTTTGGAGTCGGCTGACCCGGAGAAGGATATTCAGATCTACATCAACTCGCCCGGTGGCTCGGTGACGGCCGGTCTGGGTATCTATGATACGATGCAGCTGGTGAGCTGCGACGTGGCTACGATCTGTACGGGTCTGGCCGCCTCGATGGGTGCTGTGCTCCTCACGGCGGGTGCTGCAGGCAAACGTTCGGCCCTCCCGCATGCGCGTGTGATGATCCACCAGCCCCTGGGCGGTGTGCAGGGTCAGGCCTCGGATATCGAGATCACGGCCCGCGAGATCCTCAAGACCAAGCGCGAGCTGTATGAGATCCTGGCTACGCACAGTGGCGCTCCGATCGAGCAGATCGAGAAGGATGCCGACCGCGACTATTGGCTCTCGGCCGAGGAGGCCAAGCAGTATGGCCTGATCGACGAGGTGCTGAGTAGAAGATAGTAAAGAAAGTTAAAAAGGCGGCAAAGGCGAAAAAGGCGCAAAAGAACAACCCTTCACGCCCTTCATGCCCTTCACGCCCTTCAAAACAAACCATGACGCAACAAAAAAACAATAACCGCCGCGGCGGACATCATGGAGGCGACAGCTGTTCGTTCTGTGGTGCCAAGCGGTCGGATGTCGAGATCCTCTTCCAGGGTATGGATGGGGCCAATATCTGCAACAAGTGCATCGAGAATGGCCACAACATCCTCCTCGAGAACGAGGTGGCAAAACCCAAAGGCAAGGCAGCAGCCCCCCTCAAGCAGGAGGAGCTGATGAAGCCTACGCAGATTAAGGCCTTCCTGGACCAGTGGGTCATTGGTCAGGACGAGGCGAAGCGTGCCATGGCCGTAGCGGTCTACAACCACTACAAGCGCCTCATGGCTCAGCCCAAGGAGGGTGATGTGGAGATCGACAAGTCGAACATCGTGCTCGTAGGTCCTACGGGTACGGGTAAGACGCTCATCGCCCGCACGATTGCCAAGCTGCTGAAGGTCCCCTTCACGATTGTCGATGCGACGGTCCTCACGGAGGCGGGCTATGTGGGTGAAGATGTCGAGAGCATCCTCTCGCGCCTGCTGCAGGTGGCCGACTACAACGTCGAGGCTGCCGAGCGAGGCATTGTCTTCATCGACGAGATTGATAAGATTGCCCGCAAGGGCGACAACCCCTCGATCACGCGCGACGTGTCGGGTGAGGGTGTCCAGCAGGCCCTGCTGAAGATTCTGGAGGGTACGACGGTCAACGTGCCGCCCCAGGGTGGTCGCAAGCACCCCGACCAGAAGTTCATCCAGGTCAATACGCGCAACATCCTCTTCATCTGCGGAGGTGCCTTTGACGGCATCGAGCAGAAGATCGCCCAGCGTCTGAATACCCACGCCCTGGGTTATGGCCAGTCGAAGCGTGAGAAGGTGGACCGCGACAATTTGATGAAGTATGTCATGCCGCAGGACCTGCGCTCGTTTGGTCTGATCCCCGAGTTGGTGGGTCGTCTGCCGGTGCTGACCTTCATGCAGCCGCTGGGTCGTGAGGCCCTGCTGCGCATCCTCACCGAACCGAAGAATGCCATCGTGCGCCAGTACGAGCGTCTGTTCGAGATGGATGGCGTGGAGCTGAAGTTTGACGAGGAGGTGCTGTCGTACATCGTCGATAAGGCTGTCGAGTTTAAGCTCGGAGCCCGAGGTCTTCGTTCGATTGCCGAGGCGATCATGACCGAGGCGATGTTCGAACTGCCGTCGAGCGACGAGAGCCGCTTCACGGTGACGTTGGACTATGCCCGTGAGCGTTTCGAGCGTGCCAACCTCACGCAGCTCAAACAGGTAGGATAAACCGAAAAAAATACACAATAACACATTTCACATTTATGGCTACTAATTCCGAATTAAAGCGTGTTGCCGACAACATCCGTGTCCTGTCGGCCGCAATGGTCGAAAAGGCCAAGTCGGGTCACCCCGGTGGCTCGATGGGCGGTGCCGATTTCATGGCCGTGCTCTTCACCGAGTTCTTGAACTACGACCCCCAGAAGATGAATCACCCCTATCGTGATCGCTTCTTCCTCGATCCGGGTCACATGTCGCCGATGCTCTACGCTACGCTGGCCTTGGCTGGCAACTACACGATGGAGGATCTGGAGAACCTGCGTCAGTGGGATAGCGTGACGCCCGGTCACCCCGAGGTGGACGTGATGCGCGGTGTGGAGAACTCGTCGGGTCCGCTGGGTCAGGGTCATGCCATTGCCCTGGGTGCTGCGATTGCCGAGCGCTTCATGGTGGCACGCTTTGGTGAGTGGATGGCTCACAAGACCTATGCCTACATCTCGGACGGCGCCGTGGAGGAGGAGATCTCGCAGGGCGTAGGCCGTATCGCCGGCCACCTGGGTCTGACGAACTTCATCATGTACTACGACTCGAACAACATCCAGCTCTCGACCAAGGTGGACGAGGTGGACACCGAGGACGTGGAGATGAAGTACAAGGCTTGGAATTGGAATGTCATCACGGTAGATGGCCACAACATCGACGAGCTGCGTGCTGCTCTGGTGGCTGCTAACGCCGAGACGGAGCGTCCGACGCTGATCATCGGTAAGACGATCATGGGTAAGGGTGCTGTTGCTGCTGATGGTTCGTCGTTCGAGGATAAGGTTTCGACCCACGGTCAGCCGCTGTCGGCTGCCGGTGCCGATTTTGCCGGTACGATCAAGAACCTGGGTGGTGACCCGGAGAATCCGTTTGTGATCTTCGCGGAGTCGGAGGCTGCATTTGCTGCCCGCAAGGAGGCCCTGAAGGGTTGGACGGAGCAGATTGCTGCTACGGAGAAGGCTTGGCGTCTGGAGAACAAGGCCCTCGCAACGAAGCTCGACAAGTTCCTCAAGAACGAGCTGCCGGAGATCGATTACAAGTCGATCGACATGAAGGCCGACGTGGCTACGCGTGCCGCATCGGCTACGGTGCTGAGCGTGCTGGCCGACAAGGTGGAGAACCTGGTGGTGGCTTCGGCCGACCTCTCGAACTCGGATAAGACGGATGGCTACCTGAAGAAGACGACCGCCTTCACGAAGGGCGACTTCACGGGTAAGTTCTTCCAGGCCGGTGTTTCGGAGCTGACGATGGCCTGCGTGATGAACGGTATGGCTCTGCACGGTGGTGTGATCCCCGCTTGCGGTACCTTCTTTGTCTTCTCGGACTACATGAAGCCGGCAGTACGTCTCTCGGCCCTCATGCGCCTGCACGTGATCTATATTTGGACCCACGACTCGTTCCGTGTGGGTGAGGATGGTCCTACGCATCAGCCGATCGAGCACGAGGCTCTGGTGCGCCTGATGGAGCACCTGAAGAACCACCACGGCGAGCGTTCGATGGTGGTACTGCGCCCGGCTGACGGCGATGAGACGGTGACGGCTTGGAAGCTCGCCCTCGAGGAGGAGCGCCCCGTAGCACTTGTGCTCTCGCGTCAGAACATCAAGACGCTGCCGACGCTTGGCAGCCAGCGCCGCGAGGAGGCTGCCCAGGTAACGAAGGGTGGTTATGTGGTGATGGATGCTGCACAGCCCGAGGTGGTGCTGGTGGCTACCGGTTCGGAGGTTGCAACCCT
>JAFZFJ010000007.1 GCA_017555975.1 Alistipes sp. | reverse complement strand
ACGCCCCCATAGGCATCTACGATTCGGGAATGGGCGGTTTGTCCGTTCGTCGCGAGGTGTTGAGACTGCTCCCTGAGGAGTCGGTTGTCTACCTCGGCGATGGCAAGAACTGTCCCTACGGTTCGCGCTCGGTGGAGGAGATTCGACGTCTCTCGATCGAGGCGGTGGAATGCCTGTTGGCGCGTGGGTGTAAGCTGATCGTGGTGGCCTGCAATACGGCGACGGCGGCAGCAATTGAGACCCTCCGCGAACGCTATCCCGACCTGCCGATTGTGGGTATGGAGCCGGCTATCAAGCCTGCCTGTCTGCAGACAAAGAGTCGGGTGGTGGGTGTGCTGGCTACCGAGCGGTCGTTGGATGGTGATCTGTTTCGTCGCACGGCAGCACGCTACGGAGCCGATATCGAGGTGTTGACAGCTCCGGGACGTGGCTTTGTGGAACTCGTGGAGGAGAACCGCGAACAGAGCGAGGAGGCGGTGGAGACGGTACGCCGGGTGTTGTTGCCGATGCTGGAGCGGGGAGCCGATCAGCTGGTGCTGGGGTGCACGCATTACCCCTTCCTGCTGGAGGCCTTGGAGCGGGCAGCTGCAGGCTATGCGGTGACCTTTGTCGATCCCTCGCCGGCGGTGGCACGACGCGTCAAACAGCTCCTCGAGGCGAATGATGCACGGTGTGAGGCGGGCCATGTGCCTTGTCATGAATTTGTAACCTTTGCGGATGCAGGCTATCGTCGTCGGCTGGAGGAGAAGGCCGCAGATACGAAATAGTCACGCGTACGCGTTATATAATAAGTAAGAAGAGTATGACTACCAATAAACGATCCATGAATGGCCGTCAGCGCGTCGAGCGCACCGATGGCGAGAGCGCACGCTGGATTGCGGGCCTCGTGATTCTCTTTGTCGGTCTGTTTGTGGCCGCTTCGGTTCTCTTCTCCTACTTCTGTTGGGAGGGTGATCAGAGCGGACTGCAACTGACGGTCGAGGAGCGCGAGACGCTGGGCGTGACGCCGGAGAATATGTGCGGCTGGTTAGGTGCACGTGTGGGTCTGTTGCTCGTGGATAAGAGCTTTGGTCTGTTCGGTATCTTGTTGCCGATCATCGTCCTGCTGCTGGGTGTGCGGGTGATTCGCAAGCGTCCGCTGCCGGTCAACCACCTGGTCTTGTCGCTCGTGTTGGTGATGATTCTGGGTTCGCTGACCCTCGGCTTTGCCTTCGGTACGAAGTGGAGTCTGGTGGCCTCGAGCGGCTGGGGTGGTGCGTTCGGTATCGAGATTGCGAAGATTCTGCAGAGCCACATCGGCGGCTTTGGTACGATTATCTTACTCGTGGGTGGTTGGATCTTGACGGGTGTCTTTATCAACCGCAACTTCATCAATACGGTCAACCATGCCACGACAGCCCTGGTGGATAAGGGTGGCCAGGTAGTCGACCTGCTGCGTCATCGTGAGCGTGGTGAGGAGCTGACGGGCGACGAGGCGTATGACGAGGCCTATGACGAGGAGGAGACCTCGGAGGAGGAGCACGAACAGTCGGAGATGGAGGTAGCCCCTGTGACGGTGGAGAGTCCCGCCACGAAGGAGGAGCCGGAGATGCAGGTTGTCGAGCGTCCTACGTTGCAGGAGGCTGTGCAGCAGGAGTTGCAGCGCGAGGAGAGCCCCTTTGAGGAGGTGGATCTCTCGCAGCCGAAGCCCGAGCAGCGTGTGGTGATGGGTGCTTCGGGGCTTGTGGAGCTCGAGCAGAAGGCTCCGGTGCAGGATGGCCCGTTTATGGAGATTGACCTAACGCCGCGCGTGGAGCCCGTCGCAGAACCTGTCGTAGCGCCTGTGGCACAGGAGCCCGTGGAGGGCTTTGAGTTGGTGGAACAGCCCGCAACGCAGCCCCTAACGCCGACAATGTCCCAGCCACAGGTGGAGCCTTTGACCCCGCAGGCGACCCCGACGCCCACCGAGGGTATTGTGGTGGTGGTTGAGGAGCCGAAGGAGGAGGAGAGTGCCAAGACGGTCTCGGAGCTCTATGATCCGACGATGGACCTTTTGACCTACAAGAAGCCCCCCTTCGCCCTGTTGGAGGATTATCAGTCCGATTCGGAGGTCTCGGAGGATGAGATTTTTGAGAATAAGTGCAAGATCGAGGAGACGCTCAAGACCTTTGGTATTCCGATCCAGAAGATCAAGGCGACGGTAGGTCCTACGGTGACCCTCTACGAGATCGTCCAGGCCCAGGGTGTGAAGATTGCCAAGATTCAGGGTCTGGAGCAGGATATCGCGCAGAGCCTCAAGGCTTCGGGTATCCGCATTATTGCCCCCATTCCGGGCAAGGGTACGATTGGTATCGAGGTGCCGAACCGCAACAAGCGCATCGTGTCGATGTTCTCGGCCATCCGCTCGAAGCGTTTCCACGAGACGAAGGCCGAGCTGCCGGTGGTGATCGGTCGCACGATTCAGAACGAGAACTATGTCTTCGACCTGGCCAAGATGCCTCACTTGTTGGTGGCTGGTTCGACCGGTACGGGTAAGTCGGTGGGTCTGAATGCCATTATCACCTCGCTGCTCTACCGCAAGCATCCTGCCGAGCTAAAGCTGGTGATGATTGACCCCAAGATGGTCGAGTTTTCGCTCTATGGCAAGCTTGAGCGCCACTTCCTGGCCAAGATGGAGTCGGAGGATAAGGTGATTATCACCGACCCGATGAAGGCGGTCTATACGCTCCAGTCGCTCTGTACGGAGATGGAGAATCGTCTGGGACTGCTGAGCCAGGCGGGTACGCGTAACATCGTGGAGTATAACCAGAAGTTCACGGCACGCCGTCTGAACCCCGAGAAGGGACACCGTTTCCTGCCCTATGTGGTGGTCGTGATTGACGAGTTTGCCGACCTGATCATGATGGCCAAGGAGGTTGAGAAGCCGGTGATGCGTCTGGCGCAGAAGGCTCGTGCGGTGGGTATCCACCTTATTGTGGCTACGCAGCGTCCCGATGTGAAGGTCATCACGGGTGGTATCAAGGCCAACTTCCCGGCCCGTATCGCCTTCCGTGTGATTCAGATGATCGACTCGCGTACGATCCTGGACCGTCCGGGTGCCGAGCAGCTTATTGGTCGTGGTGATATGCTCTTCTCGCTCAATGGCGATGTGACGCGTGTGCAGTGTGCCCTGGTTGAGACCGAGGAGGTGGAGCGTATCGTGGACCACATCTCGCACCAGCAGGGCTATACGTCGGCCTACCTCTTGCCCGACTACGCCCCGGAGGGTAGTGAGGGGGCGATGGGCAGCGAGGAGAGCGACATGGCTCCCAAGAAGTATGACTCGCTCTTTGCCGAGATTGCCCGCGATGCGGTGCAGAATGGTTCGATCTCGACCTCGATGATTCAGCGTAACTACGAGGTGGGTTTCAACCGTGCAGGACGTATTATGATGCAGTTGGAGCGTGCCGCCATTGTGGGCCGTGCGCAGGGTGCTAAACCGCGCGATGTGCTCTTCCATGACCTGCCGACATTGGAGGCCAAACTACAGGAATTGGGACTCTTTTAATCGCTCCTGAACGGGGTGCTGAGGGTTCATTTGATGAACTTTCCGCCCGAATTGCGGGTTTTAATGTTCAGTAATTGGAGATGAAAAAGCAAATAATTTATCTTTCAGCCTTGTTAGCCGTGCTTTTGGGCGTGCTTGTCCCGTCGGTGTTGTTGGGCCAAAATCGGGCCGATGAACTGCTCCGAAAGATGAGCGATGCGATGCATGAAATGGGCAGCTACGAGGCGGCCTTTGTGGTGGCGGCAGGCGATGAGCAGCTGCTCGGTAGCTTCGCCGTGGAGGGGGAGTGTTACCACATCGAGCTGGTCGATATGGAGGTCTTTGGCGAGGGCGCAGCGCGCTACGAGGTGAACAAGACGCGCCGCGAGGTGACCCTCTCCGAGACCGAGTCTTCGTCGGCCAACATCCTCTCGAATCCGACCCACGCCTTTGCGTTGGTGGGCTCGCTCTATACGCCGACCCAGTACGAGGAGAAGGGTGGTAAGCACCTGCTGACATTGGTCGAAAAGGGCGATTCGCACACGGCGATTCGACTCACGCTCAACGCGATGAGCTACCTGCCCGAGGTGATTGTCTATGAGGTCGAGGGGGCTCAATTTGCGATCGAGATCCTCTCGCTCAAGCCCCTGAAACGGGCTATGCCTAGCTACGACGAAAAGGCCTATGCGGGCTTTGAGGTGATTGACTTCAGGTAGGGAGAAGTTGAAAGTTGAAAGTTTAAAGTT
>JAFZFJ010000071.1 GCA_017555975.1 Alistipes sp. | reverse complement strand
CTTTATGTAGGGTAGCACAAACCATGCTTGGGGATTTACAATCTGCCCGTTTTTATCTTCATAAGATACAGATGATTCATTGATAGCAACATTGTTGGCTGTTATTAATCCACTTTCTTTTGATAATGTTCCAATAGGAATATTGTGCTCTGCAAAGAAATCAATCACATTGCTCCAGACCTGATCATAGTGGGTTGTAGTGATAATTGAGTTAGTTGTTTCGTAGTGCCCTCTGAGGAATGGGGTTGTTGCACCGCATGCAGATAACATTGTTCCGATCATGCAGAAACATGCAAGTTGAAAAAATCGTTTCATAATACATTGATGTTTAGTTAAACTTATTTTGCACACAATATTGTGTCTTTGCCGTCAGATGGCAACCGTCTAACTAAAATAAAAGAGACGCGGATCGCGCTTACACCTTGAAGGGACGACCAAGTACCCATACACACATAAGCACAACCCACGCCATAAGGCGAGGGCATTTTTCGTGCCTATTGCTGTGTGTAAATAATTTGGTCGTTTTACAAGGTTAGCAATAGCCTAAATGCCATCTAAATATGTTGCTACCCCGTGGATAGCATTACAAAGATAGAGATTTCAAATTATAATCCAAAATTATCTTTTGTTTTGTTGCTTGATTAGCATCACCCAAGGAGCGAAGCGACTAAGCCTCCTTTATCAAAGGGAGGTTTGGAGGGATTGTCTATATACGCTACAAAACATCCACAAAACTCGGTTTTGGGATGTTTTGTGGATATTTTGTTAGTAGAAATTTAAGGTGAAAGGCTTTGTCTTTGCTCGATTTTTTTGTATTTTTGTGCGAAAGTTTTTCAAAGGGGAATGAGTTATCAGCATCATACGAGTTACCATGCGCGACGCAGTCGATTGGCCGGTGGGTCTATCAGCGTATCGCTGTGGGGTGGTATGATGGACTATGCCCCGAAAAATAAGCAGCAAAAGCAAGCAAATTGTGCCTTGAAATAGCGCTTGCCGCCACGCCCATAGGGGTGTGGCGACTTTATTTTTTCAAAGCACCGTTTTTTTTGAGCAAAAAGGAAATACAAATAAATCACACAATACGATGAAAGTTGGAGTAATTATGGGCTCGGCAAGCGATTACGAGGTAATGAGCGGAGCCATCAAGACGTTGGAAGAGTTTGGTATCGAGTGCGAGAAGCGCGTCATCAGCGCTCACCGTGCCCCCGATGCATTGGCTGAGTGGTCGAAGACGGCTAAGGAGCGCGGCCTGAAGGTGATTATTGCCGGTGCGGGCGGTGCAGCCCACCTGCCGGGTGTGATTGCCGCCATGACGACCCTTCCGGTAATTGGTATTCCGGTGCGCTCGAAGGCCTTGAACGGCATGGATTCGCTGCTCTCGATCGTGCAGATGCCCTCGGGTATTCCGGTGGCTACGATGGCCATCGATGGCGCAAAGAATGCTGCCCTATATGCCGTTGCGATGTTGGCCCTCTCGAACGAGGAGCTGGCCGCGAAGCTGGACGCCTTCCGTCAGAAGCAGACCGAGGCGGTGTTGAAGGTCGAAATCTAACCGCATAAGCCCCAATAAAACAGACTATGAAGAATTTCCGCATATTTGTTGAGAAGAAAGATCGCTTCCGCGTCGAGGCCGAGAGCCTGAAGCGTGAGCTGAATCACAACCTGAATCTTGCTATTCAGGAGTTGCGCCTGGTGTGCGTGTATGACCTCTTTGGTTTCACGGAGGAGTTGAAGGAGAAGTGCCGCTATGGTGTCTTTGGCGAGGTGGTTACCGATACGGTGACCGACGAGTTCGACACCGAGGGTCGTCCTTCGCTGGCTGTGGAGTTCCTGCCTGGTCAGTTTGATCAGCGTGCCGCATCGGCTGTAGACTGCGTGCGCCTGGTTGATCCGACGGCTAACGTGCGTATCCGTTCGTCGAAACTGTTGGTTTTTGACAACGGCGTAACGGAGGAGGCGATGCAGAAGATTCGTCACTACTACATCAACGCCGTGGAGTCGCGCGAGAAGAACCTCGACGTACTCTCCGAGCAGGAGCAGGCTGAGGTGATCCCCGTAGTGGTGCTGGAGGGTTTCCGCGAGATGCAGCAGGAGGAGTATGCCGCCTACTGTAAGCAGATGGGTCTGGCGATGAATGCCGATGACCTGGGCGAGGTGGTGAACTACTTCCGCACGGAGGGCCGCGATCCCTATGAGACCGAGTTGCGTATTTTGGATACCTACTGGAGCGACCACTGCCGCCACACGACCTTCACGACCGAGTTGGAGGGCATCACGGTGGAGGAGTCGTTCCTCAAGGAGGAGATTGAGGGCTCGTTGGCACTCTACCTCACGATTCGTCGTGAGCTGGGCCGTGAGCACAAGCCTCTTTGTTTGATGGATATGGCCACGATTGGTGCACGCGTACTGCGCAAGCGTGGTCTGTTGGATGATATGGAGCAGAGCGAGGAGAACAACGCCTGCTCGATCTTTGTGGATGTCGACGTGGACGGCGAGATGGAGCGTTGGCTGCTGCAGTTCAAGAATGAGACCCACAACCACCCGACCGAAATTGAGCCCTTCGGCGGTGCTTCGACCTGTCTGGGTGGCGCTATTCGTGACCCGTTGTCGGGTCGTAGCTACGTCTACCAGGCTATGCGCGTAACGGGTGCCGGCAACATCTACCAGAAGGTGGAGGATACGATCCCCGGTAAGTTGCCGCAGAGCATCATCTCGAAGAAGGCCGCTGCCGGCTATTCGAGCTATGGTAACCAGATCGGTTTGGCCACGACGCACGTGCGTGAGGTTTACCACGACGGCTATGTAGCAAAGCGTCTGGAGGTAGGTGCCGTGGTGGGTGCCGTGAAGGCCGAGAATGTACGCCGCGAGAGCCCCGCACCGGGTGATAAGGTGATCTACCTGGGTGGTCGCACGGGCCGTGACGGTATCGGCGGTGCTACGGGTTCGTCGAAGGAGCATGACGAGAAGTCGCTCGAGTCGTGCGGTTCGGAGGTGCAGAAGGGTAACGCTCCCGAGGAGCGCAAACTCGAGCGCTTGTTCCGCCGCGCCGAGGTGACGCGCTTGATCAAGAAGTCGAACGACTTCGGTGCCGGTGGTGTCAGCGTAGCTATTGGTGAGCTGACGGATGGTCTGGATATCTACCTGGATCGCGTGCCGACGAAGTACAGCGGTCTGAATTCGACCGAGCTGGCCATCAGCGAGTCGCAGGAGCGTATGTCGGTGGTTGTCGAGGCCAAGGATGTGGATGAGTTCATGGGCTACTGCCGCGAGGAGAATATCGAGGCGGTACACGTAGCCGATGTGACGGATACGGCGCGTATGCGCATGTACAACAAGGGCAAGCTGGTGGTGGATCTGAGCCGCGAGTTTATCGATTCGGCCGGTGCTAAGCACTATGCCGAGGCAAAGATTGGTGCTGTGGAGGCTTGCAACCCCTTCGAGCGTAAGATGGAGGGTGCAACGATTGAGGAGCGCTTCAAGCAGAACCTGGCCGATTGGAACGTCACCTCGCAGAAGGGTCTGATCGAGATGTTTGACTCGTCGATCGGCCGCTCGACGGTTTTGATGCCCTTCGGTGGTAAGACGCAGCGCACGGAGACGCAGGTTTCGGTGCAGAAGCTGCCCGTGGACGGTTATACCGATACAGCCAGCATCATGGCCTACGGTTATAACCCCAACCTGGCTGTATGGAGCCCCTACCACGGTGCCGCTTATGCCGTTGTGGAGGCTGCTGCCAAGGTGGTGTCGGCCGGTGCTCGCTATGAGAAGATGCGCTATTCGTACCAGGAGTATTTCGAGCGCATGACCAAGGAGCCGACCTCGTGGGGTAAGCCCCTCTCGGCACTGCTCGGTGCCCTGAAGATGCAGGTTGAGCTGGGTCTGCCGTCGATTGGCGGTAAGGACTCGATGTCGGGTACGTTCCAGGATATCAACGTGCCGCCGATGCTGATGGCATTCGGTATCACGACCGTGAATGCACAGCAGGTTATCTCGCCCGAGTTGAAGGGTGCAGGCCATAACCTCTACCTCGTTCGCCATACGGCCGACGAGAATTACATGCCCAATACGGATCAGCTCAAGCGTAACTTTGCCTTTGTAAGCGATGCGATCGAGCAGGGCAAGGTGCTCTCCGGCTGGTCGGTAGGCATGGGTGGTGTTGCCGAGGGTGTCGCCAAGATGGCCTTTGGTAACAAGATCGGTGTCGAGCTTTCGATGCCCGAGCAGGAGCTCTACAACTACGCATACGGTTCGATTATTCTCGAAAGCGCTGAGGAGCTCAACTACGAGCACGCTACGCTGATCGGTCGCACGATCGAGGAGGAGGTAATCGTCGTAGAGGGCGTGAAGATGCCGCTTGAGGAGCTCTTCGAGGCTAACCGTGCTAAGTTCGCTACGGTCTATCCCGATACGTGCAAGAACGAGGCCGAGGTGATGACCTCGACCCCCGAGTCGCGCACGGACTGCTATCCGGGCGAGGCGGTAGAGCATCCGATTGCCTACCTGCCCGTCTTCCCCGGTACGAACTGTGACTACGATACGGCCAAGGCCTTCCGCAAGGCGGGTGCCGAGGTGCGCACGAGCGTACTTTGCAACCTGGAGGAGGATGACATCCTGCGCTCGATCGATGAGATGTGCGCCCACATTCGTGAGGCCCATATCTTCGCCCTGAGTGGTGGTTTCTCGGCCGGTGACGAGCCCGATGGCTCGGCGAAGCTGATCGTGAGTGTGCTCAACAACGAGAAGGTGCGCGATGAGATTCACGCCCTCTTGGATCGTGGTGGTCTGATTCTGGGTATCTGCAACGGCTTCCAGGCTTTGGTGAAGTCGGGTCTGTTGCCCTATGGTCGCCTGGGTATGGTGACCACGGAGTCGCCCACGCTCTTCCGCAACGACATCAACCGCCACATTTCGCAGATTGTTACCACGCGCGTATCGACGACGCGCTCGCCCTGGCTCTCGAGCTTCCAACTCGGTGACGAGCACGCCATTGCCGTAAGCCACGGTGAGGGTAAGTTCGTTGTAAGCAAGGAGCTGGCCAAGGAGCTCTTTGAGCGTGGTCAGGTGGCCTTCCAGTATGTCGATGCCGAGGGTCAGCCGACGGCCGAGGCACCGTTCAACCCCAACGGTTCGTCGTATGCCATCGAGGGTATCATTTCGCCCGATGGTCGCATCCTGGGTAAGATGGGCCACACGGAGCGTTATGAGGAGCAGCTCTACAAGAACATCTCGGGTGAGAAGCGTCAGCCGCTGTTCGAAAATGCTGTGAACTATTTCCGCAAGAAGTAACGAAAAAAGGTTAGGTTAAATAAGTATATGAAGCAGCTTGAAAAGCTCTACGAGGGCAAAGCAAAGCAGGTTGTAGCGACCGAGGATCCGCATCGGATCATCATTCGCTACAAGGACGATGCTACGGCCTTCAATAATATTAAAAAGGCGACGATCTACAACAAGGGCATTTTGAGTAATGCCATTTCGACGCTCATTTTCCGCCACCTGGAGGCTCAGGGGATTCCGACGCACTACCTCGATACGCTGAACGAACGCGATCAGTTGTGTCGTAAGGTGCAGATTTTCCCCATCGAGGTTGTGGTGCGCAACGTGATTGCCGGTTCGATGGCTCGCCATTTGGGCCTCGTTGAGGGCCATGAGCCCAAGAATACGATCTACGACATTTGTTACAAGAACGATGATCTGGGCGATCCGCTGATGAACGACCACCAGGCCGTAGCCCTGGAGCTGGTGACCTACGAGGAGCTGGCCGAGATCTACGCGTTGGCCGGTCGCATCAACGAGGTGCTCAAGGTCTTGTTCCTTCAGATCGGTGTCAAGTTGGTGGACTTCAAGGTCGAGTTTGGTAAGACCGAGGATGGTCGTATCGTGCTGGCCGATGAGCTCTCGCCCGATACCTGCCGTCTGTGGGATATCGAGACGGGCGAGAAGCTCGACCACGACCGTTTCCGTCGTGACCTGGGTGGCGTGCGCGAGGCCTATGAGGAGATCTTGAGACGTTTGGAGAGTTGCATCAAATAAGGAGCGCATATGTATCAACATCGAAACATCAATGACGAGTGTGGCGTGTTCGGCATCTACGGTGTCGAGGATGCCGTGTCGCTGACCTATTACGGCCTCCATACGTTGCAACATCGCGGCCAGGAGGGTTGTGGTATTGTGAGCGTCGACGATCAGGCCGTTTTCCACCGCATCAAGGGTAAGGGCCTCGTGACGGAGGTCTTCAAGGGTGATGAGCTGAAGACGATGCAGGGTACGATGGCTATCGGCCATGTGCTCTATACGGCTGCCGAGGGCAACCGCATGGAGAATGTTCAGCCGCTCTTCTTCCACCACAATACGGGTGATTTTGCCATCGCGAATAATGGTAAGCTGGTCAATGCTACGGAGTTGCGCAATTACCTTGAGAAGCAGGGTATCCTCTTCCAATCGAACTCCGACAGTGAGATCTTGGCCCACCTGATCAAGAAGGATTTCCGCGGTAACCGTCCCCGTATCGACGCCATCTTGGACGCCCTGAATATGATGGAGGGTGCCTTTACGTTCCTGGTGATGACCTCGCGTCGCATCTATGCCTGCCGCGATAAGCACGGCCTGCATCCGCTGGCCATCGGTAAGCTGGGTGACGGCTATGTCGTAGCGAGCGAGACGTGTGCCTTCGATACGGTGGGTGCGGAGTATATCCGCGACGTGGAGCCCGGTGAGGTGGTTACGATCGACCACCACGGTATTCGCTCGAACCACTACTCGCAGTTTAAGCACCACCACATGTGCTCGATGGAGTATATCTACCTGGCACGTCCGGATAGCGATATCGAGGGTTGCAACGTGCACGCCTACCGCAAGGAGTCGGGTAAACTGCTCTTCAAGGAGGCACCGGCCGAGGCCGATATCGTGGTGGGTGTACCCGACTCGAGCCTCAGTGCCGCGATGGGTTATGCCGAGGCGAGTGGTCTGCCCTATGAGATGGGTCTTATCAAGAATAAGTATATCGGCCGCACCTTTATCCAGCCTACGCAGGCGTTGCGCGAGAAGGGTGTGCGCATGAAACTTTCGGCCGTGAGAACCATCGTCAAGGGTAAGCGCGTGGTGCTGGTTGACGACTCGATCGTGCGTGGTACGACTTCGCGTCGCATCGTCACAATGCTCAAGGAGGCGGGTGCTACGGAGGTGCATGTGCGCATTGCCTCGCCCCCGATGACCGAGCCCTGCTTCTACGGCGTGGACACGACGAGCTACGACGAGCTGATCTCGTCGCGTCTGTCGGTGCCGGAGGTCTGCCAGGCTATTGGTGCCGATACGTTGGCCTTCCTTTCGGAGGAGTCGCTCCACAAGGCGGGTAACCGCGAGGAGCTCTGCACGGCCTGCTTCACGGGTCACTACCCGACGGCACTCTACCACAACAGTGCAATTTGTAAGTGTAAAAAATAAACAATAAACGAGAATAAAACTATGGCTCAATCTTATGAAAAGGCCGGTGTAAACCTGGAAGCCGGCTACGAAGTGGTGCGTCGCATCAAGAAACATGTCAGCTCGACGAATCGTCTGGGCGTGATGGGTAACATCGGTGCCTTTGGCGGTATGTTCGACCTCTCGGCCCTGAAGGTCGAGGAGCCCGTGCTCGTAAGTGGTACGGATGGTGTAGGTACGAAGCTCAAGCTGGCTTTTGCCATCGATAAGCACGACACGATCGGTATCGATGCCGTGGCTATGTGCGTGAATGACGTGTTGGCTCAGGGTGCCGAGCCGCTCCTGTTCCTGGATTATGTTGCTGTTGGCAGCAACGAGCCGGCCAAGATCGAGCAGATCGTAGCCGGTGTAGCCGAGGGTTGCCGTCAGGCAGGTTGCGCCCTCGTAGGTGGCGAGACGGCCGAGATGCCGGGCATGTACACCGAGGGTGAGTACGACATCGCCGGTTTCACGGTGGGTGTTGTGGAGAAGAAGAAGCTCATCGACGGCTCGAAGGTCAAGGTGGGTGACGTGCTGGTGGGTATCGCCTCGAGCGGTGTTCACTCGAACGGTTTCAGCTTGGTACGTAAGGTTGTATCGGATAACAACCTCGATCTGATGAAGGAGTATGAGGAGTTGCCCGGTGCACCGCTTGGTGAGAAGCTGCTGACCCCGACGCGCATCTACGTGAAGCAGGTGCTGGAGGTGATCCGCAACTGCGATGTTCACGGTATCAGCCACATCACCGGTGGTGGCTTCGATGAGAATATCCCCCGCATCCTGAAGGAGGGCCAGGGTATCGAGGTCACGGAGGGTTCGTGGGAGATTCTGCCCGTGTTCCGCGCGCTGGAGAAGTGGGGCGGTATCCCGCACCGTGAGATGTTCAACATCTTCAACATGGGTATCGGTATGGTGATCGCGCTGGATGAGGCCGAGGCCGAGAAGGCTATCGAGATCCTCACGGCACAGGGCGAGAAGGCTTCGGTCATTGGCCGTGTAACCGATACGGAGGGCGTTGTAATTCGCTAAAAGAGGGTAGCGATGGCGTGTCGTATTGCCGTCTTTGCCAGCGGTCGAGGTACCAATTTCGAGGCGATCGTTACGGCTGCGGAGCAGGGAGAGATTCCGGCTCGCGTCGTGCTGGTTGTTGTGGATAAGCCCGAGGCCGAGGTGGTGGAGCGTGCCGCGCGACACGGAGTCCCCTGCATGACGTTTCGTCCGAACGAGTACGCCTCGAAGGCCGACTACGAGCGCGAAATCGTAGCACGTTGTCGCGAGGCGGGTGTCGAGTTGATCTGTCTGGCCGGCTATATGCGCCTGGTGGGGGAGACCCTGCTCGAGGGCTATGCAGGCCGCATTATCAACATCCACCCCTCGCTCTTGCCCGCATTTCGAGGTGCCCATGCCTTGGAGCAGGCGCTGGAGGCGGGTGTGAAGGTCTTCGGTGTGACGATCCACGAGGTCGATGCCTCGTTGGACGGCGGTCGTATCCTTGCCCAACGAGCCTTTGAGTACGAGGGCAACGATTTGGCCGAGCTTGAGCGAAGAGTCCATCAGGTGGAATATCCCCTCTATGTAGAGACCATACGAAAAATAATAACAAATAAATAGCATACAATGAGAGCATTAGTAAGTGTAAGCGACAAGCGTGGCGTAGTAGACTTTGCCAAAGGTCTGCGTGCGCTGGGCTGGGAGGTGATCGCCACGGGCGGCACGATGAAACTGCTGCAAGATAGCGGCGTAGAGGTAATCAATATCAGCGACGTGACGGGTTTCCCCGAGATTTGTGACGGTCGCGTAAAGACGCTGCACCCGAAGGTGCACGGTGGTCTGCTGGGTCGTCGCGACGACGAGAGCCACCTCAAGGCACTCAAGGAGAACGAGATCGAGTTTATCGACCTGGTTTGCGTAAACCTCTATCCCTTCCGTCAGACGATCGAGAAGGAGGGTGTAACGATCGAGGAGGCCATCGAGAACATCGACATCGGCGGTCCGTCGATGCTGCGCTCGGCTGCCAAGAACTGGAACGACGTGACGGTGGTTTGCCACCCGGAGGATTACGACCAGATTTTGGCTGAGATCGGTGAGCATGGCAATACGAAGAAGGAGACGCGTCTGCAACTCTCGGCCAAGGCCTATACCCACACGGCTCAGTACGATGCCATGATCGCTACCTACATGCGCAAGCAGGCCGGTCTGAACGAGAAGCTTTTCCTGGAGTTCGACCTGAAGCAGTCGCTGCGCTACGGTGAGAACCCCCACCAGGAGGCCATGTTCTATGCCGAGAAGGAGCCCGTATCGTTCTCGTTGGCTTCGGCTAAGCAGCTGCACGGCAAGGAGCTTTCGTACAACAATATCCAGGACGCTAACGCGGCGCTGGCTATCGTGCGCGAGTTTGATGCTCCGTTCTGCGTAGGTCTGAAGCACATGAACCCCTGCGGTGCTGCTATCGGTAAGGATGTCGTAGAGGCTTGGACGAAGGCTTACGAGGCCGACAAGGTGTCGATCTTCGGTGGTATCGTGGCTGTTAACCGTCCCCTGACGAAGGAGGCTGCTGAGCTGATGAAGCCCATCTTCCTGGAGATCATCATGGCTCCGAAGTTCGAGGAGGGTGCGCTGGAGGTGCTGATGACGAAGAAGAACCTGCGCCTTGTGGAGGTGGAT
>JAFZFJ010000070.1 GCA_017555975.1 Alistipes sp. | reverse complement strand
CTGGCGTCCCTTGATGGCCAGCGTCGAGAAGTCCAGATCGACGATCAACTTCTTCAGACGCGGACGCGGGCTGAAGTAGATCTTCAGCACCTCGGCCTCACCATTCGGGTTGACCGACATGTAGAGAATCTCACTCTTGGGCGTACCCTTCGTGATGTCGTAGCACTTATCGCGCGTGATGGCCTTAATGGCACAGCGCTTCATCATAATCGGGCCATTCTTGCCGTCGCGGTAGAGCACGTTGTAGATCGTACGCTCGTCACCGCGCTTGAAGACACCGATGTAGTAGATATTCTTCTCAAAGAAGGCCTTCTCCGAGACCTTCGTGATCACGTAGCGACCATCCTTCGTAAAGACAATCACATCGTCGATATCCGAGCAGTCGCAGACAAACTCCGAGTCCTTCATCGACTTACCCGTACCAAAGAAGCCCTCGGCACGATCCACATAAAGCTTGGCGTTCGTAACGGCCACCTTCGTTGCCTCAATCTGATCGAAGGTGCGCAGCTCGGTCTTACGTTCACGACCCTTGCCGTGCTTCTCCAGAATACGCTCGTAGTAGGCCACGGCATACTCCGTGAGGTGTACCAGGTGGTATTTCGTCTCCTTGATATCCTTTTCGATCTGCTTGATCTCGTTGTCCGCCTTCTCCGAATCGTAGCGCGAGATGCGGATAAACTTCAGCTCCGTCAGATGCTGGACATCCTCGATCGTCACCTCCTTGCGCAGCAGCTTCTTGAAGGGCTCCAAACCCTTATCCACCGCCTCGTAGGCCGCTTCACGCGTGCGACAACCCTCGATGAGCTGGTAGAGCTTATTCTCGATAAAGATGCGCTCCAACGAGGCCGTATGCCAAGCTCCGTTCAACTCGTCGAGCTTGATCTCCAACTCGCGACCCAGCAGGTAGCGCGTATGGTCGGCCGAACGGCGCAGAATCTCACTCACGCCGAGGAAGTGGGGCTTCTCGTCCCAAATCACACAGGCATTGGGCGAGATCGAGACCTCACAATCGGTAAAGGCGTAGAGGGCATCGATGGTCTTATCCGACGACTCATCGGGGGCCACCTGGATCACAATCTCCACCTTGTCAGCCGTCAGATCATCGACCTTGCGGATCTTGATCTTACCGCGCTCGTTGGCCTTGATGATCGACTCCTTGATCGACTCCGACGTGGTCGTGAAGGGGATCTCCGTGATGGCCAACGTACGCTTATCGATCTTCGAGATGCGGGCACGAACACGCACCGCACCACCACGCAGACCGTCGTTATAGCGGCTCACATCAGCCAAACCGCCCGTCGGGAAGTCGGGATAGAGCTGAAAATCGCGTCCCTGAAGATGGGCAATACATGCGTGAATCAGCTCCACAAAGTTGTGGGGCAGAATCTTCGATGCCAGACCTACGGCAATACCCTCCGTACCCTGCGCCAAAAGCAACGGGAACTTCACGGGAAGAGTCACAGGCTCCTCCTTACGGCCGTCGTAAGCCATCATCCACTCGGTCGTCTTCTTGTTGAAGACCACGTCGAGGGCAAACTTCGACAGACGCGCCTCGATATAACGTGCCGCAGCGGCATCGTCACCCGTCAGGATGTTACCCCACGAACCCTGGCAATCGATCAGCAGGTCCTTCTGACCCATCGTCACCAGGGCCGACTCGATCGAAGCGTCACCGTGCGGGTGGTAGGCCATCGTCTGACCCACGATGTTGGCCACCTTGTTGTAGCGACCATCCTCCATGAGGCGCATGGCGTGCAGAATACGACGCTGTACCGGCTTCAAACCATCCTCGATGTGAGGCACGGCACGCTCCAAGATTACATACGAGGCGTAGTCCAAGAACCAATTCTTGTACATACCCGTCAAGCGACGCACGCCGCTCTCGTCCTGCATCAGGCGGTTGAACTTCTGCGCCTTGGCCGAGACCGCCACGGGGGCCTCCTCGACCTCCGATTCGCTCTCAACCAGCTCCTGCTCCGAGCCTCCTTCGAGCAGCTCCTCCTGCTCCAATATCTCTTTCTCCTTTGCCATAGTCGTTTAGTTCAGCTCTTGCTCCACGAGGTCCTCCTCGATACGCAGGTTGTTGATGATGAAGTTTTGGCGCTCGAAGGTATTCTTACCCATGTAGAACTCCAGCAGGTCGTGGATCGGGTCATCCTT
The DNA here is from genome assembly GCA_017555975.1 of Alistipes sp. Taxonomy (GTDB): domain Bacteria; phylum Bacteroidota; class Bacteroidia; order Bacteroidales; family Rikenellaceae; genus Alistipes. The sequence continues at coordinate 293 of JAFZFJ010000070.1, read as the reverse complement.
CGTGATGCGCACCTTGTCCAGACGCATCGTCTCGCCGATGAAGTGTTTGAACTCCGAGTCCGAGATCTCACCAAGACCCTTAAAGCGGGTAATCTCGGCCGAAGCACCACACTTCTTGACCGCCACCTGACGCTCCTCCTCCGAGTAGCAGTAGTGGGTCTCCTTCTTGTTGCGCACACGGAACAAAGGCGTCTGCAGGATGTAGAGGTGGCCTTTGCGCACCACCTCGGGGAAGAACTGCAGGAAGAAGGCCGTAATCAGCAAACGGATGTGCATACCGTCCACATCGGCAT
>JAFZFJ010000069.1 GCA_017555975.1 Alistipes sp. | reverse complement strand
TAGGGGAAGATGTGCTTCTCCTCGCCACGACGCACCGAGGGGAAGCGACGCAGGGTCGAAAGGGCATCGGCACCACGCATGCGGTAGTCGCGCACCAGGCGGCGCAGCATGCGGTTGTCGGTGGTCGAGATGCGCGAGAGGTTATCCATTGCAACCGACGTCAGGCACGAGATGTAGATGCGGAACTTTTGGTGGTTGGGAATCGAGGGTGTAAGGCGCGGATTCAGGCCGTGGATACCCTCGATAACCAGTACCGAGCGGTCGTCGAGTTGCAGCGGTTTCTCGTGCCATTGACGGCGACCCGAGATAAAGTCGTAGCGCGGAATCTCGACCGCCTCGCCCCGCATGAGGCGTTGCAGATGGTCGTTGAAGAGCTCCAAATCAATCGCCTCCAAAGCCTCGAAATCGTATTCGCCCGCCTCGTCGAGCGGGGTCTTGTCGCGATCGACAAAGTAGTCGTCGAGCGAGAGCATCACCGGCTTTAATCCCAGGACACCCAGCTGAATGCTGAGACGTTTCGATGAGGTGGTCTTGCCACTCGATGAAGGTCCCGAGATCAGTACCAGACGCGTTCCTTGCGTGTGGTTTGCTTCGTAGATTTGGTCGGCGATCCAGGCAAATTTGCGCTCGTGGAAGGCCTCCGCAACCTTGATAAGCGAGCCGGCCAAACCGTCGCGGATGTGGCTGTTGATGGCGCCGATGGTGGGCATGCCCATCATGTCCACCCACGATTGGTATTCGCGAAAAACGTCGGCCATCTTGGCCTGGTTCAGCTCGCAACATACTGTGTCGGGTGCGGTGCGCAGCGGCAGTCCGATGTAGAATCCTTGGTAGTAGGGGCGCAGGCAGAAGTGCGTCAGATAGCCCGATGAGGGGGCTAATGCGCCGTAGAAATAGCCAATCTCGTCCCCCATCGTGTAGAGGTCGCTATAGAGGCGCGGACAGCTGTCGAGCAGTTCGATTTTATCGTCAAAACCGCGCTCCGCATAGCGTTCGCGTACCTCCTCGGTCAGGAGTTTCTCGCGCTCGATCTTCAGATCGGCCTGCGTGATGCGTCGGATCTCCTCGGAGAGGGTCTCGGCGTCGGCTGTGGAGAATTGATCCATTCCCTCGACTTCGCAGTAAAAACCGCTCAACCCCATTGAGTGGCGGATGTAGAGCTTGCGATCGGGGAAACAACGCGCCACGGCCATCTGCAGGATGAACCAGGCGGTGCGTTGCAAAACGCGGATGCCTGCAAACGATCCGGCGTCGATGAAGCGGACCGTTACGGGGGTGTAGATGCGGTAGGAGAGCTCCTTAATGCGGTTGTTGACCATGGCGGCCAAAATGGGGTGCGGCTGGCTGCCCAGACGGTCTACTAACTCCGAGAGGGATGTGCCAAATTCTACCTGCCAACTTTCGTGGTTGTTCTCGCAAATGACGCGAATCGGATCTTTCTTCATGGATGACGCGTAAATCGTGTAATTAAAGTATGCTAAAGTTAGAAAATGTTTTTAATTTTGCCAAGCAAATAACCCCTACAAAACGATATTGAAGCATGAAATTGATATTGCGCACCCTTGCATTGGTGATGTTGGTGCTTTTGGCCCTGCAGTGTAGTCGTCGTGAGCAGACCTTGGTGATCCTCTCTACGAACGATATGCATGGTAAGATTCAGCGTTTTCCACATCTGACGACGGCCGTAGAGGCGTGTCGTGATACGGTGGATCGGGTCTTGTTGGTCGATGCCGGTGACCGCTGGACGGGTAACGCCTATGTCGATCGCGTGAGTCTGCCCGGACGTCCCATTGTGGAGCTGATGAATGGTCTGAAATATGATGTGGTGGCCCTCGGCAACCATGAGTTTGATTTCGGTCAGGCGCATTTGGGAGGCGTGATTGATTCGTTGTGTGATTTCCAGGTGGTGTGCGCCAACGTGGCGAGCGATACGGCGACCTTTGCTCCGGTTGCTCCCTATGTGATTTTGAAGCGTAAGGGTTTGAAAATCGGCGTGGTGGGTGCGATTACAAACTACGAAGGTCAGGGTACGCCCGCAGGCAATAAGTCGAGCTTTGTGGGCCTTCGTTTTTGCGATCCGCAGCAGGCTGCCATGGAGGCCGCTGATGCTCTGCGTGATCGGGTTGATGTGCTGGTGCTGCTCTCGCACATGGGGCATGATCGCGATTATGAGCTATTGGCGCGCGAGTCGCGCTACGATGTGGTGATTGGTGGCCACACGCACGAATACCTCGATACAGTCGTGTGTGGTACGCAGGTGGGTCAGACCTATAAAGATTTGCGTAACGTGGGCGCGACGACCATTCGTCTGAAGGGTAAAAAGGTGATTTCGGTCGACTATGAAAATATCCTCACGAACGCCTATGCGCCCGACTCGGTATGTGCGGAGGCTGTGGCGCGCTACTATGCCGACGAGGAGCTGAATCGTCCGATTGGTGAGTTGACCGAGCTGGCTACGCAGGTGGGTTTGGCCAATTGGTTTGTGGAGTTGATGAAGCGTCCGACCGAGGCCGAGGTGGGCTTCTATCATATTGGAGGCGTGCGTCTTGATTCGCTTGATCGAGGAGGCGTGAGCACGGCTACGGTCTACGATCTGGAGCCCTTCTCGTCGCATGTGGCCGAGATGTGGATGACGACTGACCAGATGCGCCGCATGTTGATCGCAAAATATAACGAACCAACTCGCGAAGGCCATCGCATCGACTTGCACTCGACAACGTCCTATGCGATTCTCGTGAACGATCAGGATCAGGCCGTCGATGTGAAGTTCCCCACCTTGAAAGAGGGGCGTGAATACCACGTGGTGATCGGCGATTACTCGTTTAAAAATTACCCCGGTTTGGAGTATCGTGAAGGTCGAATTCGGGAGGAGTTGATCACCGATTTGATGCTGGAAGATCTGCGAAAGGGCCCCATTACGCCCGACAATCACCAGCATGCGAAAGTGGAGCGTTGAAAGTTAAAAGTTGAACTTTGCGATTGAGGCGAGAGCAGAGGTCGCTTGCGAACTTTGCCGAGCCGTAGCAAAGTCGAGCCACCGTAGGTGGGTCAAAGTTGAAAATTGAGAGTTGAAAGTTAAATATTAGTGGCTATAGTGGCTTTAGTTGCTCCGTTGCGACTAAAAAATGCTAAAAATCACGGTTTTAATTTTTAATTCTTGATTTTTAATTGTACCTTTGCAGTCCCTTTGTGCGCATTGTGCGCGTATAAGGGGCTGTAAATTTTTTATTATTAACCATTTAACGAGCGATTGTATCGCAAAAAGAATTTCCGCAATGGAAGAAATCAAGAAGGTTTCCAACGAGAATTTCGATTGGAACGCATTTGAGCAGGAGCTGGGTCTGTATGACCAGTCGAAGGAGCAGATCACCGAGGCTTACGACAAGACGCTGTCGAACATCAACGTTGGCGAGGTTGTCGAGGGTACGGTAACCGGCATCACGAAGCGTGAGGTGCTGGTAAACATCGGTTACAAGTCGGAGGGCGTTATCTCGGTTGCCGAGTTCCGCTACAACCCCGAGCTGCAGATCGGTGACGCCGTTGAGGTGTATGTTGACTCGGCCGAGGATAAGAACGGTCAGCTGTCGCTCTCGCACAAGAAGGCTCGTCAGCTCAAGTCGTGGGATCGTGTAAACGAGGCCCTCGAGAAGGACGAGATCATCAAGGGTTACATCAAGTGCCGCACGAAGGGTGGTATGATCGTCGACGTATTCGGCATCGAGGCCTTCCTCCCCGGTTCGCAGATCGACGTGAAGCCTATCCGCGACTACGATGTATACGTTGATAAGACGATGGAGTTCAAGGTTGTTAAGATCAACCAGGAGTTCCGCAATGTAGTGGTTTCGCACAAGGCTCTTATCGAGGCTGAGCTCGAGGCCCAGAAGCAGGTAATCATGTCGAAGCTCGAGAAGGGTCAGATCCTCGAGGGTACGGTGAAGAACATTACCTCGTATGGTGTATTCGTTGACCTGGGCGGCGTGGACGGTCTGATCCACATCACCGACCTGTCGTGGGGCCGCGTAAGCCACCCCGAGGAGGTTGTAGCTCTGGATCAGAAGATTCAGGTGGTTATCCTGGACTTCGACGATCAGAAGAAGCGCATCGCTCTGGGTCTGAAGCAGCTCACCGCTCACCCTTGGGAGGCTCTGGATCAGAACCTCACCGTTGGTGACAAGGTTAAGGGTAAGGTTGTCGTTATGGCCGACTACGGTGCATTCGTTGAGATTGCTGCCGGTGTTGAGGGTCTGATCCACGTATCGGAGATGTCGTGGAGCCAGCACCTGCGTTCGGCTCAGGAGTTCATGAAGGTTGGTGACGAGGTTGAGGCTGTTGTGCTGACCCTCGATCGTGCCGAGCGCAAGATGTCGCTGGGTATCAAGCAGCTTTCGGCTGATCCCTGGGAGTCGATCGAGACGCGCTACCCCGTAGGTGCAAAGTGCACGGCTAAGGTACGTAACTTCACGAACTTCGGCGTATTCGTTGAGATCGAGGAGGGTATCGACGGTCTGATCCACATCTCGGATCTGTCGTGGACGAAGAAGATCAAGCACCCGGGTGAGTTCACGCAGGTAGGTGCCGATATCGAGGTTGTAGTTCTCGAGATCGACAAGGAGAACCGCCGTCTGTCGCTGGGTCACAAGCAGCTCGAGGAGAACCCCTGGGCGGCTATCGAGGCTCAGTTCCCCGTTGATAGCGTAGTTGAGGGTACGATCTCGGAGATGACCGAGAAGGGTGCCGTTGTTACGCTGGCTGAGAACGTTGAGGGCTTCTGCCCCTCGCGTCAGCTGACGAAGGAGGATGGTACGACCCCGAAGGCCGGTGAGCAGCTCTCGTTCAAGGTGATCGAGTTCTCGAAGGCTACGAAGCGCATCACCCTGTCGCACGTTCGTACGTATGAGGACGCTAAGCGCGCCGAGATCGCTGCCGAGAAGGCCGAGAAGCGTGCTGCTGCTGACGCTACGAAGTCGACCGTGAAGAAGATCAACGCGTCGGTTGAGAAGACCACGCTGGGTGACATCGCAGGTCTGGCTGCTCTGAAGAGCGCCATGGAGGCTGAGGCCAAGAAGGGCAAGAAGGCCGCCAAGGACGAGGAGTAGTCCATTAATCACTCGCTTATAGTGGATCCCCGAATCGCATGATTCGGGGATTTTTTTTGTGCCACGATGTGGTGCTGGTTGGGGACTAAGAATGGCTGGTTGCTGAGGGCTACTGAGGCAACTGAGGGTTTCTAAAGGGTTTCCAAAGGTTACTAATGGTTACTAATGGTTACTAATGGTTACTAATGGTTACTAATGGCCGCTGGAGATTACTAGGGCCTCTGGGGGGCTCTGTGGGTATCAAGAGCACTGGAGGGGTTAATAAAGAGCCCCAATGGTAGAACTACACCATTCTTTGCGGTCCGGTATTCCTTAACCTCCTTAGCTATACTTATTAAAGTGGCTCACGGTAGTCCTCCGTATCCCTTAGTTCTCCTTAGTAACCTTTAGCTGCCCTTAGTTCTTCCTCAGTAGCTATAGTAAGTTCCAGTAACCAACTCTCTGACATACCAACAAAAAAAAGGCTGCCTCCCGTTGGGAAGCAGCCTTTCTATTGGGCGTGTTCAAATTACTTGATCACTACAACGCGGTTAGCCTTAGCACCGTTGTACGGGTTAGCCGTGTCACCGAAGCTCTCGTAGGTCAGCTGGTCGGGGTTAACACCCTTCGATACGAGGAACTCGTAAGCTTTCTTAGCACGAGCAGCAGCGATGCGCTTGTTTACCTCAGCCGTACCGGTCTGCTTGTCAGCGTGACCCTCGAGCTTGTAAACGCGATCTGCGGGACCGTTCTTGATCATGTCAGCCATCAGCTCCAGACGCGTGCGCTCCTTCGTCGTGAGGTTCGTAGCACCCAGGTCATAGAGAATTACCGACTCAAACGGGTTGTTCGACTTGTTCTTCAGGGCCTCGTTAGCAGCGGCGGCAGC
>JAFZFJ010000006.1 GCA_017555975.1 Alistipes sp. | reverse complement strand
TTTCGACCGAAAAAAGTAGATTTTTTTTACTCGTAAATCCTTTTGAGAGTGGCCTTAAGACGATCCTGCCGTTTGTTCTGGTCTGCATCGTGAATTGCGGGGTGTTGCCGACCATGTCTTTAAGAACAACACAAAGGGTTGTAGCCTACGCCACAACCCTTTGTGATTTTACTTTTGGTGGTTGAAATCAACCGCACTTCGAATAGCCGCACGACATGCAGGTCAGGCAGCCGTTCTGGTAGGCCATGTTCTCCTGGCCGCAGCTCGGACACTTACCCTTCGATTTCGTACCGTCGGCGATATACTGCTTCAGGGCACGACATACACCCGATTTCCAGGTGTTGATCGATTCGCTATCCAGGTGCAGCGAGTCAATCAGTGCCACAGCCTTCTCGATCGGCATGCCATAGCGCAGTACACCCGAAATGAGCTTGGCGTAGTTCCAGAACTCCTCGTTGAACAGGCGCGATACGCCACCAATCGTGTTCGTGTAACCGTAGCGGTCCTTGTACTGGAAATCGTAGCGCTTCTCACCGTTCTCCTCGCGAACCTTGATGATGAAGCCCTTCGTAATCTTGCGCGGGATGTACATGGCATCCTCCTCGATCTTACCGGTGAAGATCTCATAAGGACGACCGTCCTGCAGACCCACGAAGGCAATCCAATCGTCCGAACCATTCTTGAAGCGGATGATGTCGGCCGGAATCGACTTCGGACGCTGCGGAACCTGACCCGGGTAGGTCTCGCACTTCGAGCTCTTCTTCTTAGCGTTCTTGTCCAACAGCACACCGTCGCGGCAACCGTCGCGGTAAACCGTCACACCCTTGCAACCACACTCCCAAGCCGTGCGGTATACATCGGCAACGAGTGCCTCCGAAACGTTGTTCGGCAGGTTTACGGTCACCGAGATCGAGTGGTCAACCCACTTCTGGATGGCGCCCTGCATCTTTACCTTGGCCACCCAGTCGATGTCGTTGGCCGTAGCACCGTGGTAGGGCGATGCGGCAACCCACTGATTCAGCACGTCGTCCGAGATGGTGGCGAGCTGCGTCGTGTCGTAGCCGTTGGCAGCGAGCCACTTCACGAAGTTGTGGTGGTATACGTTGTACTCCTGGAACTTCTCGCCCGTCTCGTCCATGTAGTCTACGTGCGTATCTACGTCCGAGGGGTTGATCTTGCGACGACGCTTGTATACCGTACGGAATACCGGCTCGATACCCGACGTGGTCTGCGACATGAGCGACGTGGTACCCGTGGGGGCGATGGTCAGCATGGCGATGTTACGACGGCCCACCTTGATCATCTCCTCGTAAAGGGCCGGATCAGCCTCCTTGATGCGGTTGATCATCGGGTTGTTGGCCTCCTTCTCGGCGTTGTAAACCTGGAAAGCGCCACGCTCACCGGCCATCTTCACCGAGGCACGGTAAGCCTCGATAGCCAGCGTCTTCTGTACCTCGACAGCGAAGTTGATCGCCTCGTCCGAGCCGTAGCGCAGACCCAGAGCGGCCAACATGTCGCCCTCTGCCGTGATACCCAGACCCGTACGGCGACCCTTGAGCGCCATCGTGCGAATCTTGTTCCACAGCTCGATCTCCACGCGACGAACATCCTCATCCTCGGGGTCGGCTGCAATCTTCTCGATGATTAGCTGTACCTTCTCCAGCTCCAGGTCGATGATGTCGTCCATCATGCGCATGGCCTTCTCAACGTGCGTCTTAAACTTGTCGAAGTTGAAGTAAGCCTCCGTCGTGAAGGGATTCTCAACATAGCTCAGCAGGTTGATAGCCAGCAGGCGGCACGAGTCGTACGGGCACAGCGGAATCTCGCCGCAGGGGTTGGTCGATACGGTGCGGAAGCCCTCGTCGGCATAGCAGTCGGGCACACTCTCCTTGATGATCGTATCCCAGAACAGCACACCGGGCTCAGCCGAACGCCATGCGTTGTGGATAATCTTCTCCCACAACTTCTTGGCGTCGATCTTCTGCTCGTACTTCGGCGTCTCGGCACCGATGGGGAACTGCTGCGTATATTTCTTATTGGCGATGGCGGCACGCATGAACTCGTCGTCGATCTTAATCGAGACGTTGGCGCCAGTCACCTTACCCGTATCTACCTTAGCGTCGATGAAACGCTCGGCATCGGGGTGCTTGATCGAAAGCGAGAGCATGAGGGCGCCACGACGGCCATCCTGAGCCACCTCGCGCGTCGAGTTCGAGTAGCGCTCCATGAAGGGAACGATACCGGTCGACGTGAGTGCCGAGTTCAGCACGGGGCTACCCGTGGGACGGATGTGCGAGAGATCGTGACCCACGCCACCACGACGCTTCATGAGCTGCACCTGCTCCTCGTCCATGCGGAAGATACCGCCGTACGAGTCGGCCGGATTGCGGTGGCCGATTACGAAGCAGTTCGAGAGCGAAGCAACCTGGAAGTTGTTACCGATACCGGTCATCGGGCCACCCTGCGGAATGATGTAAC
>JAFZFJ010000068.1 GCA_017555975.1 Alistipes sp. | reverse complement strand
GCCCCGACACCGACTCGACGCCCGAGAAGCTGGTCTTCAACCGCACGGTAACCCTCAAGGACTCGTGGGCTAAGATCAACAAGTAAACCGCAAATACCTATAAGAAGAAAGGGTCGGCAAATGCTGACCCTTTTCCTATTTTTATGTTGAAGGTGTATAGCAAGCGGGATTTTAAGGCTTGCGAAGCACGAGAAACCGCAGTTGACTGAAGCGTAAATGAGGATTTCGAGTGCAAGCGTAACGCAGAAATCACCTTGTTAGACAACTTCTATTATGCCCCGTAGCGGCGTCTTAAGAAGGGTTTACCCCAGCGTGTACCATAGCGATAGCGTTCAAGCAGGGAGTAACCGGCGCGCTGATAACCACGGCGAGAGGCGCGGTTGTAATTGGCCACAACCGACAGGGCGCGCACCTTACCGCGACGCATCAACTCTTTTTCGCGGATCTTGATCAGCTTCAGATGCCAACCACGACCGCGATAATCGGGATGGGTATAGTCGTCCCACAAATAGCCATCACACTCCTGCAGGGGGCGATTTGAGTAGCCCAGATACTGCTCCGAAATCCAGCCGTAGGCAATCAGTTCATCCTCATCAAAGCAGCCGAAAGCGCGATTGCCCGGAACGATGAAGTAACGCTTTAACTTTTTCATCTTCAGAGGCGTAAACCACTCGGGATCCTCTTCGCGATGCGCTTGAAAATCCTCCATCGTAAGTTCACGATATTCCGGCAAATCATCCTCCGATTCGATCAGCATATGCGCCATCAGATGCATGCGCTCAACACGAAGGCCAAGCAGCGACCAGCCCTTTGCCCAGCATCGTTGTACGATACCCCACACGCCATAGCGGCGCAACAGATCCTTCATGCGATAATTCATCGTGGCAGACGGAGTTGTGCAGCCCGGCGGTTACCGATCAGGTATTGCCAAAGTATCGAGCTGCGATAGATATATCGGTCCCCCTCAGGGGCAACATCACTGCGCACCTGACGGCGTTTTTTCTTCAATTCAGAATACCACCCCAGCACCTCCCACCAGGCTCGAAAAACAGCCTTAAAATTGGCGGTATGACCCTGCGCCAGGTAGGTTAGTGCGGCCAAACAATCCAATCCAGGACGCAGCAACAACACCAACAGACACTGCAGCGGCGAGCCACACTTAAAGAGCATAGCGAGGTTATTGCGGTGGTTGAGTTGGATCTTGCGGGGCGAGTCGGTCTTGAGCGTACCACCACCATAGTGATAGACCACACTCTGGGGCACGATGCGAATCTTCCACCCCTTCAGTTGCAGACGCCACGAAAGGTCGATCTCCTCCATGTGGGCGAAGTAGTCGCCATCGAAACCACCCATCCGATGGAAGAGCTCCGCTCGGCAACAATAGGCGGCTCCCGAGACCCAAAACAGGTCGCGCTCATCGTCGTATTGCCCCTCGTCACACTCAATGGCGCGCAAGATGCGACCTCGACAGAAGGGGTAACCCAAAAAGTCGATATAGCCACCCGAAGCTCCGGCATACTCGAAGTTCTCACGCTCCTCCGTGTAACGCAACTTCGGGGCACAAGCGGCCACCTCGGGATGCTCATCCAGGCACTGCACGAGCGGCTCGATCCAGCCTCGCGGAGTTTCGACATCCGAGTTCAACAGGATGTAATAGTCCGCTTCGACCTGCTGCAGCGCCCGATTATAGCCCTCAGCAAAGCCGTAGTTCTTATCGAGTCGAACCACCTCCACGGTCGGGAAATCACGCTGTAAAAGGGCCAACGACGCATCCGTAGAGCCATTATCGGCCACTACGACCGAAACCCCTTCAACCCCTTCGACCGAACGCACGACCGAGGGGAGGAAGCGTTCGAGATGCTCCTCACCGTTCCAATTCAGTATGACGATTTTAGTCTTCGACATGGCGTTTATGTTTCCAGCGACGGTGCGACCACATCCACAACTCGGGATTGCGGCGAATCATCTGCTCCAGGCGTTGCACATATCGTTCCGTAACGGTATGTTTTTCGACCTGTTCCACCCCATCGTAGAGCAATTCGAAGGTGATGCGATAACGGCCTTTGGCAACACGCTCAAAATCGGCGAACCAAACCGGCATGCCGTAGCGCAGCGCCAACTGCTCGGCGCCATCAAAGAAGACCGTATCCTGATTCAGGAAACGATACCAACGCGTGTCGGGCAGAATCGGAATATTGGGGTGCTGATCGGCAATCAGACCAAGCGCCATACGACGTCTGGCGATGCCCTCCTTGCGGTTAAGCAGGTAGAAACGCATCAGCTCCTTCTTCTGTACCGGGATTGAGTGCTCCGTGGTGCGCAGACGCTGATAGAAGAGGTCCAGCACCTTGGAATGAAGTTCGTGATAGACACCCAGGGTCATGTGCGTCGGGCACTCCTGACCCCAAAACAGTCCCAACTCCCACAAGCCGTGGTGGGCCAACAACACGATGATATCGCGACCCTCGACCTGGGGATAGAAGGTGGCAAAATCGGCCGTCGAGATATAGCGTTTGCGCTTCGCATCGGGCATATACACCATATTGAACGTACCCACAAAAACCTCGGCCAAGTTGTGGTAAAAACCACGCTTAATGGCACGCAACTCTTCGTCACTCTTCTCGGGAAAAGCATTGCGCAGATTCTCATCCACCACACGACGGCGGTAGTGCACCACGTGAGCCAAGACAAAGTAGAGGATCGGCTCCAACAGGTAGAATTTCACCCAATAGGGCATCACTGCAAGGCATTTGGTGATGCCCCACAGTGTCTCCAACGCGACGCGCTGCAACAGCGTTAAATCGCTAATCTTGATCATCTTCCTGCTCCTCATTACGACGTTTCTTGGTCGGCTTACCCGCTACGACCAGCACAAACTCGCCTTTGGGCTCGTGCTCACGGAAATGGGCCAAAACCTCGGCAATCGTACCACGCACGGTCTGCTCGAACTTCTTGCTCAGCTCGCGCGACACCGAGATCGGACGATCCTCGCCAAAGAACTCAGCAAACTGCTCCAGACACTTCACCACACGGTAGGGCGACTCGTAGAAGATCATCGTACGCTCCTCGTCACGGCAACGCTCCAGGTGCTTCATGCGTCCCTTCTTCTGGGGCAGGAAGCCCTCAAAGCAGAAACGATCACACGGAAAACCGCTATTGACCAGGGCAGGAATCAGTGCCGTAGGACCGGGCAGGGTCTCCACCTCGATCCCCTGCTCGACACAGGTACGCACCAACAGAAATCCCGGATCGGAGATACCCGGCGTACCGGCATCCGACACCAGAGCCACATCGCGTCCTGCAGCCACCGTCTCGGTAAAAAATTGAGCCGTAGCGTGCTCGTTGAACTTATGGTGCGCCTTGAGGGGTTTCTCGATACCCAGGTGACGCAGCAGAAAGGAGGTCGTACGGGTATCCTCGGCCAAAATCAGATCTACCGATTTGAGCACCTCCACCGCACGCAGGGTGATATCGTCCAAATTGCCGATCGGGGTCGGCACCAAATAGAGTTTCGCCATCTTATTGCTGTTCGAATTTACGCTCCAAAAGATCCATCATCAACTTAGCTCCGTCCGAATTGGGATTCCAAGCAAAGTGCTCAGCGATGTAGATCATGCAGTCGTCGAAATTATCGAATTCGTTGAGTTTGCGAATCGTGATCTCGTAGAGCGAACCATTACCGCCAAAGAGGTCACGAATCAAGAGGAACTTATCGTTCAGTCCCACGGCACGTCTGAGGTCCGTAATGCGGGGACGCAGGTCGTTGACACGCTGCTGGGCGGCCAATTGATCACCCAAGGTCTGGATGGGCTGAATCGTCTCGCCCAACACGGCAGCAGGCTCGGCGGTCGGTTGCGGTTCCACCTTCGGCTGCATCGGTTGCTCCTCGGTCTGCGGATCAAAGAGGATCACCTCTTCGTCGGCAACCGCCTCCTCCTCGACAACCTCCTCCGTCATCGAATCCTCTTCGGGCATCGCCTCAAGCTCCTCCTCCGAGATCTCGATCACCTCGTCCTCATCTACGGACGTATAGACACCGCTCGGCGCAACCAGCGGGGTAAAGTGCTCCTCTTGCTCCGCTTGCTCCTCGATAACGGGCTCTTCCACCATCGGATGCTCCTCGATGGGCTCCTCTACAACGGGCTCCTCGATCGGGGCAGGCTGCACCACCACGGGCTCGGGTTCGGGCTCGTGTACATCGTAGAGCGACATAATAACGCGCTGCTTGCGACGATGCGGATCCTCGGTCGGTTCCACCCCAAAGAGGGTCTGAAAAGCAACAGGAGCAGGGGTTGTCTCCGGTTCGGGCTCAGCCACAATTTCCGGTTCGGGCTCAACAATCGGCTCGGGCTCGACAATCGGTTCGGGCTCTGCAACCACCTCCGGCTCAGGTTCTACGACAGGCTCTTCCTCCACGACGGGGTCGGGCTCCACGATAGGCTCAGGCTGAGCAATCGGCTCTTCGTCAACAACCGCTGCAGGGGCCTCCTCCTCAACGGGCTCTTCAGCTACTTCGGGCTCTGCAATCGGCTCAAACTCCTCCTCGACGGTCTCAATCGCATCGAGCGAGAAGAAGTCGTCCGCCTCCAGCACCAGGGGCTCCTCCTCATAGGCCTCTTCCACCTCATTGACCGTCTCCGTCAACGGATCGTTCACCACGGGCGGCACTGCCACAACCGCAGGGGTCGAAGGCTCTACGCCAAAGCGAATCGCCTCATACAAATCACGCAAACGGGCCAAAACCAGCTCACGCTCAATCGTTGTTATATCTTCGGCATCGCGCCATGCACCCACCAGTTCATTGAGTCGGTGCAGCTCTTTTTGCACGGTTTTCAGTTCCATAGTCGGATTATTAATACAATGGGACAAATATAGTAAATTTTCTTCGAAAATCGCGCTTGCAAAAAAGGGTTTATTTCTCTATATTTGTATTTTAATACAAACAACCGCTCCAACAACTACTTAAAGAGCCATGAAACGTATCTTTTTGCTGACACTGATCGCTTTTTCAACCTTGGCCGCATCGGCCAAAACCCTCCCCTATGGCGAGATGGCACGCCGCTTTGCCGCCTCGGAACGCGCCCGCTTCCCCGAAGCCTGGATGCTCGATTTCTGCAAAGCCCCCTTCTTCGGCTACTCGCAGGGCGTAGGTTGCTGTGCCATGCTCGAGATTTGGCTCACGACCGGTGATGAGGATTATTTCAACTACGTCGAAAAGTTAGCCGACACACTTGTCAACGAGGCGGGTGAGATCCACCTTTACGAACGCAAACAATACAACCTCGATTTTATCAATTCGGGCAAATACCTCTTCGACTGCTACGCCAAGACGGGCAAGGAGAAGTATCGCAAGGCGCTCGATCTACTGGTAGATCAGCTTCGCGAGCAGCCCCGCACCTCCGATGGCGGTTTTTGGCACAAGCTCCGCTACACGCACCAGATGTGGCTCGACGGACTCTACATGTGTTCGCCCGTACTGATGGAGTATGGTGCCACCTTCAACGAGCCCGCTTGGATCGAGGAGGCCGTCAAGCAGATCAAGCTCTGCCACAAACACACCTACGACCCCACAACGGGGCTCTACCACCACGCCTGGGACGAAAGTCGCTCACAGCGCTGGGCCAACCCCGAAACGGGCCACTCGCCCAACTTCTGGGGGCGTTCGATCGGTTGGTGGTTCATGGCTCTGGTCGACAACCTCGACTACCTACCCCAAGATCACCCCGACCGCGCCGAGATCATCGGCTACATCCAGGGACTTGCCGAGGCCCTCACGAAATACCAGCGCAACGGACACTGGTATCAAGTGCTTGACTGTCCCGAGCGCGAGGGTAACTACCCCGAGGCTTCGGTGACGGCTCAATGCATGTATGCCATCGCCAAGGCGGTCAACAAGGGCTACCTGCCGCATCGCTACCGCAAGGTGGCCGTCGAGGCCTACCGTGCGCTGTGCAACGATCTGATCTTTGAAGACGAGCATGGCGTACTCTCGCTGACCCGTTGCTGTGCTGTGGGTGGTTTGGGAGGCAACCCCTACCGCGACGGTAGCTTCGAGTACTACATCGGCGAGCGCATCCGCGACAACGACGCCAAGGCCACCGGTCCCTTCATCATGGGCTGCCTGGAGCTGGCGAAATAACCATCGCAACTACAACACAAAAAAAACATGAAGACCAAACATTGGCTATACGCGCTGCTGTGCGCCTCTCTGTTTACGCTCACCGCTTGTGGGGGCGATGACCCTGCACCCGAAGATCCGGAAGAGCCCGAGACGGAGCAACCCACGCCCACTCCGGAGCCCGAGCCGGACCCGGATCCCGAACCCAATCCGCCGACGCCCCCCAATCCGCCGACGCCCGAACCGCCCGCAACACAGAAGTTCCCCGACTACGGCGCCGTGAAGGCATTCCCGACCGCTGTGGGTCACGGACGCAATGCTACGGGTGGCCGTGGTGGTCAGATTGTCCATGTTACGAACCTCAACGATTCGGGTGCCGGTTCGCTGCGCGATGCCGTGAGCGAATCCAACCGCACGATTGTCTTTGACGTAGCGGGTGTCATCACCCTGAAATCGGTCTTGGTACTCAAGAGCAACCAAACGCTGCTGTTCCAAACCGCCCCGGGTGACGGCATC
>JAFZFJ010000067.1 GCA_017555975.1 Alistipes sp. | reverse complement strand
TTGCTATTCTCGTGTGGGGGCGAAACGCAGACCGAGGTGCGCAAGGTCGAGACGGCGCTCATGACCGAGTATAGCGAAAACCTCTCGATTGTCATGTCGCAGAACGGCCGTCGTTCCTATTTCTTCGAGACCCCGCTCTTGGAGGGTTATACGCTTGGTAGCGAGCCCTACCGCGAGTTCCGCAAGGGTATCAAGATCACGACCTATCAGGACGACTCGCTCACGACGGTCAATGCCGTCTTGACGGCGAACTATGCCATCTACTACGAACAGCGTCAGCTGTGGGAGGCTAAGGGTAATGTCGAGGTGCATAAGCAAGACGGCACGGAGGTCTATACGCAGCAGCTCTTTTGGAATGCGCAGACCAAGCAGATCTACTCGAATGTCGATACGAAGCTTGTGCGCGGAAACAATGTGACTGTGGGTGAGCGTTTCGAGTCGGATGAGGAGTTCCGCGATTGGCGCTTCCGCTACCAGAAGAGCCGCATGGAGATCGAGATGAAGCCGCAGAACGAGGGGGATACCACGCACCGTGTGGCTCCTGCCGAGAAGAAGCAGGAGAAGCCGGCTGCCGAGCCTCGTCGTGAGGAGCCGCGTGTCCAGCGATCGCCGCGCAGCCATGATCTGTTGCCGAAAACGGGAGGTGCTCCCCAGGTTAGGGTCAATGAGCGTGAGCGCATCTCGGATGGTGAGTTGCGTCCGCACAACCGCATGCAGTCGCGCATGCAGCAACCGAGCTTGGAGGCTAAACCGATGGGGCAGGAGGGAATGGTTCCTCTGCAACACCGATAGTCTCCTGATCGATTAAGTACCAATTCGCCATTCATGATCCAGACCGCTGATATATTGACCTCGTTGCTCATCATCTTCCTGATGTGCTTGCTCTCTGCCTTCTTTTCGGGTATGGAGATTGCTTTCACGAGCAAGAACCGCCTGAAATTGGAGTTGGACCGCAAGCAGAGTACCCTCTTCAATACGATTGCAGGGCTCTTTGAGCGCCACCCGAGCCAGTATATCACGACGATCCTTGTGGGTAACAACATCGCCCTGGTCGTCTATTCGCTCTGCATGTCGCTCTTGCTGCGCGGAATCTTCACGCTCTTGGGCTGGGACCTCACCGAGCAGGGCTCACTGGCGGTCGAGACGGCTGTATCGACGATCATTATCATCTTCGTGGGCGAATTCTTGCCGAAGTCGATCTTCAAGAATAATCCGAACTTCTACTATCGCACCTTTGCCCCGCTGATCTATATCTTCTACATCGTGCTCTATCCCCTGGCACGCCTCACGACGCTCCTCTCGCAGGGTATTTTGCGACTGGTGGGTCGCCGCGTGGAGGTGGAGGAGACGATGCCTACCTTCAACCACGACGATCTGGCTGCGCTGCTCGATGCTACGAACAACGAGACGCAGGCGGAGGCCGAAAACGAGCTAAAACTCTTCCAGAATGCGCTCGATTTTGCCGACCTGCGCGTGCGTGACTGCATGGTCCCGCGTGTCGATGTTGAGGGCGTGGATGTGGAGGCAACGATCGAGGAGCTTACCGAGCAGTTCGTCGAGTCGAAGTACTCGCGTCTGTTTGTCTGGCGCAACAACATCGACAACATCATCGGCTATGTCAACTCGAAGAGCCTCTTCCTGAATCCCAAGACGATCGAGGAGGTGCTTATGGAGGTGCACTATGTGCCCGAGACGATGCCCCTGCAGACGGT
>JAFZFJ010000001.1 GCA_017555975.1 Alistipes sp. | reverse complement strand
TGTAATAGATACAAAAAAAGGATGACCCGAAGATCATCCTTTTGGCGGTGCGTAGGGGACTCGAACCCCTGACCCCGTGCGTGACAGGCACGTATTCTAACCAGCTGAACTAACGCACCAATTTTAGAGCCATGCAACTCGGTGTTGTTCCCTCATTGCGTTTGCAAAGGTACTACAAATTTTTAAACCTGCAAGCGTTTTGAGTACTTTTTTTTATTTTTTGAAAAAAGAAAATTGCACGCTTCCGTAACTTCTTAATTGCCAAAAGGAAGGGTGATCCTCGAAATTCTTCTCTTTTGAGTGCTCGAAGATGAAAATGCCCCCTTCGCGCAGGATGTCGCTATTCAGAACGAGCGGAATGATCTCCTCGCTGTGCTCCAAATCGTAGGGAGCGTCCGAAAAGACCAGGTCAAACTGCTTCGGGCAACTCTTCAGGTAGAGAAATGCGTTGGCCTTAACGGGGTAGAGCGTGCGTATACCCAACTCACGCGCCGTTTGGCGGATGAAGTTGTGATGCACGGCATTGATCTCCACCGAGGTGACCGATTTGGCACCACGCGAGCAGAACTCGTAGCTGATCGAGCCCGTTCCGGCAAAGAGATCCAAAACGTCGCACTCCTCGATGTCGACGAGGTTTTGCAGGACGTTGAAGAGGTTCTCCTTGGCAAAATCGGTCGTAGGACGTGCTCGGAGATTCTTGGGCGGGTTAATGGCGCGCCCCTTGAGGGTTCCGCTAATTATTCGCATTGCAGTCGTTTGAAATAGTTTTTGTATTGGCGCAGGATGCGCTTCTCGTTGCTTCTGAGTTGCAGGCGTACCGTGTAGCGCTGTTCATCGCAGCTCTCCGTCAGGCGGGCCAAGAGGTAGTCGCGGTCGGCCTCATCCTCGATGGATACCACCTCGGCCATCTGTAGCTTCGGATCGTATACCTTTATATATATAAGGTCTTCGGTGTCGCAGATCCAGATCGTTGGCTCGATGTTGCCTACGGGATGTAGCAGCGGGGTGGTGTAACGCCCTCCTTCGGCCATGAGGGCATCTAACCGCTCCTTTTCGGCCGCTGAAACAGCCACGAGGGCCATCATTCCCTTGTCGGTGCGGATGGGCAGAATCACATCCTCTTGCTCGATCGGCATGCCGGCTGCAGCAAAAGCAGCGTGGACTCCTTCAGCAGCATAGAATTGTTCGGGGACCAGCAGCGTGCGCTCGGTGAGCAGCTCTACGAGCTCGATCTTGCCGAGTTGCTCAGGTACCGAAAAAGAGTGTCCACCCGTAAGTCGGATGGACACCTTTTTGTTTGTGTTGGATATAACCTTCATTAGTCCTCCCAGTTACCGGCCTCGTTGTTACCAGCATCCATCGAACCAAACTTAATACCGGGGTAGCGGTTGAAGTTGTTCACATCGTCGTCGATCTTGTTGATGATCTCCTGGCGGTAGGTCACCGTGTCGAGGAACTTGATGTAGGGAGCGCGGCACTCAACAACGGGGATCACGATCTTCGACTCGGTCGTAATCTGACCGGCCTCGAGGATGAACTCAGCCTGGTTGTGCGTCGTGGGGATGTAGCGCAGGTTCATAACATCCTCCTTCGTGAGCTTCTTGGGCGAGAAGATGGTGTCGATAACGGCAACCTTGAACTTCTCTACGTTCTTCTTACCCTGACGTTTCAGAAGAGCCAAACCTACCGAGTCGTCCTCGTCAACGAGCTTGCGCTCCATCTCGAGCGTGTCGTTCAGGATGAAGTTTGCCAGCGTGTCAAAGTCAGCCGTGAACTTCTGGTACTTCGACTTGTAGGCACGCTCAGCGGTACGGATGTCCTTGATGCGCTCGATAACCTGGGCGCTCTTCGACTTAAGGTCGTTCTCGAAACGGATGGGCGTCGAGATCTGCTGGTAGATCACGTAGACGAAGCCTACGATCACCAAAGCAAGAAGAATTTGTGCGATTTTTTTCATTTTTTATTTAGGTTTTGTTATTAATTTTGCTGTATAAAACGTGCACTCAATGGAAAGTACTCGTATTGCGATTCAAATTTACGCTAAAATTTGTTTCGAAACAACCTTTGGACAAAAAAAAATCATCGAAAAGTTGTCAGAATACCTCGTTTCTGACGATTTCTTGCGAATTTTTGTCCTGAATGGTTATGCCGGTACGGGAAAAACTACCTTGATTGCCGCTACGGTGGCCGCCTTGAAGGAAGTAGGCATTAAAACCGTGCTCTTAGCACCCACGGGACGGGCCGCTAAGGTGCTGGCTCGTTATTCGGGTGAAAAGGCCTTGACGGTTCATAAACGCATCT
Source organism: Alistipes sp. (assembly GCA_017555975.1). Lineage (GTDB taxonomy): Bacteria > Bacteroidota > Bacteroidia > Bacteroidales > Rikenellaceae > Alistipes. The sequence goes on along the minus strand of JAFZFJ010000001.1, from coordinate 7,719 downwards.
ATCGCGAGCGTACTAATGCGGACTACGAATCGAAGTTTACGCTCGACCTGAACCGCGAACAAAATACCGTTTTTATTGTCGACGAGGCCTCGATGCTCTCTGATGCTTCGTTTGATACTACCTTTGGCAGCGGTTCTCTCCTGGCCGACTTGGTGCGTTATGTGCGAAGCGGAAAAAACTGTCGCCTGATCTTGGTGGGTGATAGCGCTCAGCTGCCCCCTGTTGGCTACGATTTCAGCCCTGCACTCGACCCCGACACGCTGAGCCGTTTCGGCCCGGTAGAGTACTGCACGCTTGACGAAGTGGTGCGCCAACAAAGTGAGTCGGGTATTCTGTTTAATGCCACGATGGTGCGCTGTATGTTAGAGCAGGGTATCCTCGAAGTGCCTATTTTCGAGATGAATTTCCCCGATTTTGAAGCGATAAATGGAGGCGATTTTCTCGAACTTTTAGGTGATGCGTATGCCAAATATGGGCGTGATGAGGTGATCGTCATCACGCGCTCGAATAAGCGCGCCAATCGTTATAATGAAAGTATTCGTCGCCATGTATTGTCGGCCGAGGAAGAGATAGAAAGTGGTGATATGCTGATGGTTGTGAAGAACAACTACTATTATGCTGAACGTACCGAAGGGTGTCCGATGCACTTCGTGGCCAATGGCGACATCGCGCGTTTGAAGCGCCTGAGGCGCTTCGAAGATTTCTACGGTTTCCGCTTTGCGAATGCCGTGTTGGAGTTTCCCGATTACGACGATACGCAGCTCGAATGTAAGATCCTGCTCGATACGATTGCCTCGGAATCGCCCTCACTCACGCGCGAGGAGCAAAACCGCCTTTTCTATGAGGTGGAGAAAGATTACCTAGATGTAAAGAGCAAGATTAAGCGCTTTAAGGAGATTCGTGAGAATCCCCATTTTAACGCCATGCAGGTGAAGTTTGCCTATGCTGTGACCTGTCATAAGGCGCAGGGTGGCCAGTGGCGTGCAGTCTTTGTGGATCGCTGTCTCTTCGGCGACGAACCCCTTACCTCGGATTTGATGCGCTGGCTCTATACGGCCTTGACACGCGCCACCGATAAACTCTATTTGGTCAATTTCGACGAACGCTTCTTCGGGTAATGGCTCACAAAAAAAAGGCTGTCGCAACTTTTATTGGACAGCCTTTTTCGCTCGTTAAGAATCTTTAGAACAGATAGCCGATGTTCATGTAGAATGCACCATTACCATCCTGCTTGTGGTATTGGCCAATCGGCTTACCATACTCGAAGCAGACGATGAAGTTCTGGTTCATGATGAAGCGCAGACCGGCACCCAGTGTGACGTGCGGACGATCGTGGCCCAGGCCCTTACTCATGTAGCTATCATAGTCGCTCTTTGCAGCCTCGTAAAGTTCCTGCGAAGCGAACTCCGAAGCCGTGCGGCCAAACGACATGTCATACTCCTTCGTTACCATCGTACCGTCGCTGAAGACATTCAATGCAAAGGCGATGTTCTGCTTCCAGAGCGGGAACGAAACGAAGCGCCAACGGAACTCGGCGTTATACGAGGCCATATCCAGACCCTGTACGCGGTTACGCATGATACCACGGATGGTGCGGAAACCGCCCATACCGTCGCGGTCGTATGATTGGCCCATCGTGGTGATGTAGGGCAGTACGTAGTAGGGAGCCTCTTTGCCAAACGTACCCTCATAGTTCAGTCGATAGGCAAAGGTGAGCTTGTCGTTGTCTACGATCGGAATGTACTGGCGGAAGGTTGCCGAATACTTGTAATAGGGGTGGGTCGTGCCGAGCCACTTTGGAGCTACGATGGCATGAGCCTCAGCCCAAATACCACGCGAGGGAGCTCCCTCCTTATCGCGCGTGTCGTACAACAGACCCAGACGAAGCGTGCTGTTCCAACCGCCGTCGGCCTCATCGTCCTTGATGATGCCCCACGTGCGGTACTGCTCAAAAAGGGTGGGCTCCGAGTCGGGGAATACCTCGCCCTCGTCTTTGTTCTTGTTGATCTTCTCGCGGTTGATTGCACCCTCATCGAAATAGCTCAGATGATAGCCGGCCTCCCAGAAGAGTTTGTTGTTCCACAGATTACCCGTGAAATCCGACTTGAAGAGGATCGCCTTGCGGTCAACGCGGTATTTGGGCGTGTAGATGTAGCTGTCGCCCGCCTTGCCGGCATCAATCTTCTCGTAGTCGAAGTAGGACTGGTAACCGTTGAAACCGTAGAAATCCATCGCCTTATCATTCGTGGCGGTCAGCGTGGCCGAGAAACGGACGCCCGGAATCAGGAAACGCGAGTCGTAAGAGATGGTGTAGAGCTGCGAGCCCTTCGTGAAGAACGAAGCCTCAAAGAACCACTGCTGGCGCGTATTGGGATAGACCGTGCCGTCGCCAAAGTCGTAGATATTGAGGATAGCTCCCAGCTGGAAACCCTTGTCGGCATCGAAGGCAATAGCGGGCAGCGGGCCAAAATTGTAGCCCGTCTTGACGATCTCCTTCTTCGAGGTGGTTGCCTGGACGGTATTCTGCTCATCACCTTGGGCGTAGATGTTCAGCGCCAAGAGCGACAAGATACATGTAGTCAGAAATTTTTTCATAGGCTTATTTGTTGAAAATTAATTGGCGTATTTTGCGATACTTCAGGCGCAACTCTTTGCATGCGAGTAACTTCACGTCCGAAATCCCCAGGCGCAGCAGTCGCCAACTCTCATGCGCGACAATGGGCGCGGGGAGCAGCAGGAAGATGGTCGGAATGGCCCACTGCCAAGGGAGTAGGATAAAGCAGATCACTGCGTAAATGGTCATCAGGATAGGCCACATGAGCAGATGCACGAGGTAGCGTACCGAATTGTGGAAGGCCTCATCCTTCAGCTTCGTGAAGAGGAATTGGATGATACCGTTGATGGGCAGCGTGAGCAGCGATACCGACAGGCAGTAGGGGAGCGTGATGATCCAAAAGAGAATCTTCAGCAGGCGCGACCAGAAGGGGTACTTGATCGACACCGACGAAAGGCTGATGCCTTGCTTGTTGCGCAGTGCCGAAGCTTCATTACCCAACTGCATCAGCTGCTTCGCAACCTCCTCGTTGTTGGCTTTGATCGTCTTGATGTGCTCAACGATGCGCTTGTTAGCCTCGAAGTGTGCGTCCAACTGATTCTTCTTACGACCACCTTCGGTACGCATCAACTTGGCCTGCTGCTTTACGGCAGCTGCACATATCTCATATGTGGCGTCATAGTCCTCATCGTGGGGGATGTGGAAAATGGTGGCGTGCATGCGCTCGGCCAACTCGTCTTTGAGCAGGTTCATCTGCTCCTGCGGAGTCTGGTCGGGGTGCGCGTTGCGGAACTCCTGCACGTTGATCGGATCACCCACCTGTACACGTACAGTCGAGCGGAAACGGAAGAAGTTGCCGTAGCTCATGCCGACCGGCACGATGTAGAGCGGCATGTCGGGCATCAGCTCCTGAGCTTGGAAGGCGATGCGGAAGATACCTTTCGAGAGGGGCAGCGACGAGTGCTTAGCCTGGTGCTGGCCTTCGGGGAAGATGCAGAAGGGTACCTTGTCGCGCAATACGTCAACGGCCTTTTCGATCGTCTCGTTGTTCTTCTTCACCTCGCCGTAGCCGTCGCGAATACGCATGATAGGCAGAATCTTCAGAAAACGGAAGATCTTGGCCAACTTGCGGTTGCGGAAGATGTCGGCGCGAGCCACGAAGACCTTCGGACTGCGGTTCATGGCCAAGATGACCAGGGCATCCATCAGGGCATTCGTGTGGTTCGGTGCGTAGATCACCGCGCCATCAGTCGGGATGCGCTCGCGACCTACATAGCGAATGTTGCGGTACGAGAGTTTGAGAAAGGTATCTACGTAGTGACGTAGAAAGCTATACAGCGGATCGTAGTCCTGAATTTTGCGTTCTTTTGCCATTTGTTAGTCCTCCAGAGGGGTTCGACGGAAGAAGTAGGAGACCGTAAGGCCCGAGATGATGTGCCAAATGCCCCACCATGCCGTGATAAAGAGCATGCCGCCGTAGTGGCCGTGCCAAATCTCAGCCGGGAAGATGTTGGGGTTGAAGAGCAGAATCAGACCCAGTCCCGAATTCTGGATACCAATCTCCACGGTGAGCGAACGGCGGTCAGCATTCGACACGCGGGCCAGGCGACCACCGAAATAGCCCGTCGCCAGCGCACATGCGTTGTGGAGCATCACGATGAAGAAGACGTAGAAGATGTGGTCCAGGAAGAGCTGGAAGTTCTGCGAGAACGAAGCGATCACCATGGCAATAAAGAGCAGGATCGAGAGTACCTGTGCCGGCTTGGAGATACGCTTGGCCAAATTGGGCAGATAGCGACGGAACACCAGACCCAGGAAGATCGGCAGACCGAGCAGCAACAAAATCTGCTCCAACATCGGGAAGAAGGGGATCACCAGGGTCGGAATATCGGCCTTGACGCTAATGATGTGGCTGTAGAGCGACCCCCAAAGGAAGAAGTTGAACGGGGTTACGAGCGGAGCAAAAGCCGTCGTGATGGCGGTCATCGAGACCGAAAGTTCGATGTTGCCCTTCGAAAGCGACGACATGAAGTTCGAGATGTTACCACCCGGACACGAAGCTACCAGAATCATACCCAAAGCAATCATGGGGGTAATCCACGGACTGAGCGAAAGAGCAACAGCGAAGGTGACGGCCGGCAGGGCAATCCACTGCAACAGGATGCCGACAATTACCGATTTCGGATTGACGATAATGTCTTTAAAGATTCGAGGCCGAATACCGAGTGCTACGCCGAACATTACGAAGGCCAAAATCAAATTTACGATCAGCATGCCACCATCTCCGAAGTTGATGATCACACTGTTGAGTTGCTCTAATTGCTCTTTCATCGTGTCGTTTTATTGCATCACAAACAGCTTGTATCTCGCACTTTATGAGTGAGATAGCTCTTTCTTGATGCCTGTTAATATTATACTAATAGGTCTGTTTAGGGTAATTATAAACCCATTTGAACGTGTAAATATACGAAAGTTTTTCAGGAAGTCGTTTTTCTTGGTCAAAAATACATCTTTATACTTATTCGTTTTTGACAGCCTAAAATGGCCCAATTCACCCCTTTTAGGCCTCTTTTTGTTCGTTTTTGCGCGTCTATTTCAGACGAATCGAGACCGAATTGGCAGCCTCGGACGAGTTGCCGACAAAGAGCGTATAGTTGCCCTTTTCGAGTTGCCATGTGTGCGACGCCTCGTCCCAATACGACAGGTCGTCTGCGTCGAATCTCAGCTCCACGCGCTTGCTCTCACCCGCCTCAAGATACACTTTTTGGAAGGCCTTCAGCTCACGCGGGGCTCGCATAATGGCACTTTCGGGCTTTGAGGCGTAGAGTTGAACGACCTCTTTTCCGGCAACTGCACCGCTGTTCGTGACCGTCACACTGACCGTGATTTTCTCACCGGCGCGATAAGAGGCGCGCTTCGCCTTGGGTGCTCCAAGTTCAAAGGTGGTATACGACAGGCCATAACCGAACGGGTAGGCTGCCCGGATACCTTTGGCCTGCAACCAGCGGTAGCCGACCAGGATGTCCTCTTTGTAGTAGCACTCGTTATCCACACCCGGATAGCAGGCCTCGTCAAAGGCGTGTGCGCCACAATCCTCCAGGCGTGCATAGAACGAGAAGGGGAGCTTGCCGCTCGGATTCACGGCTCCGCTCAAGATGTCCGTAAGGGCATGGCCCGCCTCCGAACCGCTATACCAACCCTGCACGATGGCTCGAGGGAGGTGGCTCCAGCTCGTCTCTATGGCATTGCCCGAGTGGATGACAACCACCACATTGGGGTTCACAGCGCACAGCTCGCGAATCAGCTCCTCCTGGCCAAACGGTAAACCGTATTGCACGCGGTCGCCATCTTCGCAATCCTGCTGGTGGCTTTTGTTTAGGCCGCCAATAAAGAATACAATATCAGCATGTTTGGCCAATTCGATGGCCTCGCGTTTCAGCGCTTCGGCATCGTAGGGCGAGGGATTCACGCGACCGTACGACGAGCGACCACTGCCGTAGCCGAGGGCGTAGCTGACCTGCTCTTTGCCATAGAGCTCTTCGATGGCCTGCAAAGGCGAAATCTCGCGGTGAGGCTTCAACTCCGATGAGCCTCCTGCACGTAATAATGAGCGGGTGGCATTCTCGCCGATCACGGCGATGTGTTTTCCCGCCTCGGGCTTAAGGGGCAGAATACCATCATTCTTAAGGAGTACAATACCCTCGGTGGCGATTTGGCGTGCTACGGCGGCATGCTCCTCGGTGGCAAACGAACCCCATGGGCGATCTTTGGCCATCACGGTACGGAAAATCAGGCGCAGCACACGACGCGCCTTGTCGTCGAGTTGCTCCATGGGCTGCTCGCCACGCTTCAGCGCATCGAGGTAGGGGAGTGCCAGGTAGTAGTTGTCGTAGTGGTTGCTGGTCGAGTAGGTGAGGCCGTCTGAGCCGGTTCCCATCTCGATATCCAGGCCATATTGGGCCGCCTCGGTCGTGTCGTGCGTACCACCCCAATCGGAGATAAATGCACCGTCAAAGCCCCATTCGCCTTTGAGGATTTGGTTGATTAACACCTCGTTATGGCATCCGTGTTGGCTGAGGTATTTGTTATACGAACCCATGAACGACCAAGCACCCGCATCGACTGCAGCCTGAAAGGCCGGCAGGTAAATCTCGCGCAATGCACGCTCCGAGAGGTGGACATTGACCCGCATACGATCCGTCTCCTGGTTGTTGAGTGCATAGTGCTTGACGCAAGTGGCGATGCCGTTTTTCTGCGCCTCATGGATGTAGGGGGCCACCATCACTCCCGCCAAGCAGGGATCTTCGCCCATGTACTCGAAGTTGCGTCCGTTGAGCGGTGTGCGGTAGATGTTCAGACCCGGACCGAGCAAGATATCCTTCTTGCGGTAGCGCGCCTCTTCGCCTACCGCTTTGCCGTAGATGGCCGCCATCTCCGGATTCCACGTAGCCGCTAAACAGGTAAGGGCCGGAAAAGCCGTGCACGAGTCGTTGCTCCAGCCGGCATATTTCCAGCTGTCCCACTCGATCTCGGCGCGAACGCCATGCGGGCCGTCGCTCATCCAAACTTCGGGAATGCCGAGACGAGGTACACCCTTGATCGAGAATTTCGATTGTGCATGGCAGAGTGCCACCTTCTCCTCGAGGGTCATGCGTTGCAGTGCATCCTCGACGCGCTCCTCGATCGGGGCGTTTTCGTTGAGATAGAGAGGCTCGTTGTTTGTGGCCGTACAGGCGATAAAAAGGCTAAGGCCGAGTAGGCAGAGTGAGCGAATGTGTCGTTTCATGAGGAGGTTTTTATTGAATGATAATTGGAGTTCCGTCGTAGGTGCGGTGGTGGGTTATGACACCCGTAGGCGAGATGATGCGAATCGTCAGCGGGCGTGTGTCAACCTGCGTATCGAAGTGACCTTCGCGTGCGTCAATGGTCAGTTGCTTTTGGGTCTCATTCCAACGGATGGGGATGCGGCTATAGGCCCCCTTTTCGTAGGCGTAGCTCGTCCCGTCATCCTCGTAGAGGCTAAATTGAGCATCACCACCCGTATAGACCTGAATCGTAAGCGCCTCATCTTGCTCCTCGGCGGTGTAGGTGATCGGGCGTCCTAATGGAAGGATTTCGCCGGCGCGTACATAGAGCGGTGAGCGCTCGTAGGGAGCATCGGCCAC
>JAFZFJ010000066.1 GCA_017555975.1 Alistipes sp. | reverse complement strand
GGTATACTGCTTGATGAGCGCCTGCGACACACCGCGCTCAAAAAGCGTGATCCAGGTCGGCACTTCGCGCTTCAGACGCTGCTCATAGCGTCGATCAACCGCCACTAACGAATCGGCCGGCAGCGATGAATCCTGCCACGAGAGCGCAAGCATCGGGTTGCCGATGCGCTGCTCGAAGTCGGCCAGACGCTTCGGGTGGTAGTGGCGCACGCGCTCGAGCGTGTCGGGCTGCATGAGCGTGAACTTAAAGAGCGGCAGGAGACGCATCTCCTCTCCGCCACGCTGTCCGCCCGTGATGCGGTCGAACGACGAACCTGCAAACTTGCTGTCGAACGAGAGCAGACGATCGAAGTGCTGCGTTGTGTCGGCATAGATCGAGTAGGTACTGTCCGAGAGTCGCTCGCGGTAGGCGGCAATCTTCTGCTGGGCCGCATCGCGGTCGCTGCGAGCACCCTTCGGGTCGCGCAGCAACGCGCGCAGGCGCCCACGATAGATGTAGGCGTTTGCAAAGTCGGGGTAGAGCTCGATGGCCGAGGTGTAGTCCTCGATCGCCTTTTCATACTCGCCCAGCTGGGCATGCACACCGGCACGGTTGTAGAAGACCAAGACATTGTTCGGCGAGTAGAGTGCCACCTTGTCGTAGTCCTCCAACGCACGGTTGTAATCACCAATCTGGCTGCGCAGCATGGCGCGGTTGAAGTAGGTAAGCGAGTTCGTTGAGTCGAGTCGGATCACCTTGTCGAAGTCGGCCAATGCCGCCATCGGGCGGTTCGTGTCCGAGTAGACCAAGGCGCGGTTGAAGTAGGAGAGCAGGTACGCCGAGTCGCACTCAATCGCCTTGTTGAAGTCGGCCTCGGCCTCCTGAAGACGCTTCTGTTGCATGTAGAGCGTGCCGCGACGGTTGTAGCCGTTCGGGTTCTCGCGGTTGGTGCGGATCGCCGTATTGTAGTCGGCATAGGCGGCAAGCGTATCCTTCAGGTGCAGGTAGCTCAAACCGCGGCAGATGTAGGCATCGGCCACTTTGGTCTCCTGGCGGATGTACTTGTTGAAGTCGCTGATCGCCTCCTCAAACTGCTGGTTCAAGAGGCGCGTCACACCTCGGCTGTAGTAGGGACCCGGCAGGTCGGGACGCAGCTCGATCGCCTCGCGGAAATCCTGCAGTGCGTCGTCGTAGTTACCCAGGCGCGAACGCGTGATGGCGCGGTAGGTGTAGGCCTGCGTGTAGACGGGGTTCAGCTCGATGGCTCGCGTAAAGTCGGCCTCGGCACCCAGCAGGTCGTCGAGGTTGTATTTCGCAATGCCGCGCAGGAAGTAGCCCTCGAAGGCTTCGTCATCGACGCGCAGCAGCGTGTTGAGCGTGCGGATCGCCTCCTGGTAGTCGTTATTCATCATGCAGCGACGACCTGCCCAAAAGAAATACTCACGGTTGTATTGAGCCGAGGTCGTGGTCGCACAACCCAGCATCAGCACAAGGAGTAAGAGTTTGAACAGTCGTAGCATGAATCCGAAATGCGTTTTTATGCAGTCTCTCCGAGCGGATTACTCCAACTCGTAACCGAAGCGGCGCAACTCGCGGTCGTTGTTGCGCCAGTCGTCGTTCACCTTGACGAAGAGCTGCAGGAAGACCTTCTTACCGAGAAAGGCCTCCATATCCTCGCGGGCAGCCTTGCCCACCTTCTTCAGCTTCTCGCCCTTGTGGCCGATGATGATGCCCTTCTGCGAGTCGCGCGAAACATAGATCGTGGCCGCGATGCGGTCGATCGTCGGCTCCTCCTTGTAGGTGTCGATGGCAATCTCACACGAATAGGGGATCTCCTTGTCGTAGTTGCGGAGGATCTTTTCGCGAATGATCTCCGAGGCAAAGAAACGCAGCGTCTTGTCC
>JAFZFJ010000065.1 GCA_017555975.1 Alistipes sp. | reverse complement strand
TTCAACTTTCAACTTTCAACTTCTATCCCGCAATCACCTCATCAAGTCGGATGTCGTGCGGTTCAACAGGAAGCGCATCCACCAATTGATGATAGTAGCAAACACCGACCGTCGGCGCCTTAAATTCGTTCTGTGCGAGATACTTATCATAATAGCCACGACCACGCCCCATACGATCTCCTACGGCCGTAAAAGCCACTCCGGGGACCACCATCAGCTCAATCTCCTCGGGGCGGCACAGCACAGCCTCCGCACCCGGCTCCTCGATGCCGAACGATCCCGCAACCTGCGTAGCGGGGTTATAGTCAAAAAAGCGCATCCAATCCCCCTCGACACGCGGAACCACAACGCGCTTACCCAGCGCCAGCCAGCGATCAATCACCGCTGCCGTGGGCGGCTCATCGGGCAGGGCACAATAGAGACCCACCACCTGGGCCGTTGCAAAACGATCCAGGCGCTCCACCTGTCGAAAAATGCGCTCCGAAGCCTCCAATCGGGCCTCGAAAGTCAGCGCCCGATTCCGCTGGCGCATTTGTTGCCGAATCACGCTTTTATCCACCTCTACACCTATTTTTAACACAGAAAAGGCTTGTTATTCCGCAAACAATGATTATCTTTGTAGGCGAAAGCAAGCAAATCATTCACAAAAATAACAAATTTTACACATTATGAACTGTTTTCTGTACAATTCATCGGTAGGCAAGAAGCTGGTGATGAGTGTTTCGGGTTGCGCCCTGGTGCTCTTCATTCTCTTCCACATGTCTATGAACTTGGCGGCCATCTTCTCGGCCGAGGCCTACAACATGATCTGCGAACTGCTCGGTGCTAACTGGTATGCCCTCGTGGGTACGGCCGGTTTGGCTGCGCTGGTTGTAGTTCACTTCGCTTACGCGTTGATCCTGACGGTCAACAACTACCGCGCTCGCGGTAAGCAGCGCTATGCTGTTGAGACGAAGGAGCCGGGCGTATCGTGGGCTTCGAAGAACATGCTCGTTTTGGGCGTGATCGTAATCGTAGGTCTGCTGCTGCACCTCTCGCACTTCTGGGCTAAGATGCAGCTCGTTGAGATTCTCGGTGGTCACGAGTCGGAGGTTGGTGGTCAGCTGATCGCCGCTACGGATGGTGCTGCCCTGATTCAGTACACCTTCTCGCAGTGGTACAACGTGGTACTCTACCTCGTATGGTTTGCCGCCCTCTGGTTCCACCTCACGCACGGCGTTTGGTCGATGTTCCAGACCGCCGGTTGGGCCAACGACACGTGGTATTCCCGCCTGAAGTGCGTTGCACAGCTCGTAGCAACGATTATCTTCGTTGGTTTTGCTGCTGTTGCAGTGGTATTCTTCGTGAAGGCTAACTGCGGTTGCTGCTGCTAATTAACCCACCCAATCAAGAACAAATAAACACACTTAAGATATGGCTTTCAAATTAGATGCTAAAATTCCTGCCGGCGCACTTGCCGACAAGTGGAGCAATCACAAGGCAGCGATTAAGGTCGTAAGCCCGGCCAACAAGCGCAAGCTCGATATCATCGTCATCGGTACCGGTCTGGGTGGTGGCGCCGCAGCTGCATCGCTCGGTGAGCTTGGTTACAACGTCAAGGTATTCTGCATTCAGGACTCGCCCCGTCGCGCTCACTCGATCGCAGCTCAGGGCGGTATCAACGCAGCCAAGAACTACCAGAACGACAACGACTCGGTATATCGTCTCTTCTACGACACGATCAAGGGTGGTGACTACCGCGCACGTGAGGCTAACGTATATCGTCTGGCCGAGGTTTCAAACCTGATCATCGACCAGTGCGTAGCTCAGGGTGTTCCTTTCGCTCGCGAGTACGGTGGTCTGCTGGCTAACCGTTCGTTCGGTGGTGCTCAGGTATCGCGTACCTTCTATGCCCGCGGTCAGACGGGTCAGCAGCTCCTGCTGGGTGCTTATGCAGCCCTGAACAAGGAGATCGCTGCCGGTTCGGTAAAGAGCTACCCGCGTCACGAGATGCTCGACGTAGTTGTTGAGAACGGTGAGGCTAAGGGTATCATCGCTCGTAACCTGGTAACGGGTGAGATCGAGCGTCACGGTGCACACGCTGTGGTAATCGCATCGGGTGGTTACGGTAACGTATTCTTCCTCTCGACCAACGCTATGGGTTCGAACGGTTCGGCTGCCTTCCAGTGCTACCGCAAGGGTGCCGGTTTTGCCAACCCCTGCTTCACGCAGATTCACCCCACCTGTATCCCCGTACACGGTACGCAGCAGTCGAAGCTGACGCTGATGTCGGAGTCGCTGCGTAACGACGGTCGTATCTGGGTTCCGAAGAAGCTCGAGGACGTAAAGGCCCTGCGTGCCGGTACGCTCAAGCCGTCGGACATCAAGGAGGAGGATCGCGACTACTATCTGGAGCGTCGTTACCCCGCATTCGGTAACCTCGTACCGCGCGACGTTGCTTCGCGTGCCGCTAAGGAGCGTTGCGATGCCGGTTTCGGTGTGAACGAGACGGGTCTCGCAGTATTCCTCGATTTCAAGACCGCTATCGAGCGTCTGGGTGAGGATATCATCAAGCAGCGTTATGGCAACCTCTTCGATATGTATGAGGAGATCACCGACGTAAGCCCCTACAAGGAGCCGATGCAGATCTTCCCCGCCGTACACTACACCATGGGTGGTATCTGGGTTGACTACAACCTGATGACCACGATCCCGGGTCTGTACGCTATCGGTGAGGCCAACTTCTCGGACCACGGTGCTAACCGTCTGGGTGCTTCGGCACTGATGCAGGGTCTGGCTGATGGTTACTTCGTACTTCCCTACACGATCGGCGACTACCTCTCGAAGAAGATTCAGGCTCCGAAGGTAGACGTGAATACCCCTGCATTCGACGAGGCTGAGAAGGCCGTGAAGGAGAAGATCCAGAAGCTGATGTCGATCAATGGTAAGCAGTCGGTAGACGATATTCACAAGAAGCTGGGCCACATCATGTGGGAGAATGTAGGTATGGCTCGTACGGAGCAGTCGCTCAAGACCGCTATCACGGAGATCCAGGCACTTCGCAAGGAGTTCTGGAAGGATGTTAAGGTGGTTGGCGATCCGATGTCGTTCAACGTGGAGCTGGAGAAGGCACTGCGTCTGGCCGATTACCTGGAGCTGGGTGAGCTGATGGCTCGCGACGCTCTGAACCGTGCGGAGTCGTGCGGTGGTCACTTCCGCTCGGAGCACCAGACCGAGGAGGGTGAGGCCCTGCGCCACGACGACGAGTTCGCCTACGCTGCCGTTTGGGAGTACAAGGGCATGGACCAGGAGCCCGAGCTGACGAAGGAGATGCTCGACTACGAGTTCACGCACCGTGCACAGCGTAACTACAAAGACTAATCACTTTTGACGTACAACACTTTAATAACACAGAAATTATGAATTTCACCTTAAAGATATGGCGTCAGAAGGACGCAAAATCGAAGGGCGCATTCGAGACCTACAAGGTAACCGACATTTCGGCCGATACCTCGTTCCTCGAGATGCTCGACATTCTGAACAACAACCTCGTACACGAGGGTAAGGATCCCGTGGCTTTCGACCACGACTGCCGTGAGGGTATCTGCGGTATGTGCTCGCTGCACATCAACGGTCTTGCACACGGTCCCGGCCAGGCCGCTACGACCTGCCAGATCTACATGCGCAAGTTCAAGGATGGTGACACGATCACGATCGAGCCGTGGCGTTCGGCTGCCTTCCCCGTAATCAAGGACCTCGTAGTGAATCGTGGTGCTTACGACCAGATTCTCCAGGCCGGTGGTTACGTATCGGTTCGCACGAACTCGGTACCCGACGCAAACGCTATTCCGATTCCGAAGGCTGACGCTGACGAGTCGATGGATGCTGCTGCCTGCATCGGTTGCGGTGCTTGCGCTGCTACGTGTAAGAACGGTTCGGCTATGCTCTTCGTAGCTGCTCGCGTATCGTCGCTGGCTAAGCTGCCGCAGGGCCGCGTAGAGGGTGCTCGTCGCGCCAAGGCCATGGTTGCCAAGATGGACGAGCTGGGCTTCGGTAACTGCACCAACACGGGTGCTTGCCAGGCTGAGTGCCCGAAGGGTATCTCGATCGCGCATATCGCTCGCCTGAACCGCGAGTTCCTCGCAGCCAAGATTCAGGACTAAGACTTCGGTTTATTCAAAAAAAGAGAGCTCTCGGGCTCTCTTTTTTTTGTTGTACATAGGCGAGGCAATATGCGCGAAGCGCGCAACTATTATCCACATCCCCCCTCCCCCTTGAAAGGGGGGCGATTCGCCCGCCTGAATCGCGAGTTCCTCGCAGCCAAGATTCAGGACTAATCGCCACGATTTATTCAAAAAAAAGAGGGCTTGCAGGCTCTCTTTTTTTGTTACATAACAAGGGTTACTAAAGGGTGTTAAGGGTGGCTAAAGGCAGCTAACGGATTCCTTTAGTCTCCTTTAGTCTCCTTTAGTCTTCCTTAGCCGCCTTTATCGCCTTAAAATCATTCATCATCATCGCTTTATCGCCTAAAGTCGCGGTTTTCATTATTTTTTTTCGTAGCTTTGCACCAATTATGTTGCATTACAAGACCATAGCTAAAGACGACACGAAGCCTTGGATCGTGATGATTCACGGCGCAGGTGGCAGTAGCGCGGTGTGGTTCCGCCAGATTGGCGACTACCGCGACCACTTCAATCTGCTGTTGGTTGATCTTGTTGGTCACGGCGGTTCGATGGAGCAGCTGGTGAGCAAGGAGTTCAGCTTCGAGCGTGCCGCCGAGCAGGTGATGGAGGTGGTCGATCATCTGAAGATCGAGCGCGCACACTTTATGGGTCTTTCGCTCGGCAGCATCATCGTCCGCGTGATTGCCGAGGAGCACCCCGACCGTGTGGATTCGATGGTTCTGGCCGGTGCCGTAACGCAACTGGGTTGGGAGGCGCGCACGCTGCTCCGCCTGGCCGACTGGTTCAAGCACATTGTCCCCTATCGTCTGCTTAAATGGTGTATTGCGAAGGCGATCATCCCGCAGAGCCGCTACGGCAAATCGATGCACCTCTTCCTGGAGAATGCCAAAAAGGTGTCGTTCGACAACTTCCTGCGCTGGCTGACGCTGAGCGACAACATCACGGGACGTCTGGGCCGTCTGTTCACGAAACGACTCACGATCCCGACCCTCTACCTCATGGGCGAAGGCGACTACCTCTTCCTGCCCCCGGTCTATCTGGCCGCACAGGTATCGAGCGGCTATGCATCGGTAGTCATCGTTCCCGATGCAGGACACGTCTGCAACATCGATAACAAGACCTTCTTCAACCGCACCTCGCTGGATTGGTTGTTGGGGCTGAAATAACACCTACCATGAAATTCAAGAAATTGGTTGCTATCGAGCCGGTGAGTCTGATCCCGTCGGCCGAGAAGGAGTTGTACACCCTCGCTGACGAGGTGGTACTCTATAACGACATTCCCGCCACAGACGAGGAGATTGCTGCCCGCGTAGGCGATGCTGATGCGGTGTTGCTAAGCTACACCTCGCGCCTGGAGCGCGTAGCCATGGAGCAGTGCCCCAACATTCGCTATGTAGGCATGTGCTGTTCGTTGTATTCGCCCGAGAGTGCGAACGTCGACATTCGCTATGCCGAGAGCCGCGGTATCACGGTGACGGGCATTCGCGACTACGGCGACGAGGGCGTTGTGGAGTATGTTGTGAGCGAGCTGGTGCGTCTGTTGCACGGCTTTGGCGAGGAGCCCTGGGAGGGCATGCCGCGTGAGATCACGGGGCTGAAGGTCGGCGTAGTCGGCCTGGGTAAGTCGGGTGGCATGATTGCCGATGCGATGCGCTTTTTCGGGGCTGAGGTGAGCTACTTTGCCCGCTCGGAGAAGGCGTGGGCTACGGAGAAGGGTTACCGCTTCCTGCCCCTCGAGGAGGTGCTCTCGACGAGCGATGTAGTCTTCTGTTGCCTGAACAAGAACACGGTATTGCTCCACGAGGCAGCGTTTAAGGCCCTCGGCAAGGGCAAGGTACTCTTCAATACGGGTCTGTCGCCCGCCTGGGATGAGGCCCCAATGGTGGCCTGGCTCGAGAGCGATCCCAAAAACCGCCTCTACTGCGATACACTGGGTGCGCTGGGTGGCGAAAAGTGGATGTCGCACCCGCAGGTGCGCACCGTGAATGTCTCGACCGGTCGCACGAAGCAGGCCTTCGATCGCCTGAGCGAGAAGGTGCTGCATAACATCAAGGCCTACCTTGATATGGTGTAATTCAAAATGCAAAATTAGAGGCGCATTATCGATGAAAAAATTACGTCTTGGAATTGTGGGCTGCGGACGATTGAATCGCATCGTGGCCGAGGCGGTGGCCAATGGCCTGCTGCCCGAATATGAGTTGGTGGGGTGCTACTCGCGCACCTTTGCAAGTGCTGAGCGTCTGGCCGGTGCAATGGCTGAGCGAGGAATTGCCTGCACGCCGTGTGCAACGATTGAGGAGCTGCTGGCTCTGCAGCCCGATATTGTGGCCGAGGCGGCAACCCCCGCAGGTATGCGTGCCGTTGCCGAGAAATGTCTCTCGAATGGATGTTCGATTGTCTGCCTCTCGATCGGTGCCTTTGCAGACGATGATTTCTACGCTACGGTGCGTGCTACGGCAGCTAAGCACGGCACGAAGGTCTATATGGCTTCGGGTGCAACGGGTGGCTTCGATGTGCTGCGTACGGCAACCCTCATGGGTGGTGCGACGGCCAAGTTCTTCAACGAGAAGGGCCCCCATGCCCTGAAGGGTACCCCTGTCTATGATGAAAAGCTCCTCGAGGAGCAGCGCGTGGTCTTCCACGGCACGGCTCGTGAGGCGATTGCCCAGTTCCCCACGCGCGTCAATGTCACCGTAGCCGCCTCGCGCGCCTCGGTAGGCCCGGCGGCCATGGAGGTGACGATGCAGTCCTCGCCCTATTTCCGCGGCGATACGCAGCGCGTCGAGATCCGCAACCCGCAGGTACATGCCACGGTCGATATCTACAGCGCCACGCCCGAGATTGCCGCCTGGTCGGTGGTAGCGGTGTTGCAAAATATCGTCTCGCCGATTGTCTTTTAGGCAAGAAGAATTCAGTAAAGGTAAAGGCTGCCAAGGAGTTTTCATAGCTCCTTAGCAGCCTTTAGTCATCTTTAATTTCCTTTTTTCAAGCTTTTATGCCTCCTCAAAGCGGAGCTTGATACCATACTTGGCCGCAACAGCTTTACCCTCGCGGTTGTAGGCAGGTGTCCAGCGCGGCGAGGACTTCACCACGCGCACCGCCTCTTTGGCCAGCTGCTTATCGGCTCGACCGATCACATCCACATCGCTCACCGCGCCATTGGCCTTGACAACAAAGGTCACAAAGAGCTCCTCACCAGCATGCGTCGCATCGTGTTTCGGCAGCTGTTTCTGTGCCCAATGTGCAAAGCGGCGATAGTCCCCTCCGGCAAAATCTGCCACAGCCGGTCGCACTCCTCTGGGGCCTACACGCACATCACGACCCGCCACATAACCACCTTTGCGCCCTCCGCGATTGGCTGCGACATGGGGGTTGCGCGTAGCAACGTCAGCCACGGCAGGCGTCACACCGTTAGAGGCTGTCGTTTCAGTCTGGGGAGTATCGATCTGGAAATTGACGGGCAACATATATTGCACATCCACCTTTTGGCCACGCTGCATACCGGGAGTCCAACGCGGTGAGCTCTTCACCACGCGTACCACCTCGTCCGAAAGCGCCTGATGGGGCGTTCCGAGCACCTTGATTTGGCCTACCGAGCCATCTGCATCCACGACAAACGAAACGATCACCGAACCATGAACACCACTCTTGCGCAACACCTCAGGATACTGCACACGCATCATCACCCATTGGCGGAAGGCGTTGATATCACCGCCCTCGAACATAGGCATCTGCTCAACGATCAGGAAGGGAACATCCTCTTCTTCGACAGTTGCATTAGCCTGCTCCAACTCCGCCTTCGATTGTTCAATGATCTCCTTTTTCCGCTCGTCATCCACCAACATAAAGGGTATAGCCTCCTCGGACGCAACGGTCTCGACAGTCGACTTCGGTGCGGGCGCATCGTAGCCCTTTACGACAATCTCGTCCACCTGCTGCGGCTCAGTGGCGAGAATGAGGGTGAGGGCGGTTTCCTTGGTGGGCGTAGCCTTGACCTCATACTGCTCGTTTTTCTTACCGATGTAGGAGCACGACAATTTATCGCCCGCCTGCACCTCCAGCGTGGCGCGTCCCTCCAGATCGGTGCAGACACCCTCGCCCGTGCCGACCTTCACGACAACGGCACCCACTACGGGTTTGCCCGCATCGTCAAGCACGCGCAGGTGCAACAGGCCCTTCTCCGAGGTTTGCGAAATCTGATTTTTTGCGCTATCTTTGTCTTCGGAATAGACATAGCGCGTCTCGGCAAAGGCCCCCAGGGCGATGCCGATGAGCGGCAAGAGCAGCAGCACCTTGGCTGCAGCCCACCGCGACGATCGTTTTTGAATCATCATGGTAATACGGTTTTTAAGGTTACTGTGATTGAAGCTGTTGGCGACCGAGTACCACCTCTCGCCAGCAGCCTTTTTTATCAATAAGAGTTGGTATTCGCGCGCATTAACCCCACTACGAAGCACCGCACGGTCGGCCTCGTATTCGTGGATCGCCTTCAAATCACGGCGCAACAGCCACAAAGCCGGATTGAACCACTGCACCACCCCGACCAAGTCGAACAGCACAAGATCCCACGAATGGCGCAGATGAATATGGGCCGTTTCGTGTGCCAAGATCGCATCGCCATTCTCCGCCAGGTCACGCTCGCTCACCACCACATAGCCGAACCAGCTGAAGGGGGCTTGCGGATGGTCGGCATGGACCAGGGTGACACCATTGTCCAGTTGCGTCTTCGGAGCGTGTGCCACCAAACGTGACAGCACAATCATCGACCACACCACGCGCACAAGCATCACCACCCCGCCCAACGCAAAGAGTGTCCCCAAAAGCATCTCCCACGGGAAGAGCGCCTCTGTAGGGAACACCGCTGTCGGCATGGCCATCGACTCCCCCACCGCCATCGGTGGCAGAGCCACCTCGCGACGAATCGTCACCACGCAGAAGGGCAGCAACGACGCCACAACCAACGCCGAGAGCACCACCACGCGATTGAGTGTATGGAAGGTCTCGCGACTCAGGAAGAGCTTAAAAAAGAGGTAGAAGGCGGCCAAACAACCACCCACCTTGAGCGTATAGAGCATAAAGGCGTAGGACATACTCGCTTCGTTTGTGACCGATGAGGGTCGAATTACTATTGGTTTTCGATCTTCTCGATCAAGGCACGCAACTCCTCCACCGAGATCTTCTCCTCCTCGACCAGTGCAGAGACTGCACCCAGGTAGGAGCGTCCAAAATAGCGGTCGATCACCGAGCCGAGCGTTTGGCGCGAAAAGTCCGCTTCACTGATTGCAGCGTAGTAGCGGTGCGTTGCACCCAATGCCTCGTGGCCCAGGTAGCCCTTCGCTTCAAGCGTACGCACCTGGGTCGAGATCGTATTGAAGTGAGGTTTCGGTTCGGGCATCATCGCCACAATCTCCTGGACGAATAACGGGCCATGCTGCCAAAAGAGTTGCATCAAGGCCTCCTCGCGTTTGGTCAATTTTTCCATAGTTTCGAGTTTTGTTAATGCAAATATAACTAAAGTTTTTCGTTTTGCAACTATTTTCTTTAGTTTAAACTAAAATTTTTCGTTATTTGGTTATCCGCAACCCTTTTTATATATTTGTAAGATGGCAGAGGGGATCAGCAAACGAGAGATCGGTCAAGGTGTATTGTTCATCATGCTCCTTGTTGTAGTCGGGTTGGTAATCACGCTCGGGAAACGACGTGAGACCGCTTCGACCGTCTCTTCGACGCCGATAGCGACTGAGACCGCGACACCCGACACAACGGTTCAAAAAATTGCGCTGCGCCCATTTGAGCCCAACACGGTAAGCTACGAAGAGTTACTCGCCATGGGCATGACACGTCGCGAGGCGGTCGGACTGGTGAAGTACCGCGCAACGGGCAAGGTATTCCGTATTGCGGAGGATGTAGCACTCTGCTACGCGCTTTCAGATTCGGCCTACCAGACATTAAAGCCCTATATAAGAATAGGTGAGCAATACCGCATCGTGCGCTACCAGGAGCAGGATTATGCGACGCATCGTACAGATACCACCACACGCCTTGCACCATCACCCTTCCGTATCGACACGGTGACTGCCACCTATCTACGTGCCATCGGTGCCCTAACGAAACGCCAGGCAGAAGCCTTTATCCGGTGGCGCGATCGGAGCGGATCCCGCGACATGGAGGAGGTGCGAGCCTGCTATGTAGTGGATGATTCGGTAGCTACCGCCCTCGAACCTTACATTCTCTTTCCCGAGCGCGATCTTTCCCCCTACGAAGCACAGATCGAGATCAATAAGGCCGACTCGGCACAACTCGTTCGCGTGGTGGGTATCGGCCCCAAGACGGCAGCAGCAATCCTTAACTACCGCGAACGACTCGGTGGATTTGTTCGTATAGAGCAATTGGCCGAGGTAAAAGGGGTTATGGAGTCGAATTATGAGAAAATTTTGCAACAAATTTGCTGTAAAGATGATGAAATTCGGAAAATAGATATTAACTTTGCAACCCCAAGCGAGTTAGACCACCCGTACATCGGGCCGCAACTCGTAAGGAAGATCATTAAACACAGACAGTTGAAAGGAGGTTGGACCTGCACACAAGAGTTAGTTGAAACAGACATATTGACCCGGGAGGAGGCCGCAAGGCTTGATCCCTATGTGGTCTACGGTGTGCAACAGGCAATTTCCGAATAGACAAACCGCAAACAAGCGCAGCTCCCGTGCTCAAAAAGAGGGGCAACAAAAAAAAGGTTCTCATGCGGAACCGCACAAAAAAAGAAAACGAACAAAACAAAAAAAGAATACAACTATGATTATTACGACTGTAAAGGAGGGCGAGAACATCGAGCGCGCCCTGAAGAAGTTTAAGCGTAAGTACGAGCGCACGGGCGTTCTGAAGGAGCTGCGTCGCCGTCAGTTCTTCAACAAGCCTTCGATGGTTAAGCGTGCCGACAAGATGCGTGCCATCTATGTTCAGCACACCTACCACCTGGATGACTAATTAATAGTCGAACAATAAAGAGCCTCAATCCAATGGATTGAGGCTCTTTTATTGCGATAAGCAGGGGGGGGGAAGCGGATAGGAGAGATAAGACCTATGGGACCTATGGGACCTATGGGACCTATGGGACCTATGGGACTTATGAGACCTATAGGGAAGACCCCATCATTCCCATTATTCCCAAATAACAAAAAAAAGGCCGTTCCGAAGAACGACCCTTTCTTGTGATGAGTTATCAGAAGTTGGATAACGAGGCGAGTTCAAGGCTTGCACAGTGTCCGAAACCGCAGCAAATAAAAGGCCGTTCCGAAGAACGACCTTTTATCAACATCACAGATTGCGGATGATGTGGCGATTTTTAGGCTTGCGCAGGTGCGGAAAGCGCAGCATACTAAACGTATGTGAGCATTTACGCACCAAGCGTAACGCAGAAATCGCCCATCAGGCGCGATCCTGATACTACTCAGCGAGAATCTCCAGCATCTTAATCGCCGCCGTGGCAATCTTCGTACCGGGGCCGAAGATAGCTGCAGCACCATCACGATAGAGCTGGTCATAGTCCTGGGCAGGAATTACACCACCTACAACCACGATGATATCCTCGCGGCCGAGCTTCTTAAGCTCCTCGATGATCTGCGGAACGAGCGTGAGGTGACCTGCGGCCAGTGACGATACGCCGACAACATGCACGTCATTCTCAACAGCCTGCTTAGCAGCCTCAGCGGGCGTCTGGAACAAGGGACCCATGTCGACGTCGAAACCGATATCGGCATAACCCGTAGCTACGACCTTAGCACCACGGTCGTGACCATCCTGACCCAGCTTTGCAATCATGATACGGGGCTGGCGACCCTCCTTCTTAGCAAACTCGGCGCACATCTGCTTAGCGCGCTCGAACGACTCGTCGTTTTTCACTGCTGAACTATAAACACCCGAAATGGAACGAATAACAGCCTTGTAACGGCCAACTACAACCTCGCAAGCATCCGAGATCTCACCCAGCGTAGCGCGAACCTTAGCGGCCTCAACAGCCAGCTCGAGGAGGTTACCCTCACCCGTCTTCACGCACTCGGTGATGGCGGCCAGCGCCTTCTCTACGGCAGCCTGGTCACGGTTAGCGCGCAGCTCCTGCAGACGCTTCACCTGGCTCTCGCGAACGGCCGTGTTATCTACGGCGAGGATATCGATCGGAGCCTCCTTCTCAAGGCGGTACTCGTTCAGACCGATAATCTTCTGCTCACCCGAGTCGATACGAGCCTGCGTGCGGGCAGCAGCCTCCTCGATACGCATCTTGGGAATACCCGTCTCGATAGCCTTGGCCATACCGCCCAGCTTCTCTACCTCCTGGATGTGCTCCCAAGCCTTGTGTGCGATCTCCTGCGTGAGCGACTCTACGTAGTACGAACCTGCCCAAGGATCCACCTGACGGCATACCGAGGTCTCCTCCTGGATGTAGATCTGCGTATTACGTGCAATACGTGCCGAGAAGTCGGTCGGCAGGGCGATAGCCTCGTCGAGAGCGTTCGTGTGCAGCGACTGCGTGTGACCCAGGGCAGCACCCATAGCCTCGATAGCCGTACGAGCTACGGTGTTGAAGGGATCCTGCTCCGTGAGCGACCAACCCGAGGTCTGCGAGTGGGTACGCAGAGCCAGCGACTTGGGGTTCTTCGGATCGAACTGCTTCACGATCTTCGCCCACAGCATACGCGCAGCGCGCATCTTGGCGATCTCCATGAAGTGGTTCATACCGATAGCCCAGAAGAACGACAGACGCGGTGCGAAGGCATCCACCGACATACCGGCGTTGATACCTGCGCGGAGGTACTCCAAACCGTCGGCCAGCGTGTAAGCCAGCTCGATGTCGGCCGTAGCACCGGCCTCCTGCATGTGGTAACCCGAAATCGAGATCGAGTTGAACTTGGGCATATTCTTCGAGGTGTACTCAAAGATATCGGCGATAATTCGCATCGAGAACTCGGGCGGATAGATATAGGTGTTACGCACCATGAACTCCTTCAGGATATCGTTCTGGATCGTACCAGCGAGCTGGTCGAGCGTAGCACCCTGCTCCAGACCGGTCACGATGTAGAAGGCCAAAACGGGCAGCACAGCACCGTTCATGGTCATCGACACCGACATACGATCGAGCGGAATACCGTTGAAGAGGACCTTCATATCCTCCACCGAGCAGATCGACACACCGGCCTTACCTACGTCACCAACCACACGCGGGTGGTCAGCATCGTAACCGCGGTGCGTAGCCAGGTCAAATGCTACCGACAGACCCTTCTGACCGGCAGCCAGGTTGCGACGATAGAAGGCGTTCGACTCCTCAGCGGTCGAGAAACCGGCATACTGACGAATCGTCCAAGGACGCATTACATACATCGTCGAATAGGGACCGCGCAGGAAGGGGGCAACACCTGCAGCATAGTTCAGGTGCTCCATGCCTGCCAGATCCTCGGCCGTATACATTCCCTTCACGGGAATCTGCTCGGCCGTCATCCACGGCTGCTTCTCCTCGCAGCCCTTCTGGGCGCAGCACTCCTGGGCAGCACCCGTATATTTCAGTTCCGAAAATTTAGCTCTCATAATTAGATTCCCATCTCTTTAAGGTAGAACTTCAGTGTCTCGAGCACGTTCGACTTCACGTTGATGAAGTTCGTAATGCCCTGTGCCTCCAACTCGGGGGTGCAGGCGGGAGCACCGGCAACAACCAGGATTGCCTTACCGCCCAGCAACTCCTTCACCTTGGGGGCTACCTCAGCGTAGTCATCGTCCGAAGCGCAGACAACCACGATCTCAGCCTTCGAAGCCAGAGCAGCCTCTACGCCCTCCTCAACCGACTTGAAGAAGGTGTTATCCTCAACACGGATACCGGCGCAAGCGAAGAAGTTGCACGAGAACTGGGCGCGAGCGCGAGCCATACCCAGCGAACCGCAGGTCAGCATGAATGCCTTAGGCTGCTTGCCCGAGCGATCCACCTCCAGACGCATCTTCTCGAATGCCATTGCACCACGGTAGGCG
>JAFZFJ010000064.1 GCA_017555975.1 Alistipes sp. | reverse complement strand
GTTGGCCAACTCGCCGGCCATCTCCGACGAAGCGGCCACACCGCTGGTCGTATCGACCGTGCCACCAATCCAGGCACCCGTAATCTCCTGCTGGATCTCTGCGCTATCACTCAGCAGCGGAACAATCATATTGGCCAACCAGGGCATCAGGTAGATCATCGGAACGGCGATGATGAGCACCACCGATACGATGTACGAGAGGCTCTTCTTGTCGGCACCGGCCACACCGGCTGTAGCAATGGCGGCCGAGGCTCCACAGATGGTCAAACCGCTCGATAGGGTCATCGCCGTGGCGCGCTCCACCTTGAAGATGCGACGGGCGATGGTGTAGGCAAAGAGCCAAACCACTGTGACGATGATGCAGGCCTGCAGCAGACCAGCCACGCCTGACTTCATGACGTCGCTAATGAGGATCGTGGCACCCAGACAGACGACACCGATCTTGATGTAGAACTCGCCTTGAATGGCGGGTTTCATCCAGTCGGGTACACGGAGGGCGTTGCGAATAATCAAACCGAAGATTACCGAGAAGAAGACCGGCTCCAGACCCAGCTCACTCTTGATATACTTGTTTGAGCCGATCCACATGGCCATGGCGGCAATGGCAAAGACCACGATAAACGAGAGCAACATACCCTTCATCGGACGGCTCAAGAGTTTGTTGCCGGCAAAGAGCGTCACGATGGCAATCAAGAAGAGCATGGCAATCTTGCCCCACGCATCGGCCTCGAGCAGATTCGAGGGAATCGAAATCGAGGGCAGATGTTGTCCCAGAATGCAAAGTAGCAACAGGGGAATTGAGAGCATGACCACTACCCAATCCTCTACGAGGAGTTTGTTCCAAAAGTTTTTCATGGTCTATTCGGTTTAGGTTTGTTCGCGGATTAGAACGAGACGGTAGCCTGTACCATACCCACATTGCGATGGCCGAAGCCCTCCATGCGGTCCTCGTGTACGTAGTTGGCCTGCAGGCGAATAAATTTATAGGGCTTCCAGGCTACGCCAAACGTATAGTTTGCCTGCTCGGTGGCCGAGCGAAATTCGGTGTTCTCCGTAAAGCTGTCGTAGCGGGCGGCTACCATCCACTGCTCGTTGACCTTCCAACCAGCCAAAGCATACCAACCCTCCTGATCTACGGTGCCCTCCTCAAAACCGGTCTTGGCACCGATATACTCACCACGAACAATGAAGTGCTTACAATCATAGACTGCACCTACGGCGAAACGCTCGCGAGCGTAGTACTCATCACCGTACTCACCCCAATAGTATGAACCCGAGAGGGTGAGACCCTTTACCGGGGTCAGCATCAGGCGGGCTACAACATCCTTCGACTTGTTGTTGTCGGTTACGTTGAGGCCGGCACCGTTGAAAACGGCTACGTCGTACTTCAGCATCCCCTCGAAGAAGGCGCCGTGCAGGTCGATACCCAGCTCACGACCCGTATTCTTGAGCGTCGTCTCGCCAATCTTTTCTGACGTGCCCACCAGGCGGTCCAGCACCATCGGATGGTCCATCAGGATCATCTTCGTGGGGGTGTAGTCGGTGTTCTCGATCGTGAAGGGGACCTTGAACTGACCCGCTTTGATTTTCAGCTGGTCGAAGGGCTTGTAGTTGAAGTAAGCATCCAGAAGTTTGAAGCTTGCGAGCTCGGCCTGGAACTTATAGTCGAGCTTCGACGTCAGGTCGCCCGATATCGAAACGCGTACACGACGCAGACGGAAGGTCGACTCGTCGCCATTATACATATAGCGCCCCATGACATAGCCCGAAATCTTCGGCATGGCTTTCGTGAGTTTCTCCCACGTGTTGCCCTTTTGTTGGAGGTTATTCACCTCTTCTGTCAGCGTAGCAATCTGAGCCTGCATCTCCTCCTGCGTAAGGGTTTGTGCCTGCACGCCAAAGGTGCTGATCAGAAAGAGTGCGAGTAAAAATTTCTTCATAGTATCTATCTTTAAAAATATCGATAGACAAAGGTCGTAATTTTTCCGGGGATCACAATACGCGAAAATACCTAAATCCGTAGCAGGCAACGTAAAAGGCCAAAAAAGCGCTGAATTAACACCTTATAGACTATTTTGGCAGGGGTAACGAGAGGGTGCGTGCATCGAGTTTTCCGGCGGGGTAGGGGGCGAAGAGCCACGCCTGACCGTTGGTGATTCTTAGGCGGCTGCCGATCTGCAAGATGACGTTATTCACCACGTAGATGCGGGTTGGAAGACCCTGTACATCGACGCGCACAATCGACGATCCTGCTACAAGGGGCTGTATGCTGAGGTTGCCGATGAGCGGGTGCGGTTCGGGGTGGGGCGATAGGGGCAGATGGAGTGCGTAGATCGAGTCGTAATTTACATGCCACTGCATGGGACGTAACGAGTCGGAGGGTAACGCCGAAAACCCCGACCCTTCCTGCTGGGCCGTCGTCATGAGCGTCACAGAGAGCCCCAGTAGCAGTAAAACAAACCGTTTCATAACTTGAAACGGTGCATATATAGTGCCTAAATGCGAAAAAAGAGCGACTAAAAGACTTCGCGTAGGATGCGGACCGACTGTACGGCGTTGATGCCATCGAGGTGGTAGCCGAAGTAGGTGAGCATGGCGTTCAGGAAATCGACACGTTGCTGGCGATTTAGCGCAATAGTCTGCAACTCGGTAACCGGGGTGAGCATCATGCGATTGAGCAGGGTAGCCGCCTTGGGGTCGAGCACGAGCGTGTGGAGGGGGCGGATGGGGGTGTAAAGACCCTCTTTGATGTCGAACCAGCACCCCTCGGTGTGGTCGTTGCCGGGGAAGAAACCCACTAGGCGGCTCAGCTGGGCCAAAAACCAGAGGTGAAAGTTGGCCACGCCCTCCTGCATTTGATCCAGAGCGGCCACCGAATTCCAGACAAACTCGAAGAGGGCTTCGTTGCGTTCGCTTTCGCGGATCAGGCGGTAGATTACCTCGGCCATAAAGAGGGCCATGGTTGATTTGCGCACATCGAACGGAATGCCCTGCAACAGAAAACCTGCACGCACCTCCTTGAAACGGTGCATCTGCTGGCTTTGTGAGGGCTCTAACCCCTCGAACTCGACGGGAAAGACAGGTTGGAAAAGCGCCTGCTTCGAACCGCGCCCCGTGCGTGAACGAACACCCTGCACCATGTAGCTGCGCCGTCCGCCCACATCCGTCAGGAGGTAGACGATCATCGACGAGTCGCCATATTTGAGCGTGTGTAACACAATGCCACGCCCTTTGTAGGTTTTCAATGTTGCGGAATCGAAATATTATGTAAAATTTTCCTACCTTTGCGGTTGAACAAAGTTACGGATAAAAATCGAGAAAGATGGCCGATCAGTTGAAAAAATGGCAGGATACAGCACGTCGTTATCGCACCTACATCAAGGTTGAGAAGCGTCTGGCGGATAATTCGGTCGAGTCCTATATGCGTGATTTGGAGCAGTTTGCTCACTTTATTTTGCGCAAATGGGATGTTGCGCCTCGCAAGGTAGAGCGCGAGATGGTAGAGCAGTACCTCGCCTGGCTCTACGAACGTGGGCGAGAGAAGAGCTCTCAGGCCCGCAACCTGAGCGGTATTCGCAGCTTTTTCAACTACCTGCTGCTGACTGACGAGATTACCACCTCGCCC
Organism: Alistipes sp.; assembly: GCA_017555975.1. GTDB lineage: Bacteria > Bacteroidota > Bacteroidia > Bacteroidales > Rikenellaceae > Alistipes. Next base: position 5,011 of record JAFZFJ010000064.1, on the reverse strand, counting down.
GCTGATGAGGTCTCAGCTCCCAAGGCCGGACGCACGTTGCCCGATGTGCTCTCGATGGAGGAGATCGATCGTCTGATTGCGTCGATCGAGGTCGATACGCTGAAGGGACGACGCGACCGCGCCATCATTGAGGTGCTCTATTCGTGTGGGTTGCGTGTCTCGGAGTTGATTTCGTTGCGCGTGGGCGACCTTTTCTTTGGCGAGGGGTATATCCGAGTCATCGGTAAGGGAAACAAACAGCGCCTTGTGCCGATTAGCGATGTGGCCCGCGAGCGCATCTCGCTCTACCTCGACGAGCGCAAGGCGGCCCGTTCGAGCGAGGAGGTGCTCTTCTTGAACAATCGCGGCAAACAACTCACGCGTGTGATGATCTTCTTGATTCTAAAGCAGGCGGCCGAGCGTGCCGATATCCAAAAGAAGATCTCACCTCACACGCTACGCCACTCCTTTGCTACCCATCTTTTGGAGGGTGGAGCCGGCATCCGCCAGGTGCAGGAGTTGTTGGGACACGAAAATATCCTCACCACCGAGATCTATACCCACCTCAATAGTGAGCATCTGCGTGCAACGGTAGAGGAGTATTTACCGTTATAATTGCGAATTGTTATACCGCTTCTGACCAACGAAAGAGCGTGTCCAAAACTTGTTGGACACGCTCTCTTTACAACAGTGTAATCAGCTGATCGACTGCCTCGTCTGTGGTGCTCCAGCCGGTGACGAAACGAACCACCGTCTCTTCGGCGCCTCGCGGGCCCCAAAGTTCGAAGCTGACCTCCTCTTTTAGGCGGTCGATGACCGTATTCGGTAGGCGGAAGAATTGCTGATTCGTGGGAGACGGAACCTCCACTGCATACCCTTTGGCGCAGAAGGCCTCGCGGATGCGCAGCGCCTGCTCGACTGCCTTGCGACCAATCTGCTCGTAGAGGTTGTTCGTAAAGAGTGCCTCAAATTGTAAGCCCAACAGGCGTCCTTTGGCGAGCAGTGCGCCGTGTTGTTTGACGAGTGGAAAGAGGTGGGGCAGGCGTTTCGGATCACGCACCACCACTGCCTCGCCAAAGAGGGCGCCAACCTTCGTGCCGCCGATATAAAAGACATCGGCTAATGCAGCCAACTCCTTTAACGATAGATCGTTGCCTTCGGCAGCGAGGGCATAAGCCAGGCGTGCACCATCCACGTAGAGCGGAATATTGGCTTTATGACACACCTCGGCAAGATCCTCCAGCTCGCGCTTTGAGTAGATGGTACCATACTCCGTGGGCTGCGAGATGTAGAGCATGCCCGGGGCGACCATGTGTTCGTAGGTCTCGTCGCGGTAGAACTCCTCGATGTAGTGTGCCACCTCGTCGGCCTGCACTTTGCCATGGTGGTGGGGCAGGGTCAGCACCTTGTGGCCCGAGGCCTCAATAGCACCCGCCTCATGGACGGCGATGTGGCCCGTCTCGGCGGCCAGCACCCCTTCGTGGCGAGCCAGCAGGGCATCAATCAGCGTGGCGTTGGTCTGTGTGCCACCGACCAGCAGTTGTACGCGGGCATTGGGGAGTGCACACGCTTCGCGGATCAGCTCCACAGCCCGTTTCGTATAGGTGTCCATGCCATAACCAACGGTTTGCTCGGCGTTGGTAGCTACCAAACGCTGCAACACCTCGGGATGAGCACCGGACATGTAGTCGGAATCGAAATAGATCATAGGTATGTGGCGAGAAAAAAGGGGCGTTCGAGCGCTGTCGAACACCCCTATGATTGATTACAGACCTCGGTTGCGGAGCAGTGCGTCGATCTTCGGCTCGCGACCGCGGAAGTTCTTGTACATCACCATACCGTCGTCGATACCGCCCGGCGTGAGGACATACTTGCGGAAGGCGGCAGCCACCTCGGGGTTGAAGATGTCACCCGTCTCGGTGAAGGCCTCGAAAGCGTCGGCATCCAGAACCTCGGCCCACATGTAGCTGTAGTAGCCGGCCGTGTAACCGCCACCCATCGTGTGGCTGAAGTTGGTCATGCGGTAGCGGGGCAGGATCTGCGAGGGGATGCCGCGTGCGGCGAGCTTCTCAGCCTCGAAATCCATCACATTGAGGTTCTCCGGAATCTCGGTCAGCACGTGCAGGTCCATGTCGCTGAGCGATGCGGCGAGGTACTCCACCGTAGCGAAGCCCTGACCATACTGGGCGCTCTCGACAATCTTCTTCACAAGCTCCATCGGAATCACCTCACCCGTCTCGTAGTGCTTGGCATAGACATTCAGCACCTCCGGCTCGAAGGCCCAGTGCTCGTTGATCTGCGAGGGGAGCTCCACGAAGTCGCGCTCTACACCCGAAGCACCGTTGTAGCGTACATCGCGCATGAAGCTGTGGAGGGCGTGGCCAAACTCGTGGAAGAGGGTCTCGACGTTGTCGATGCTCTGCAGGGCCGGACCATTGGCAGTCGGGGCGGTCATGTTGCAGCAGTTCACCACAATCGGGATGATGCGCTCGTCGCCCTCGTAGCTCTGGCCACGGAACGAGGTGCACCATGCACCGGCGCGCTTCGAGGCGCGGGGGAAGTTGTCGCTGTAGAAGATGGCCAGCGTCGTGCCGTCGCCATCGATCACCTCGTAGGCCTTGGCCGTCGGCTCGTAGGCGGGAACCTCGTCGGTGATCTCCTTGAAGGTCAGACCGTAGAGTTTGCCGGCCACGTGGAAGATACCCTGCATGACGTTACCGATCTCGAGGTAGGAGCGAATCTCCTGTTCGTCCACGGCAAACTTAGCCTGCTTGGCTTTGTCGAGGTAGTACATGTAGTCCCAACCGGCGGGCTCGAACGAGTGGCCCTCCTTGCGAATCTCGGCGCGGATGTCGTTCAACTCCTCCTTGGCCTTCTTCACGGCAGGACCCCACACCTGGTTGAGCAGGTTGTAGACCGCCTCCGGCGTCTTGGCCATGCGCTCGGCAAGGGCCATCTGAGCGTAGTTCTCGTAGCCCATCAGCTTTGCCTTCTCCAGGCGCAGCTTTACGATCTCGGCCGAAATAGCCTTATTGTCATACGCGTTGTCGGCGTTACCGCGGTTGTAGTAGGCGTTGTAGACCTTCTCGCGCAGCTCGCGGTTCGAGCAGTACTGCAGCACGGGGTTGCAGCTCGGGCGCTGCATGTTGAACATCCACTTGCCCGGCTGACCCTGCTCCTCGGCCATCGTGGCTGCTGCTGCGATGTTGCCCTCCGGAAGACCGGCCAGCTCCTCGATCGACTCCACCACGACGAAGGTGTTGTTCGTCTCGTGCAGCAGGTTCTGCGTGAAGTTGAGCTGCAGCATTGAGATCTGGCTGTTCAGCTCGCGCAGACGGGCCTTCTCCTCGGCACCGAGCTCGGCACCGCTGTTCACGAAGCGCTTGTACTGGTTCTCGAGCACCTTCTGCTCCTCGGCCGTGAGGTCGAGCGTCTCGCGCTGGTCATAGACGGCCTTCACGCGGGCAAAGAGTGCCTCGTTGAGGTTGATGTCGTCGCTGTGGGCCGAGAAGAGGGGCGAAAGCTCCTTCTCGAGGGCGCGAATCTCGTCCGTGGAGTTGCTCGACGAGATGGGGCTGAACGTGCCGCGCACCTTGCGCAACAGCTCACCGCACTGGTCGAGTGCCACGATCGTGTTCTCGAAGGTCGGCTCCTCGGGGTTGGCAATGATGGCCTCCACCTCGGCTTTCTGCTCCTCCATACCCTTCAGCAGACCCTCGTGGTAGTTCTCCAACGTGATCTCGGCAAAGGGAGCAATGCCAAACGGGGTGTCAAATTCGTTAAAGAGCGGGTTGGTCTTGTTTCCGCTGCATCCACACGCGGCGACAGCCATCGCCAGGAAAAATAATTTCTTCATGGGTATTATGTTTTTGGTTTATAATCGTTTGTCCACAAAGATACGAATAAGCGAGCAAGAAATAAGAAGCTTACTTCATTATTTTTTTCAGCGAGCGAAAGTATCTTCGAGATTTAGCTCAAAGGTACGAAAAAGAACAAAACGGACAACCTCCCTGCGCGAAAAGTATGTGGAATTTGCGTGAGAATGTCTGTTGATCGTATAACTAACAAGTAGGAGCGTTCGGCTCAGGAGGGCGTAAAAAGGGGCGTAAAAAACAAAAAAGTGCGCTACATCATTCTGTAACGCACTTTTTTGAGGTCTGAAGCGGATTCGAACCGCTGTAGCAGCTTTTGCAGAGCTGTGCCTAGCCACTCGGCCATCAGACCATTTTGACCCTTTCGGGAGTGCAAATATACAAACATTTTCTTGTTTTACAAAATTTACACCGTTTTTCCGCGAAAAAGTTCAAATTCAACCCTTCGAATCGCCGAAACCGAGATTTACAAACCTTGCTACGCAATGCTTGTGACTGCCTGCGCGCCTCGGCATAGCCTGCAAGCAGTCTCTGCACTCGGCTGTTGCGGCAGGTGAACTCTTCGAGTTCACACCTCGTTTTCAGAAAAAGAAGAGCGACAACCAAATGGTTATCGCTCTTCTTTGAGCCGAAACCGAGATTTGAACTCGGGACCCCTTCATTACGAGTGAAGTGCTCTACCGCTGAGCTATTTCGGCCTTTCGGACTATCAATCAATTAGTTGCAATCTCCCTTTTTTAGTCTGCTATCTGGGTGGTAACACAAATGGTAACACACTCGCCTCAAATTCGCTGGTTAATAACTATGTTTAATTTGGTTAATATCAATAATTTACATTCATATTGCAAATATAATCATATCCATCGATATAGAACAATTACAGTGCATTTTTTTGGTTGTTTTCATGCGTTTTGGGAGTGCCAAACTATAAAGTCAATAGAAACCAAATAAGAAATTTTTCGTTTCCTAAAAAGGGTGATAGAAAGCCGTTACATCTCATTGTTTATGCGTGTCATCACCTCTTTTTTGATATCAAAGGTGAGTTGGTTGCCGCAAATGATCAACATTTTTCTGGTGCGTCAGTAAGTAGTGCCATGGCATATTCAATGATTGGTTTGACTCTTTGTTTTGAAAAATGGATTTATGTTCAAAATGACGAT
>JAFZFJ010000063.1 GCA_017555975.1 Alistipes sp. | reverse complement strand
CTCCTCGGCCGAGATATAGACTGAGTGGGGATCGAGCTTCTTGAGCAGGATCGGGATCATCTGCTCCACGAGTGTATCCATCGGCAGCGAATCGACATACTCACGCTCCAAGAGGGAGAGCGTGTGGGTCAATTTATTCTGCGATACGGCCATCTGCTGCAGCAATCCGCGCAGACGGTAGGCGCTGTTGTTACGGCCGAGGTAGTTGCCAAAGAGCAGACCTCCGATGATGCCTGCTGCGAGGATCATCGGGAAGAGGAGTACCCGCAGGCGATTTTTATATTTTCCCATTACTTGTTCTTAAAGGTGTAACTCAAGCCGACGCTGAGCAGGGTCTTGGTCTGCACGCGCACCGTCTGAGAACGGTTGTAATAGAGCTGGAACGAGAGCGAGGTGGTCAGGTAGCGCGTAGCGCGGATGTCGACCGTATTCTCCCAGCGTACCGTGGGGTGGATTGCCAGGCGCGGCTTGGTCTTGATGTCCTCATCGCCCTTGGCTAGCCAACGGTCGTAGGCGTCGCAATACTCGCTGTAGCTGTTGTACTTGTTGTCGAGTGCGAGGTTGGTGATCCAACCGTAGAAGGAGAAGAGGGTGGTGCGGTAGCGGATGTTCTGATCCTCGCCGAACTTGCGGTCGAAGTCGATCTGGATCGACGAACCGCCCTCGTAGCGGGCGTTCTTGTCGGGATCCTCAATACCGTAGGCGAAGGCCTTCTTAATGCGCTTACCATCCTTGTCAAACTGCTCACGGCGCACCCAGTCGTTCGTGGCGTAGACGGCCGAGAGGGCGATCGGCGAGAGGTCGACTACGAAAGGTAACTTCTGGTTCGGGCTCTTGAACTTCAAACCAATCGAGAGGTCGAGGTAACCCGGCGTCATAAAGCTGCTCTTCATATCCTTGCGGCGCTGCTCGGTGCGCGAGAGATAGCCGCGCGCGAGCTGGCTGCGGAACTTGAACGAACCACCGTACGACCAGTTCTTTGCCATCTTGAACGAGGGGTCGACCGAGAAGTAGAACTCATCCTGGTTTTTGAACCAGATACCCTCGCGGTCGATATACTCTGCACCATTGGCATCCGTCTTGTTCATTTCGACCTTGATGCGGTTGTAGCCAAACTTACCCTCGAACTTCGATTCGAGCGTGAAGAGATCCTTCGTGAAGGTGTGCTTTACGAAGACATTGGCCACCGTAGCGATCGAGTTATCACCACCCGACACATCGACCCAGGGGTCGTTGTAGGCCGTCACCGAGGCCATCAGGCTACCGGTCACCTCGAGCGTGTTGCGCTCCTTGCGGATAGCGGCACGCTCCGCCTTATGGCGAGCGAGCGAGAAGAATTCGGCATCGGCCGAGGTCTGCTTCATCGTGTCGCGGAACGACATCTGATTCTGTATCTGCTTTTTGGGCTGCGTCTTCACGGCGTCGATCGTGAACTGTGCAGCAGCGGGAGTGGCGATCATCAGCATCACACCTGCAACAATTGTACTAAAAAGAGGTTTCATCTCGCTGTCTTTTTATGATCTTTCTACGCAAATATACAAATTATAATTTAGATAACGGGGTGCAGCTCGTTCAAAAAAAGAGTGACACCCGATTCGGATGCCACTCATCTTGCTTATCGAAATGCGATAGCTCTTCGTGCAGATCTTAGTAGTATTTCACGGGCGAACCTTCGATTGCCGTCAGCAGGGCATTGGCCACCGACGAAGCACCGATGCGGAAGAGCTCGGGCGTGAGCCACTCGGCGCCGAGCACCTCCTCCACGATCGTGTAGTAGAGGGCTGCATCCTCAGCCGAACGAACACCGCCGGCTGCCTTGAAGCCGATCTTCTTGCCCGTCTTCTCATAGTAGTCGCGGATTGCCTGGCACATCACTACAGCGGCCTCGGGCGTAGCTGCCACATCGATCTTACCGGTCGAGGTCTTCACGAAGTCGGCGCCGGCAAACATCGAGAGGAGCGATGCCTTGCGGATCAGCTCGGGCGTCTTGAGTGCACCCGACTCGATGATTACATTCAGTACCACATCATCGCCACACTCGCCAACCAAGACCTCCACCTCGGCAGCTGCCTCGTCGTAGCCACCCGTCAGCATCTTGCCCACATTCAGCACGATGTCGATCTCATCGGCGCCATTCTCGATGGCCATGGCTGTTTCGAGAGCCTTCACCTCGAGGAAGGTCTGCGAAGCGGGGAAGCCGCCCGAGACGCTCGTGATGCGCATCGGCGTGCCATCCACTGCCAGACCAACGGTCTCGACAAATGG
>JAFZFJ010000062.1 GCA_017555975.1 Alistipes sp. | reverse complement strand
TGCACTGATCAAGCATACGAACTTCTACCCCGACTTCGAGGCCATCGAGGCTGCCGGTTTGGAGGGTGTCAAGATGATGCTCGTAAACTACCCCAACATGCCGACGGGTCAAACCCCTTCGATGGAGCTTTTCGAGCAGATCATTGCCTTCGGTAAAAAGCATAACATCCTGATCGTACACGACAATCCCTATAGCTTTATCCGCAACGCCGAGGCTCCGATCTCGATCATGGAGGTCGAAGGCGCACGCGAGGTTGCACTCGAGATGAATTCGCTCTCGAAGGGCCACTCGATGGCCGGCTGGCGTGTAGGTGTTGTTGTCGGCAAGAAGGAGTGGATCGACTCGATCCTGACCTTTAAGTCGAATATGGACTCGGGTATGTTCTACCCCATTCAGGCTGCTGCCGATACCGCTTTAGCCCTTGGTGAGGAGTGGTTTGAGGAGTTGAACGCCATCTACTACGGTCGTGAGCGTCAGGCATACGAGTTGCTCGATACGCTCGGTTGCCGCTACCGCAAGACCAGGCCGGTCTCTTTATTTGGGCCGAGCTGCCCGAGGGATACGAGGGCGACAGCTTCTCGTTCTCGGACGAGGTCATGGAGAAGACCGACGTATTCCTCACGCCGGGTGGTATCTTCGGTTCGGAGGGTAACGGATATATCCGCATTACGCTCTGCTGCCCCGAGGAGCTGCTCAAGAAGGCTACGGACAACGTAAAGGCCGCCTACGGCACGAAGTAGTCCCACACTGCATAACGAAAAAGGAGAGCTTTACGGCTCTCCTTTTTCGTTATGTATCGAAGTATGGTTTACTTACACACCACCTTCACCTTAGCGGCAGCAGCCTTCACGCGCTCACGCAACCCATCGAGGCTCGTACCGTGCGGGGCATAGCCCACCACAACACCCATGCGGCGATTCTTGCGCGCCGAGGGTTTGCCAAAGATGCGAATATCGTTGCGCGCATCCATCGCAACAGCCTCCTCCATGCCCTCATACTCGGGAGCGGTCTCCGAGGCCTCGTCGGCCAGGATTACGGCCGAAGCACCAATGCGCTCAAAGGTGATCTCCGGGATCGGCAGACCCAATACGGCGCGTGCATGCAACTCGAACTCGCTCAGGTTCTGCGTACCGGCCAGCGTCACCATACCCGTATCGTGGGGACGGGGTGAAAGCTCCGAGAAGTAGACACCGTTTTCGTGGCTGAGGAAGAACTCCACACCCCAGATACCGGCACCGGTCAACGCCTCCGTCACGGCGGCAGCCATGCGCTGTGCCTCCTTCAGATGTTCCTCCGAAATCGGAGCCATCTGGAAACTCTCGCGGTAATCGCCACTGATCTGTACGTGGCCAATCGGCGGACAGAAGAGCGTAGGACCGTTCTGCTGCGTCACGGTCAACAGCGTAATCTCGCTATCGAACGAGATGAACTCCTCAATGATCAGCTCCATGATATCGCCACGCGAACCCTCGCAGCCATAGGTCCAGGCATGCTCCAGGTCAGCCTCCGAGCGAACCACCGACTGACCCTTACCCGACGATGACATCAGAGGCTTTACAACGCACGGGAAACCAATCTTCGCAGCAGCCTCCTTGAGCTCCTCGAACGATTTGGCGTAGAAATATTTCGCGGTCTTCAGACCCAACTCTTTGGCGGCCAGATCGCGGATGGCCTTGCGATTCATCGTATAGTTTACGGCACGGGCACTCGGCACCACCTGAATACCCTCCTGCTCAAAATCATACAAACGCTCGGTGCGGATCGCCTCAATTTCGGGCACGATCAGATCGGGCTGATGCTTCTTCACGGCAGCCTCCAGCGCCTCGCCATCGAGCATGTCGAAGACCTCGAATGCATCGGCTACCTGCATCGCCGGAGCACCGGCATATTTATCGCACGCAATAACGGTTTGACCGAGACGCTGTGCGGCAATAACGAACTCCTTTCCCAGCTCACCCGAGCCAAGCAATAAGATTTTCTTTGTCATATCGTGGTTGGATTTTGGTGTTTCTAAAGTACAAAGATAGGTTTTTTCGCCTAAAGGCGCAATAAAATTTCTGTTTCGCCACTAATTTTCGACAATTCACCTTTTTTGACGAATTTTATCGAGTGCAAGCATCGATATTTTAAGAATTATGCCTATATTTACATAAATAACCTAATTACACACCAACTTAAAACCTATAATGATGAGAAAATTGCTGTTTCGATCGGCTCTTACACTTATCGCAATGTTTGGTTTAATCCTCACCTCATCGGCCAAAGCAAAACAATCGCCCGATGAGGAGGTGCGCAAAGCCATGCGTCGTGCCACGGAGTTCATGATGGAGAAGGTGAGCTACAACGGCGGCTTTGTATGGAACTACCTACCCGACTTCTCGCGCCAATGGGGCGAGATGGAGGCTAAACGCACCATGGTCTGGATTCAGCCTCCTGGGACCCCTTCGGTAGGTCATTTGTTGCTCGACGCCTACCACTGTACGGGCGACGAATATTATTACGACCAAGCCAAGCGTGTTGCAAACGCCCTGATTTGGGGTCAGCTGCCCTGTGGCGGATGGAACTATGTATTTGATTTCGCCGGTGAGAATTCGCTCAAGGAGTGGTATTCGACGGTCGGCAAGGCCGGTTGGCGCTTGGAGGAGTTCCAACACTACTACGGCAATGCTACCTACGACGATGGTGGCACGATGGAAGCCGCCTCGTTCCTGTTGCGCATGTATGTTGAGAAGAACGATCCGACCTATCGTCCCGCGTTGGAGAAGGTGATTAATTTTGTTTTAGAGAGCCAATATCCGATTGGCGGTTGGCCGCAGCGCTATCCCCTGCGTTATGACCACCCGTTCCAGGGGCGCGCCGACTACTCGTCATTCATCACCCTCAATGACGATGTTATTCCGGGCGTTATCGAGTTCCTGACGCAGTGCTACCAGGCGCTCGGCATGCAAAATCTCAAAGAGCCCATTCTGCGCGCAATGTATCTGATCCCCACCCTGCAGCAAGGTGCACCCTATGCCGGTTGGGCCGACCAATACACGGTCGAGGATCTCAAGCCCGCCCATGCGCGTTCATACGAACCGTGCGCCATCAACACCAGCACCACGGCCGACATGATCTATCGCCTGATTGAGTACTACAAGTTGACGGCCGACTCGCGTTTCCTGATTGGCATTCCTGCCGCAATCGACTATCTCGAGACGCTGGCTCTACCCGAAGAGATGATCGAGCGTGGCGGTTATGCGGCACGTCGTCGTTTTGAGCCGGGTTCGGGCAGTTTTGTGGCTGCACGCTTCATCCATCCCGAGACGGGCGAACCGCAGTTCGTTCACCGTGAAGGTACGAATGTCTATAACGGCCGCTATTTCTACGACCAAAATCCCGAGGGCACGCTCGCCCATTACGGATCATTTACGAGCGTTAACCCCAAGGTATTACGCGAGGCTTATGAGGCCGTCAAGCAGCTCCCGAAGGAGGAGTTGGCTAAAGAGTCGCCCTTCCTGAATATGGGCTTAGTACCGTTAAAGAAATACTACACGCGCGTACGCCCGGCTTGGGGCATCCCCATCCAGAAGCCCACCGAGGAGCGCATGCGCAAACTCATCAGCGAGCTGACCGAGGAGGGTTATTGGCTGACCCTGCAACAGCAGACGTCGAATCCCTACAAGCCCTGCACGGATACGACGCCCAGCACCACGCGCGAGTTTACGTCGACCTACGTAGGCGATGAGTACGACACCTCTCCCTATACGGCAGAAAAACCCGTCCAGGTGATTTCGGTTCGCACCTACATCGATAACATGATGCAGATGATTCAGTTCCTGGATCGCAAATAACAGAACGCCGCACAACGAAACAACGTTGTGCGGCTTGTTTTTAAGACAACAAGAGGACTAAGAGCGAACACGCAAGGTGGGTTTAGGAATCTCCGCCACCTCCACAAAACAACAGAAGCGCGTCCCTATCGGTCTGCTATGTTTTGTGTCAAACGAAGTCTCCCTTATCAAAGGGAGGTTTGGAGGGATTGTAAATATAAGTGGCGGCTAAATCCGCCACCTCCACGAACGGAAAAAGCGCGCCATCTTGGCACGCTTT
>JAFZFJ010000061.1 GCA_017555975.1 Alistipes sp. | reverse complement strand
AAGAACCACCACGGTGAGCGTTCGATGGTGGTGCTGCGTCCGGGTGACGGTGAGGAGACCGTGACGGCTTGGAAGCTCGCCCTCGAGGAGCAGCGTCCCGTAGCGCTGATCCTGTCGCGTCAGAATATCAAGACCCTGCCGACGCTCGGCAAGCAGCGTCGTGAGGAGGCCCTGCAGATTGCTAAGGGTGGTTACGTGGTGATGGATGCTGCGAAGCCCGCTGCCGTACTGGTGGCTACCGGTTCGGAGGTTTCGACCCTCGTGGAGGGTGCCGAGAAGCTGGCTGAGGAGGGTATCGCCGTGCGCGTGGTGAACGTGCCGAGCGAGGGCCTGTTCCGCGATCAGCCCCGTTCGTACCAGGAGAGCGTCCTGCCCGCAGGCCTGCCCCGCTACGGTATGACGTCGGGTCTTCCGGTAAACCTGCTGGGTCTGGTAGGTGAGCATGGCTACATCCACGGCCTCGACCACTTCGGCTATTCGGCCCCCTACAAGGTGCTGGATGAGAAGTTCGGCTACAACGGTGCGACCGTAGCTGCGGAGGTGAAGAAGCTCCTCGGCAAGTAGTTTTCAGCCTTATAAATAAGAAAGCCCCGAATTCACTTCGGGGCTTCGTGTTTTATAAGGGCATAAAGGGCGTAAAGGGCGTAAAGGGGTTTTCCCTTTCCGCCTTTTTCGCCTTTTTCGCCTTTTTCGCCTTTTAGTCTTTCAGCGTCTCCATCGCTTGCTTCACGGCTTCCTGAACATAGCGACCCTCGGCGATGCGTTGGCTGACCGTAGCTACTCGTTGGCGCATTGCGTAGTACTCCTCCTCGCTGAGCGAGCCGAGACGCTCGTCCAACTCACGCAGCGAATCGATGGTCAGACCCACCTGGTGCTCCTCGACAAAAGAGGCCAGCGCTGCACGCTTCCAGATGATGATCGGCAGTCCGCAACGCAGGTAGAGCGACGTCTTGTGGGGGTTGTTGTACTGCAGATACTCACCCAGGTCGCCCATGCAACCATCCAGCGAGTGTCCATCCCACACCAGACCGAAATCGCCTTGTGCGGTGGCAATGAGCTGATCCGAGGGGACAAAACCGATGTAGTTGAAGTGCTCCGAACCCTTCGCCTCCTCGACCTTGAAACCGTTGCCGTAGAGGTTGAAACGGTAGTTGTGGATGTGTGCGCCGATCTCGTAGAGGAAGGCATTCTTGATTGGGGCCAACGCGCCGGCATAGAGCAGACGATAGGGACGCTTCACCTCCGTAGCGGGTTGAGCCTCCGTGGTGGAGCGGTAGTCGAAGATTCCCAACTCACCGATCGGACGCTGTAGACCATGCTCCTCGAGCCACTGGCGCATCTTGGCGTTGTGGGCAATGATGTAGTCGGCGTTGCTCAGTCGCGCAATCTCCTGCGGAATGGTGAGCGCCTTACGACGGAAACTACCCAGGTCGTGGATCACCGTGATGACCCGTGCCCCACGCAGGTGGGCCAGCTTGCAGGAGAGTGCAAACCACTTCTTGAGCGGATACTGGATCACCAGGATGTCGCCCTTGCGGAGCGTGAAGGGGGCCTTCAGTACGCTTCCGATGTTGTAGAGGAAGTGCAGCACGGCGTTCTTGTGGGTGCTCTGTGCCAATCCGGCTGAACGAAAACCGAGCTCGGTCAGCGCCGCCTCGATGTCGGTCTTAGCCTTGTTACCGGCCTGGTTCAGGGTGCGGTAGTTGCGCGAAAGGAAGTAGTTCATGGTTCGCTTGTTTATTCGCTAAAGATAGCGATTATTTTTGACTTTCAGCCCCTATTTGGGCCTCTTTACGCTCCTTTTTATAGAGTAGGTAGCTGTTCACCACATTCTGCCAGATGGCGAAGAATCCGCCCGAAAGGGCCGTGATGGGCGAGAGGAAGGTGTAGCCGAGCCAGATGATGAAGACGTTGTTCTTCTGACCCAGGGCCTGACCACCGACCACCTGCTCACCGTAACGCACACCGATCTTGCGACCGATCCAGAACTGGAATACACACCCTGCGAGGGCAATCAGGGCGATGAGTACCTGGTAGATTACGGGCGACTGGTCGTGTACCAAACTCTTGGTCGTCACGACGATAGCCAGCGTCAGCGTGCACACCCAGAGGTAGAAGGCTGCATCCTTCGACTCGGCGCAGAGACGATGGAACTTGGGCAGGAGCTTCTTTACACCAACAGCTGCAAAGAGGGGCAGAATCAACACCGGGAAGATGCGGTTGCTGATGGTCCAGAAGGCGGGTAGGAACGAGACGCCCTCCTGCGGATGTACGAGGGGCAAGACCAGGGGCGCAAGCACTGCAACCACGAAGTTGATTAACAGCGTGTAGGTCGTCACCGATGCGGCACTACCTCCCAGCTTCACGGTGAAGACCACCGCTGCCGCTGCCGTGGGGCAGAGGAAGCAGAGCATCGCACTCTCGACGAGGATGCGCGACGGATGGTCGGGCATCAGGAGCAGGATGCCGGCAAAGAGGGCAAAGAGTGACAGCTGAATCAGGAGCAGCCACCAATACCAGCGCTTGAAGCTCAAATCGCTCAATCGGATTTTGCAGAAGGAGAGGAAGAGCATCAGGAAGAGCAGGGTAGGCTGTACGAAGCCAACAACCTCCTCGGCCAGACGATAGGTGCCATCGGGCCACGGAATGGCCGTAAAGATAAAGTAGGCCGCAGCACCCGCTACCATGGCAATCGGCAGGGTCCAACGACGCAGTATTTCGATAAAGGTGTTCATGGGCACAAAGTTATAAAAAAAAGGTCGCCCGTGTGATTTTGGACAACCTTTTTTTAGCGGCTAACGCCATCTTACTCAATCTTCTTCCAGTAGCGCGAGAGCGAGATGGGACCGAGCGAACCCTTTACGCGGAGGGTCTTCTCGTCATCGAACGAGCACTCCACCTTGTAGATCTTGCCGTTGATGGGCTTGTAGACCTTACCACCGCCCCAGACCTGCTTTGCAGCGTCGTAGCGAATGCCGTAGACGATCACCACCTGATCGGCCGGGGTGTTGCGCTTGGCGGGGTCGGGGTTGTTGGCGTCCAGCTTGCGCGAGCCATCGGCGTTGTTGGGCTCCGAGAGCCAGATGATCTGACCCTGGTACGAGCCATCAGCACACTTCGTGAAGCGCACCTTCGACTGGCGACCCTCCTCCTCTACCTGATAAACGCCCACAATCTTGTCGGCTGCCGACTGGGCAAAGGTGGTCGTGGCAACGAGAGCAAAGAGAGCTACCAGACCCATCTTAACATAGTTTTTCATAGCTTTGATGTTTGGTTTGTGGCACAAAGATATGAAAAAATCGGTAATATAGTACAAATTGAGTAAAAAATATGGGAACTGAGCCTGCTGAGCCTACTGCGGCCACTGAGCCTGCTGATAGCGTCGTCACTCTGAGGGCTTGCCCGAAGAATCTCTATCGTGTCAGTGAGCTTGAGCAGAGATCCTTCGGTCGTTTCTCCCTCAGGATGACGGTTCTCTTTCAGTCGCCTCAGTTGCCCCAGTTGCCCCAGCCCCGAAAGGCTTACGAATTGGAGCTTTTTATGGTTGTTTGGGTTTATTGCAAGGTCACGCCGTCAATCTGCCAATCCGAGAGTTTGAAGTGCAGGTTGCGGCTTTCGGTCGTGGACCACGGGAAGAGTCGGATATGCAGCTGCTGACCGGCATGGATCGTCACGTCGATCGGGTAACTGATCTTGCGCACGCCCTTTACGGCCTGCTGCTCCTCGCCCAGATCGGTGCGCGGATAGAAATCCTTGCCGTAGGCACACGCCACGCGGAAGGCGACCTCACCCTCGATCGAGAAGGAGATGTTACGCAGTAGTCGGGTCTGCTCCGCGCGCGGGATGATCAACTCCACATAACGCTTCTGCACCTCGTCGATTTCGGCCTCCCATACGCCACCCTCGCGGGTGACACCTTGCGGCTTCTCCACCAATTCACGCAGGGTGTATTCCGTGGGGGTGAGCTTCAGCGGGGTGCGCTCTACGACCTCCTGCACCTCGGCATAGACGGGCAGACGACGCGACTCCTTGCCCCAGCGGATAATAACCTCCTCCTCGACCGTACCGCTTTCGGTGGGGGTGTAGTGGAGGTAGAAACATTTGTTCCACAGCTTGCCCTCCTCGTACGGAAAGCTCAGTTTCGGCATCGGCTCACCATCGGGCGAGTCGGCCAAGAGCATCCCTTGGGGTGCTTCGAGGGTCAGCTCTCCCGCTTCGGGGGCCAGGTTGATGCCCGCAAGATCGAAGCATACAACCCCCCTTTCACCGGCAAAGAGCGTGTGATAGTGCAGCGCTGTGGGGTTCAGTACCAGCGGAATATCGGCACGGAGGTAGTCGCTGAGGATCCCTTGGTCAATCAACCCCTCGACAGCCAGCCGGGCATAGCAAGCTGCACCGGTGGCCTGTGTATGCGTACCGTCGGTCGGGACATAGATGCACTTGATGGTCTTCTCAGCCCCCAATGCCTCGGCATATTGCTTCGTCAGAGCGGTCATATCGACCACCTGCACCTGCTTGTCGCGGGCTACACGTTTCATGACACGCACATAGTTGAGCGTCGAATCATCGGGGAAGGTGCTCAAATCGTGGCATCCCTTGGGGCTGATCGTCCCATCCTCGGTGAAGTAGCGTCGGATGATCGGGGTCACGAATACGGGGGTAGCCCCCAGCGCACGGCTCTCGTCCACATAGCGTTCCAGGTAGCTTTTGTAGGTCGTCCACGGTGCTGTTCCTCGGTCATCAGCACCATCCTTGCCATCCTCTTTCTCGTCGTTGTGGGCAAACTGAATCAGCACATAGTCACCCGTTTGGATGCTGTCGAGTACCCACTGCCAACGTCCCTCCTTGTAGAACGAGCGCGAACTGCGACCGCCTCGGGCGTAGTTGATGACCTTTACGTCGGGCGTGAAGAACTCTTGCAACATCTCGCCCCAGCCGCGTGTGCGGGTCGTGTTTTCGACATAGTCGGCCATCGTCGAGTCGCCGATAATGTGTACGCGGAGCTTGACCTCCTCGGCCTTGTTCGACGTACAACGCCACATGCCGCCTGCAACGGCAAGGATCGAAAAGATAAAAAACAGACGTTTCATAACAGCTATAATTCTTTGATCATAATATCCTTATATCGAATCTTCAGCTCGTCGTGGCGGTGAAGTTGCAGGGCCAGATGACCTTTGGTGCCCGATCCGCGACGGAGGTGCTCCACATCGTCGAGGATGCCCTCACCGTTCCAATCGGTGCGCGTGATGCCATTGACGATGGTTTTGATGTGCGTGCCACGGCAGATGATCACCATTTCGTTCCAGCCGTCACCCTCATCCGCGAATTTGAAGAAGTGCTCTGCGGGGGCATACTCGTCGGGAATACTCCAATTTTGGCGTGCCGGATAGAGCCAGCGTTGCACTTCGTAGGTCTCGTCGTAGAGCAGTCCTGTGCGCCACGTTTTTGGCTCTTTGGGGTGGATGTCGATCTGCGGGCCGTTGAGCCAACCTCCGTCCAATGCCTGGTCGTAGTGGCTGCGGAACTGTACACCGCTGTTGCCGGTCGATTCGCGGTAGGCTTGGAAGCGGAACGTGAGGATAAAATCCTCGTACTCCTTGTCCGAGACGAGCCAAACGTAGTGGTGGTCTTTGTCGCCGAGTGAATTGCAGAGAATCGTGCTGTCCTCGACCTGCCAATAGGTTTTGGCGCGATCCTGTTCGCGGCACTCGACGTGCCAACCGGAGAGGTCCACACCGTTGAAGAGTGATACCCATTGGGCGGGTTGGTTACACGAGCCGAAGAGCGCCATGACGGCAACGAAGGCCAAAAATCGAAATTTCATGGATAAATAATGTTTAGGTTATAAGATCTTTGCAAATTTAGTAAAAAAGGGCTTTCCGTAGGTGGAATTTTTCGCAAACGAGGTAAAAAAAACGGCAGAAAGGAGAAACAATAAGCGGGCTAAAGGTAACTAAGGGAGAAGTACCCTTAGTTACCTATTAGTAACCTTTAGCAACCTTTAAAAGAAAAGTCCCCCTCCAGGGGAGGGGGATTTAGGGGGAGGTCTGGAATACTCTTGCACATCGAGGCGTGTTACAACGCTCCGTAAAGAAATCGGCCTAAAATTTTGCAGTTTGCAGAAAATCATGTAATTTTGCGCCTCGATGTGGAAGGATTTGGACTGATTGCAACCACAATAAAAAATCGCTAAAACAGCACTTTTTATTATTCAGCCTTATCTTTCCCATTTATACCGTTAATAATTAAACAACGTATATATGGGTTTTTTGTTTACTTCGGAGTCCGTTTCGGAAGGACATCCCGATAAGGTGTCGGATCAGATTTCTGACGCTATTCTTGACGAATTTCTGCGCCACGATGCCACGGCCAAGGTGGCTTGCGAGACCCTCTGCACGACGGGTCTGGTTGTTGTTGCCGGTGAGGTACGTGCCGAGGCTACGGTCGATGTACAGCAGGTTGCTCGCCGTGTGATTAAGAAAATTGGCTACACGAAGAGCGAGTACCAGTTCGACTGCAACTCGTGTGGCATTCTCTCGGCCATCCACGAGCAGTCGTCGGATATCAACCAGGGCGTAGCCCGCGAGAAGGAGGAGGAGCAGGGTGCCGGTGATCAGGGTATCATGTTTGGTTATGCCTGCAACGAGACCCGCGAGCTGATGCCCGCAACGCTGATTCTCTCGCATGTAATTTTGAAGGAGCTGGCCGACATTCGTCGCGAGGGTCAGGTGATGACCTACCTGCGCCCCGACTCGAAGTCGCAGGTGACCATCGAGTACGATGAGGCTACGCGTCAGCCCCTGCGTGTGCATACGATTGTGGTTTCGACCCAGCACGATGAGTTTATCCTCCCCTCGGCTACGCTGAGCGAGAAGGAGGCCGAGCAGCAGATGCAGGCCCAGATCCGCGAGGATGTACGCACGATCCTCATCCCGCGTGTCAAGGCGCGTCTGGAGCGTGCCAACGACAAGCTCTCGGAGCTCATTGGCGAGGAGTATATCCTGCACGTGAACCCCACGGGTAAGTTCGTTATTGGTGGCCCGCACGGTGATACGGGTCTGACCGGTCGCAAGATTATTGTCGACACCTACGGTGGTCGCGGTGCCCACGGTGGTGGTGCCTTCTCGGGTAAGGACTCGTCGAAGGTGGACCGTTCGGCTGCTTACGCTGCTCGCCACATCGCCAAGAACATGGTGGCTGCAGGTGTTGCCGATGAGGTGCTCGTAGAGCTCTCGTATGCCATCGGTATTGCCGAGCCCCTCTCGGTCTTTGTCGATACCCACGGCACAAAGAATCCCGCGCTGGCAGCCCTTACCGATGGTGAGATTGCCCGCCGCATCGCTTCGCTCTTCGACCTGCGTCCCCATGCCATTGTGCGTCGCTTCGGTCTGAAGAACCCGATCTTCGAGGCTACCGCTTCGTACGGTCACTTCGGCAACCGCCCCTACACGAAGGTGGAGACCTTCTACGAGGGTGGCCAGCTGGTAGAGCGTGAGGTGGAGTTCTTTGGTTGGGAGAAGCTCGATATGATCGACGAGATTAAGAACGCGCTGGGCCTGTAGTAGCAAGTTGAAAGTTGAGAGTTGAAAGTTGAGAGTTGAAAGTTGAGAGTTTTTTCGTGCTTTCATCCGCTCAACAAAAAATATGGGAGATTGCCTTTCCGGTGGCTATCTCCCTTTTTGTTGCGCTAACTAATTTTCAACTTTCAACTTTGAACTTTCAACTTTTTTTCAATCTTTGCATACGATTTGCTCCGTTTGTTGCGTTTTGTTCATCGAAAAACCTTTACAACGTGTGCCTATGAAGCAATTTTCCGCCATGAAATAACCATAAAAACGGAAAAGTGATGAGAAAAGTAATGATGATTTTGGGCGTTGCGGCTTTGGCAGCCGTTGCCGGAGGTGTGTCGGCTTGGTATGTGAATCAGCAGATGCCCTCGAAAGTGGAGTATATCACCACCTCAACCGAGCACGAAACGCAACTCGGAAGCCACTTTACGGCCTTCGAGGAGTCGAAATATCCCGACCTCACGTATGCCGCCGAGAATGCCGTTAAGGCTGTCGTGAATATCGAAGCCGTGCAGCGTGTTGCGATGCCCTCGCGTGGTCAGTATGGCTATGACCCCTTCCTCGAGTTCTTCGGCATTCCGCAGAACTATGGCCGTCGCGGTCAGTCCGAACCGCAGTACCAGGAGCGCCGTGCCGGTGGCTCGGGTGTCATCATCTCGGAGGATGGCTACATTGTGACCAACAACCACGTGGTTGATGGTGCCACGAAACTTCGCGTGAAGCTCAACGATGGCAGAACGTACGATGCTGAACTTATCGGCAAGGATTCGGCCACAGATATTGCCCTCTTGAAGATCGACGAGCAGGGCCTTCCGACCCTTCCCTTCGGCTCGTCGGATGCGCTGCGCCTGGGTGAGTGGGTGCTGGCTATCGGCTCGCCCTACAACCTGCAGTCGACCATCACGGCCGGTATCGTGAGTGCCAAGGCCCGAGCTCTGGGTGCACTCTCGAACGATCCGGAGGAGTTCTCGATCGAATCCTTCATCCAGACCGATGCTGCGGTGAATCCCGGTAATTCGGGTGGTGCGCTGGTCAATACGCGTGGTGAGTTGGTGGGTATCAATACCCTGATTCAGTCGCAGACGGGCAGCTATATCGGCTATTCGTTTGCTGTGCCGGAGGCTATCGTGAAGAAGGTGGTGGTTGACCTGAAGCAGTATGGTGTGGTGCAGCGTGCCCTCCTCGGTATTGGTTTCCAGGTGATTAATCAGCAGTTCATCGACCAGAAGGGCGAGGAGACCGGTATCAAGGAGATCGGTGGTGTCTATGTAGCTTCGGTAGAGGAGGGTGGTGCCGCCTCGGAGGCAGGTATCCGCAAGGGTGACATCCTGACCCACATCGATGGTGTTGCAATCAATGACGAGGCAACCCTCCGCGAACGTATTGCACGCCACAGCCCCAACGATCAGGTGAAAATTTCGGCAAAAAGAGACGGAAAAGTGAAACTTTTTGAGGTTACGTTGCGTAATAAGGCCGGTAAAACAGAATTGCTCACGAAAGAGGATATCGACGTAAGCGAAACGCTCGGCGGTAAGTTCGTGGATGCCAGCGAGAAACTGTGCCGAGAGCTCGATATCCGAGGCGGTGTACAGGTGACCGGCATCAAGGCAGACGGACTTTTGGCCCGTGCCCGCGTCAAGGAGGGATTCGTGATTACCCACATCAACGATCGCGCCGTCTATGCGTTGTCGGACCTGAAGAAGCTCACGGGCAAGGTTCGCTCGATCGACGGAGTCTATCCCAACGGCCGTGCCGCCTCCTATGTGGTTGTCGAGTAGTGGCCGGAAGGTGAAAGGGTGAAGTTCCCTTCAAACGATAAGGCGGTTGGTTGATTCAAGGCTGACCGCCTTTT
>JAFZFJ010000060.1 GCA_017555975.1 Alistipes sp. | reverse complement strand
CGT
The DNA here is from genome assembly GCA_017555975.1 of Alistipes sp. Lineage (GTDB taxonomy): Bacteria > Bacteroidota > Bacteroidia > Bacteroidales > Rikenellaceae > Alistipes. The sequence goes on along the minus strand of JAFZFJ010000060.1, from coordinate 4,525 downwards.
AGAACGAAAATTTCTCGCGCGCGTGAGCGAAATGGGGTGCGAAAAATTGCGAAAACGAAAAATAAAGCCTATTTTTGTACGTTAATTAACCTGTGAACTAGCAAATAAACCAAACATAAGAATGATTAACGAAGAAGAAAAGAAGGAGGGCGTGGGCGGTCGCATTGTGCCGGTCAATATCGAAGAGCAGATGAAGGCTGCCTACATCGACTACTCGATGTCGGTGATCGTGTCGCGTGCTCTGCCCGACGTGCGTGACGGTATGAAACCCGTACACCGCCGTATTTTGTACGATATGTCGGCCGAGCTGGGTCTGACGCACGACAAGCCGACGCGTAAGTCGGCCCGTATCGTGGGTGACGTGCTCGGTAAGTTCCACCCCCACGGCGACTCGTCGGTTTATGAGGCGATGGTACGTCTGGCTCAGGAGTGGGCCATGCGTTATCCGCTCGTAGAGGGTCAGGGTAACTTCGGTTCGATGGACGGTGACTCGGCGGCTGCTATGCGTTATACGGAGGCCCGTATGCGCAAGATCACGGACGAGGTGATGGCCGATATCGACAAGGATACGATCGACTGGACGCTCAACTTCGACGATACGTTGCACGAGCCTACGGTGCTCCCGACGAAGATTCCGCTCTTGATCGTGAACGGTGCGAGCGGTATTGCTGTAGGTATGGCGACGAACATGGCTCCGCACAACCTCTCGGAGGTGGTGGATGCCTGCTGCGCCTATATCGACAACCCGGAGATCACGGGCGAGGATATGCTCCAGTACATCAAGGCTCCTGACTTCCCGACCGGTGCTCAGATCTATGGCTACGAGGGTGTGAAGGAGGCGATGCTGACGGGTCGTGGTCGCGTGGTGATGCGTGCCAAGACCGAGATCGAGACCACGCCTGCAGGTCGTGAGTGCATCGTTGTGACGGAGATTCCCTACATGGTCAACAAGGCGGAGATGATCAAGAAGATCGCCGACATGATCAACGAGAAGAAGCTGGAGGGTATTTCGTACATCAACGATGAGTCGGACCGCACGGGTCTGCGCATCGTGATCATCGTCAAGCAGGATGCCATGGCGAGCGTGGTGCTCAACAACCTCTACAAGAATACGCCGCTGCAGACCTCGTTTGCCGTGAACAACATTGCCCTCGTAAAGGGTCGTCCGCAGCTGTTGCCGATGCGTGACCTGGTGATGCACTTCGTGAACCACCGTCACGACGTGGTGGTACGTCGCACGCAGTACGACAAGCGCAAGGCCGAGGAGCGTCTGCACATCGTACAGGGTCTGTTGGTGGCGCAGGACAACATCGACGAGATTGTACACATCATCCGTTCGTCGCGTACGCCCGATGAGGCCAAGCAGCGCATGATGGAGCGCTTTGGTCTGGACGAGATTCAGGTTTCGGCCATCATCGAGATGCGCCTGCGTGCCCTGACGGGTCTCGAGCACGGCAAGCTCATCGCCGAGCGTGACGAGCTGATTGCCTTCATCCAGCGCATGACCGACATCCTCGCGAGCGAGGCGTTGCAGCTGGAGGTGGTCAAGAACGAGCTCTTGGAGATCAAGGAGAAGTATGGCGACGAGCGCCGCACGGAGATCGTCTATGCCGCCGAGGAGTTCAACCCCGAGGACTTCTACGCCAACGAGGATATGGTGATCACCATTTCGCACATGGGCTACATCAAGCGCACGCCGCTGGCCGAGTATCGCGCACAGAACCGTGGCGGTATCGGTGTGAAGGGTAGCGCTACGCGCGATGCCGACTTCATCGAGCACATCTATGTGGCCAAGATGCACAATACGATGCTCTTCTTCACCGAGCAGGGTAGATGTTATTGGCTCAAGGTATACGAAATTCCCGAGGGAACACGTTCTTCTAAGGGAAGAGCCATCCAGAACGTCATCCAGATTGCCCAGAACGACAAGGTACGTGCTTACCTCAATGTCGAGAAGCTGCAGGATGAGGAGTTCCAGGAGAACTACTACATCGTGATGTGCACGCGTCGTGGTACGATCAAGAAGACGAAGGTCAAGGAGTACTCGCGTCCGCGTCAGAACGGTATCAACGCCATCGTGGTGCGTGAGGGTGATGAGCTGCTCGACGCAACGATCACGAGCGGCAATGCCGAGCTGCTGATCGCAGCCCGTGAGGGTAAGGCCATCCGCTTCAACGAGCAGACCGTACGTGCCATTGGCCGCGTAGGTGCCGGTGTGCGTGGTATCTCGATCGAGGACGACGACGAGGTGGTAGGCATGATTGCCATCGAGCCCGAGGATAAGAAGGATGTACTCGTGGTGAGCGAGAACGGCTTCGGTAAGCGTACCGACCTCGATGAGTACCGCATCACGAACCGTGGCGGTAAGGGTGTGAAGACGATCAACGTGACGGAGAAGACCGGTAAGCTGGTATCGATCCAGGCGGTGAACGACGAGAACGACCTGATGGTGATCAACCGCTCGGGTGTGGTGATTCGTACGGCTGTTGACCAGATTCGTCTGGCAGGTCGTGCTACGCAGGGTGTGAAGGTCATCAACCTCCGCGAGGGTGATTCGATCGCATCGGTTGTCGTAGTGCCGAAGAACGACGAGGAGGAGGCTGAGGTAGCTGTGGAGGCAACTCAGGAGGCAACGCCCGCCGTAGAGAGCCCCGCCGTGGAGGCTCCGACCCAAACTGAAGAGTAAACAAACACAAAACCTTAAATTCATACAACGATGAAAAGAATGATTTTGGCAGTTTTGGCTGCCGTGCTGCTGGCCGTACCGGCCGCTGAGGCACAGAAGGTGAACAAGTCGGCTATCGTGGCTAAGCTCCAGAAGAGCGACGCTGACATTGTCGATGCAAAGAAGCAGGTGAAGGCCGCTACGTGGATGAACCGCGGTAAGGTCTACTACGAGGCTGCTGTAGCTCCGACGAAGGATATCTTCGTGGGCATGGAGGCCATGATGGTGAAGATGACGGCAGGTGAGCCCCAGTCGATTGGCGAGGCTACGATGGCCGGTGTAACGTACGAGGCTTGGGAGTATCCCTACGTAACGGTTTATCTGCAGGGCGGCAAGGTGGCTACCTGGACCGAGAAGCAGGCCGTTTATGAGGGTGCCGGTGAGGTGGCTGTAGCTGCCTACAAGAAGGCCCTGGAGATCGACCCGAAGCAGGCCGAGAAGGTGAAGGAGGGTCTGCAGCAGCTGGCTAACTACTACTCGCAGGTGGGTAACACGTCGCTCGACGCTGCCCGCTATGCAGACGCTGCTGACGGCTACCTGGCTGCTCACCAGATCCTGGCTGAGCCGGTGATGGGCAACCAGCCCGATGGTACGCTGGTATACTATGCCGGTTACCTCCGCACGATGGATGGTGCTACGCACCCCGAGTCGTTCGTGAAGGGTGCTAAGCACCTGGAGGACGCGCTGGCTATGGGCTTTGCTGATGAGGAGGGTAACATCTACTACTACCTCTTCCACTGCTACTATGGTCAGAAGGACGCTGACAAGGCCAACGTGATGAAGGCTAAGGATGCGCTGCTGGCAGGTATCGAGAAGTTCCCGAAGAATGAGCGCATTCTGGAGGGTCTGATGCAGCTCTACACGGCTGAGGAGGGTGTTGGTGACCCGCAGGACCTCGTAGCTATGCTCGATGGTCAGCTGGCCGAGAACCCCGAGAGCGTTGACCTCTGGTTTGGTCGTGGTCGTCTGTTCTACGCCCTGAAGGACTACGCTAAGTCGGTGGAGTCGTTCCAGAAGGTTGCTGAGCTCAAGCCCGAGCTCTATGAGGGTTGGTTCTACCTGGGTCTGTTCTACACGCTCATGGGTGACCAGGAGAACCAGGTGATCAACGAGAAGCAGTACACCTCGCAGTCGGCTTACGATGCTGACCTGGAGACGGTGAACGCCATCTACCGCAAGGCTATCCCCGCCTTCGAGAAGGCGCTGGAGATCCAGCCGGGCAGCGTAGATACGCTCGAGTCGCTGAAGGCCCTCTGCTTCCGTCTGCGCGACGAGGAGGGTATGATGGACAAGTACAATACCTACAACGAGGCTTGGAAGGCCGCTAAGGGCCAGTAATCCAGCACCTCGTATCAGAGAAGGTGGTTGCCGTGATGGTGACCACCTTTTTTTTGTTGGATGGCGCCCCTTCGTCACAGCGTAACAGCGTAACAGCGTAACAGAGTAACAACGTAACAAGGCATATGCCCCCTGTTACTTTGTTACTTTGTTACTCTGTTACTTTGTGACGGCAGCGATCGGGAGGTGTGTAGTTCAGTCGTTGAACATGCATAACACGAACGATAGCGCATCTTGCCGTGCACACGACAGGTAGTTATAGGCAACAAATGGTTGCCATAGATGCCTCAAGGCAGCTAAAGGTAGCTAAGGGTAACTAAAGATCTAATTAGCGATAAACTAACCCTTAACAACCTTTAGTTACCTTGAATTACCTGAAGTCACCTTTACCGACCTCGACTGAAGCAAAGGTCGATAGTTGCCTTCGGGTAACTATACACCGCCTCGGTGGCCATTCTCTAT
>JAFZFJ010000005.1 GCA_017555975.1 Alistipes sp. | reverse complement strand
GGCTGCGCCGTAGAATCCCCACGGATTGTGCAAGAGGGCAAAGAGCAGGTAGCCACCCAGGGCCACCGAGACGCCGATGGCAGCATTTTGATGGATCAATCCCTTGCGGAGCGTGCGACCGCCCACCAGGCGCGAGAGAATCAGACCGATCGAGAGCAACATAAAGAAGAGGCCCGAGCCACGCGTGATGCCCAGCTCCTCCTTGCCGTAAATCGCCAGATAGGTTGAAAGCAGACCATACGAGACGGCAAAGCCAACCATGCAGATACCGGCACTCCAGCCCTTCTTCAGCACAAAGCGATCGAGCGACATGGGCGCCTTATCGGCCACCCGTTCGCGAGGCTTCAGGTCGAGGGTCGAGTTGATCCAAAATCCGATGAAGGCCACCACAAGGGCGATCCAAAAGAGCACGTCGTAGCTTTGGCAGACGCCATAGATCATAAGGGCCACGGTCGGGCCGATGGCGGTAGCGATGTTGTTCGAGAGGCCGTAATAGCCGATACCTTCGGCGCGACGCGAGGGATACAACACATCAATGGCCACCGTACTATTCGAGACCGTTGCCGCCCCAAAGGGTGCTCCGTGCAGCGTACGCACAATGGCAAACAAGAGGAGCGAGCCGGCCACCAGGTATCCGGCAAAGAGGGCTGCAAAGAGGAAATAGCTCACCAGGAGCACCGTGCGTCGTGGAAAGCTATCGACGAAATAGCCGCTAAAAGGACGTATCAGAAGCGCCGTAAGCGTATAACCCGACAAGACAAAGCCGATCATCTCCTTGTCGGCCTGGAACGTATCGGCCAGGTAGAGCGGCAAGAGGGGCGTAAGGAGCATGAACGAGAAGAAGATCATAAAGTTGGCACTCCAGACCTTCAGGTAGTTCTTATTCCACAGCTTTTCGCGTTCCGCGCTTGCCATCTCTGCAGGGTTTAACTTACAACAATTTCAAGGCAATGGCCGCACACGCCTCGGCATCGGCCAACGCATGGTGGTGATCTTCGAGGTTGAAGCCACACGCCGCAGCCACGGTGTGCAGCTGGTGATTCTCGAGCGCAGTTCCAAACGTGCGACGCGAAGCGGCCAGCGTATCGTGGAAGGTGTAGCCCGGATAACGCATGTCGTAGCAATCGAAGGCAGCACGCAGACAACTCTCATCGAAGCGGGCATTGTGGGCCACGAGCGGCAGGCCGTAGATGCGCTCCTCCACCTCCGCCCACACCTCGGGGAAGCGCGGTGCATTACACGTATCGCGTCGCGAAAGGCCGTGCACACGTTGGCAAAAATAGGCATAATAGTCCGGCTCGGGACGAATCAGGCTGTAATAGCGATCCACCACCTCACCCTCACGCACAATGACCACGCCAATCGAGCAGACACTCGACCGCGAGCCATTGGCCGTCTCAAAATCTATGGCTGCAAAGTTCTCCATCGTTCTGTTTGGGTCCACGTTTCGCACGCCTAACTTTCCACGACGAAACACCCGATAAAATTACGCCATTAATCGCGTTTGAACAAACTTTTCGCCCATTTTCTCCCTTCCGACAACCATTTCGCTATGCGTTCGAAATTGCTTGCAGCGAAGACGGCACCGGCATATAAAAAAATTGCCACCCCAAAATTGGGATGGCAATTCTTGCTTGCTACGACTCGGATTACTCCTCAACCACCTCAGCGGGAATCTCAGCCTGCGGAATAGCCGTCTCAGCCTCCAGCACGCGCTCCTGCAGAGCAGCTGCATCCTTCGAGATTGCGCTATTCGACTCAGCTACGCGGCCACCGTCCATAGCGGTCGTGGCAACAAGGCTCAGTACGAGGATAGCAACAGCCATCGTCCAAGTAAACTTCTCGAGGAAGTTGGTCGTCTCACGCACGCCCATCACCTGGTTCGATGCGCCGAAATTGGCGGCCATGCCGCTCTTGGGGCTCTGAACCAATACGGCCAGGATCATCAAAACGCTAGCGAACAGGATCAGAACAATGCAAATCGTGTATAACATATTGTTAAGTTTTTAATTTATTGTTTCTCTATTTTGGCAATTAACTCGGCAAAGTAAATACTTTTTTCGGGATTTAGCAAACTTAATTTGCTATAAATTGCTTTTGCCTCCGCTTTAAGCCCCTGGGCGAGATAGATTTCGGCCAAATCCTCGCTCACCAGCTCGTCTTCGTCGTCCAATTCGGCCTCCAATCTCAGATCACCATCCGGTTCACCCTCCTCGGCTACAATGCGCAGATCTTCGGTCAACAAGAAACGATCGATCACATCGTCGGTCGAGAGGTAGAGCAACGCCTCGGCATCATAACTGCGATCGGGCACAAGGCCCTCCGAGCGCCAGGGGGTCACAATCTCCGTCGAAGGGTGCATCGCCACGGCACGACGACGGGCCTCACACTGCAACGGACGATACCAAGGAAAGGCACCGTAGAGCTGTTTAAAGGCCTCATCCGAGAGTCCGCACACGCGCTTCGGATCGGCAAATAATTCACGCAACTCCGCCATACACTACCAGTTTGAAGCCGCCTCCATAAAGATGTCGGTCACCAACTTATCGACAATTTCGGGAATCAGCGTACCCTCCACCTCAGTCAACAGCTGGGTCGAATCGTAATCCTCGTAGGCCGAAAAACTCTTGTTAAACGACATCGACTCGTCGATGGCATTCGTGAAGCGCACCTTCACGGTAATCGTGAGGCGGTTCAACAGGGCGTAATCGTTCGACGAAACGGACGAAGTGGTCGAGGTGTAGTTCGTAATCTCACCCTCAAAGGCAAAATCACCGCCATCCTCCACCTGCTGCAGACGCGTACGGCGCGAGAAGATATCCACCAACGCCTCCGTGAGGGTCGACGACAAGATCGGCGAAACCATGGCAGCGTTATTCGGGAAATAGGCCACCGAGAAGGTCTTGGCGTCGGGCGGAATCGAGGCACCCGACAAGGAGTATTTAATGGCCACGCCACAACCGGTCAAAAGCATCGTTGCAGCTACCAGGGCTATGAGTTTCTTCCACATATCGTTTTATTCTTCTATACCCAACTCTTTAATTTTACGATAGAGCGTGCGCTCGGACATAAACAACTCGGCAGCAGCCTCCTTTCTACGTCCGTTGTTGCGACGCAGGGCACGCAGGATCTGCTCACGCTGCACATCGGCCTTCGTACGCTCGCGCGGCTCCTCCTCCACCTCTTCGGTCTCGGCAAAGCCCACCTCCACGGGCTCCTCGTAGCGCGGCATCACACCCGGCAAGAGGGCCTTCACATCGCGCGGAGTCTCCATCGGTTGGCCACCCGTGCGCTGCATCAATTCAGCCACCATGCGCTTCAAATCGCCAATCTCGGCACGCATATCGAACAGCAGTTTGTAGAGCAGTTCACGCTCGTTGCTGAAGTCGGTCGACGACTGCCCCATCGGACGCGTCGTTGCCGGATGCGACGTACCCACCTCGGGCAGGTACTTGGCCAGCACATCGGCCGAGATCGTACGCACATTCTCCACAGCCGAGATCTGCTCGGCTACATTCTTCAGCTGGCGGATGTTACCACGCCAATAGTAGTTCATCAACAGCTCACGGGCCGAGTCGTCCAACACGATGGCCGGCATGCGATACTGCACCGCCACATCGGCTGCAAACTTACGGAACAAGAGCGGAATATCACGTTTGCGTTCACGCAGCGCCGGTACCGTAATCGGCACCGTAGCCAGACGGTAGAAGAGATCCTCGCGGAAGCGTCCCTCCAAGATGGCCTGCTGCAGGTGTACGTTGGTGGCAGCCACCACGCGTACGTTGGTCTTCTGCACCTTCGACGAACCGACACGGATAAATTCACCCGACTGCAACACGCGCAGCAGACGCGCCTGGGTCGGCAGGGGCAGCTCGGCCACCTCATCGAGGAATATTGTACCACCGTCGGCCTCCTCGAAGTAACCCTTACGCGCCTCAACGGCTCCGGTAAAGGCACCCTTCTCGTGGCCAAAGAGCTCCGAATCGATCGTACCCTCCGGAATTGCCGCACAGTTCACGGCAATGTACTTGTTGTGTTTGCGGGCCGAATAGGCATGGATCACCTGCGGAAAGAACTCCTTACCCACACCACTCTCACCCGTCACGAGGACCGTAAGATCCGTGGGGGCCACCTTCAAGGCGACCTCCAAGGCTCGATCCAGCAACTCGGAGGTTCCGATGATGCCGAAGCGTTGTTTGACTGTCGTAATTTCCGTTGTCATCCTTTTATTCGTTCATTGCTCCAAAGGAGTCATCCAGCTCCGCTGCGTCATACAGCGATTCGTAATACTCCTCCTGCTCCTCCTCGGAGCCGTTCATCGTTTCATTGTAGAGGCCAAAGGCAATAGCTGCCAGGGCAATCACACCCGCCGTAATGGCCACCCAGAGGAAGATATCGGGTCTCTTCTTGGCTTGCGGTGCCGGACGACGCGGACGCTGGGTAGCCGTCGGGCGGGGTTCAACCACCTCATCCTGCTCCTCACTGGCGAGCAGCTCATCCTCAGTAACCGTTTCAACCTCCTCCTCGAACTCTTCATCACATCCGTCGAGGGTCAGATCCTCCTCATCCAACTCGGGAATATAGAGCATCTCCTTCACCTCGGCTTTAGGGGTAGGCTCAACAACGGCCTTATCCACAACGGGTTGCATGGGCGCAACGCGCTCCACCGGTTTTACCTCGGGGCGAACCTTCTCAATCAGATCGGGGATCATATCCACGGGCGACTCGGGCACAAAGCTCAGGCGCTGGTGGTACTCAAAGAGGATCGTTCCCTGTTTACCGGGGTAAAACTCACCGAAATCCGAGAGGTAGTAACGCTCACCATGCTCAATGGCATGACGCACCTCATACACCAGGCGATCCACCTCACCACGTGCAGCCACCTCCGACATACCTTCGGCCACCAACAATCCCTGCAGCACCCCGTCATCGCGGCGCAACAGCTCCGAGAAGACCACCACTCGCGGCTCCTCTTTCACCAAAAAAGCGCCCAACTGCGGGATGATGAGTCGTTTGTGGCTCTCCAAATAATGCTCTATGATGCGAATTAACACAATCTTCGTTTTAAGTAATTTCAGGGGTCAAAAATACCCATTTTCGCGCAAAAAAGCAAGATTCATATACCTATTTTCAAAATTAAGGGACGATGTGCTGCTTTTCCGGAATTTATCAGTCAAAAACAGAAAAGGGCCGACAACCACTTCTTAGCGTTCTCGGCATTCGATTTTGAGGTTTTCACACTTTTTGCTACCTTTGCAAGGTAATATTATCGCACTAAAAACAACATTATGGCAACCATAAAATGTATCGGTATATTGACCTCGGGCGGTGATGCCCCGGGTATGAACGCGGCTATTCGTGCCGTGACGCGCAGTGCCATCTACCACGGCTTCGAGGTAAAGGGTGTCATGCGTGGTTATAAAGGTCTGATCACGAACGAGATCGTAGCCTTTGATTCGCACAGCGTCTCGAACATCATCCAGTTGGGTGGCACCATCCTCAAGACGGCACGTTGCAAGGAGTTCACCACCCCCGAAGGTCGTCAATTGGCCTACAACAACATGCGCGCTGCGGGAATTGACGCCCTGGTGGTCATCGGTGGCGATGGTACGCTGACCGGCGCTAAAATTTTCGCCGAGGAGTTCGACATTCCCATCATCGGCCTGCCGGGCACGATCGACCGCGACCTGGGTGGCACAGACCACACGATCGGCTATGATACGGCCCTCAACACCATTCTCGATTCGATCGACAAGTTGCGCGACACGGCCTCGTCGCACGAGCGCCTCTTCTTTGTCGAGGTGATGGGCCACACGGCCGGCTACCTGGCCCTCTACAGCGCCCTGGCTTCGGGCTCGGAGGCGGCGATCATCCCCGAGATGGACACCGAGGTAGACCAGTTGGGTGAGCTGATTAACAACGGCTTCCGCAAGAGCAAGAATTCGGCGATCGTCATTGTGGCCGAGAACCCCGAGACGGGAGGTGCCACGGCCCTGGCCGAGCGTGTCAAGAAGGAGTTTCCCGAGTACGATGCCCGCGTGACGATTCTGGGTCACATCCAGCGTGGCGGTTCGCCCTCGGCTCGCGACCGCATCCTCGCCTCGCGCATGGGAGACGCCGCCATTGAGGCCCTGATGGAGGGTCAGCTCAACGTGATGATCGGCATTCAGAACGGCCAAATCACCTACGTTCCGATCGCCAAGGCGCTGCTGAAGCGCAAAGAGATTGTGCGCGAGCACATCGAACTGGTAAAGATTCTTTCGATTTAACGAACCCTAACAACCCAAACATCGCTGATGAAACGCGTAATCGGCATTGGAAATGCCTTGACTGACATGCTGGTAAACCTCAAGACGGATGCCGTCCTGGGACAATTTAAACTGGCGAAGGGCTCGATGAGCCTGGTGGACACCTCCCTGCAAAACGAAATCTCGCAATCGGTAGCCGGACTCCCCTACTCGCTCTCGTTGGGCGGCTCGGCCGGCAACACCATCCGCGCCATGGCACGCCTCGGCACGGAGGTTGGTTTCATCGGCAAGGTGGGCCAGGACTCAACGGGTGACTTCTACGAGCAGGCCCTACAGAACCTCAGCATCGAGCCGATCATTTTCCGCAGCGAGGAGCCGTCGGGTAAGTGCGTATCGCTCGTATCGCCCGATGGTGAGCGCACGTTGGTGACCTACCTGGGTGCTGCTTTGGAGCTCGAGGCCTGCGAGATCGAACCTTCGATCTTCGAGGGTTACGACTGCCTCTACGTCGAGGGCTACCTGGTGCAGAACCACGAACTGATCGAGAAGGCAGCCGCCACGGCCAAGCAGTGTGGCCTCAAGGTCGCCATCGACCTCGCCTCGTTCAATGTCGTAGCCGAGAATCTGGAGTTCCTGCGTCGCCTGGTACGCGAGTATGTCGATATCGTATTTGCCAACGAGGACGAAGCGAAGACCTTCACCTGCGAGGGAAATCCGGTCAACGCCCTGCAGCAGATCTCCGAGATGTGCGAGCTGGCCGTTGTGAAGATCGGCACGAAGGGTGCCCTGATCAAGCAGGGCAGCGAGGTGGTACATGTGGGCATCATGGCCGCCGCCAAGCGCGTCGACACGACGGGTGCAGGTGACTTCTATGCAGCCGGCTTCATGGCCGGTCTGTGCGAAGGCTTAACGTTGCGTCAGTGCGGCACGATTGGCGCCATCGCCGCCGGCAAGGTGATCGAGGTGGTTGGCACGACCTTTGGTGAGGAGGCCTGGGAGGAGATCTTCCGCCTCGTCGAGCGTGTCAAGGGCGAGAAGTACCTCTTCTAAACCACACGCACACAACAAATAGAAAAGGTCGTCTTAACGGACGACCTTTTCTATTTGTTCTACAATGCGTTCGGGGGTGATTCCCGTTAGGCATCTATAGTCACCATATTGACAGGGCTTGGCTCCAAAGACCGAGCAGGGTCGACAAGGAAGCGCATCCTGCAACACATCCTCCGGACGACAGCCCCACCCCAGAAAGCCCAAATTAGGATGCGTAGCGCCCCAAATCGAGACCACAGGCGTGGCAACTAACGAGGCCATGTGCATGGCCAACGAATCCATCGAAATGAGGCAATCCTCGTGGCTCATCACCTCCAGCTCGCCGGCAAAACGCACCTTGCCGAAGAGGGCCGTCACATTCTCGAAACGCTGCTCCATGCGCTCGGCAAACTCCTGCTCCTTGCCTCCGCCACCATGAATGAAGACACGGTCGTAGCGGGCAGCCAGCAGCTCCACCAGCGGTTCTTGCAACGCCTCGGGATAGGTCTTACCGGCGTGGGCCGAGAAGGGGGCGAAGCCGATCCAAAGGCCCTTTTTCTCACCCATCGGGTTTGCCATCACGGGCTTCACGGCCGGCGACGGATCCTCGAACTCGAAGCCCAGACGACGGAACGTGTCGCAGTAGCGCACCACGCTGTGTTTGAGTGGCGCAAAATCGCCACCCGACTGCAACACCTTGCGTTTCTCGTCACGCCCCTTGCGGATGCGGGCCACACGAATACCGTGCAGACACATCGAGAGGTCGAAGAGCTGCGAACGTAATACATCGTGCACATCGGCTACGGCATCCACGCCCAAACGACGTGCCTCACGCGCCAAGCGCCAAATACCGGCTGCCGAATGGTGCTCGGCTTTCACCTTCACCTCCAAAAAATCGACATCAAGCCCACGGAAGAAGGGCTTGAACATCGCCTGCGTGGCAACCGTCACCTTCAATTCGGGGTAGGCCGCACAAAGCGCACGAAGGGCGTGCGGCAGCATCGCCACATCGCCCATCGCGGAGGTTCTAAACACCAAAAGGTGCTTCGGAAGTTGCTTATTTCTTACCATACAACACCGGGTTGAGTGCCGGATCGTTGTACATCTTCATCTGCTTGTAGGTCTTCATATACTTGCGACCGGCCTCGATATCCTCGATCAGCTCCTCAATCGCACGCGACAGATCGACCTGCTGCGTCAGCAGTACATCGAGCTTCTTCTGGCAAGCGGCACGGTGCTCCTCGCTCACATCCTCGCGCTTAGTCTCTACACCCATGTGATAGATCTTCAGTGCCAGAATCGAGAGGCGGTCGATGGCCCATGCGGGGGTCTCGGTGTTCAGGCGAGCATCCTCAGCCACTACGACATCCTTGTACTTCTCAAGCATGTACGAATCTACATACTCCACCATATCCGTACGGTCCTGGTTCGACTTGTCGATGCGACGCTTGATCGCCAAAGCCTCCACGGGGTCAATCTCGGGGTTGCGGATAATATCCTCCAGGTGCCACTGCACCGTGTCGATCCAGTTCTTGTGGTAGAGCAATGCATCGAGCGAGCCGGCCTCAAAGGGGTTCTCCATCGGATGATCTACATCGTCCCAGCGGTGATAGTCAGCAATCACGCGCTCAAAGATTCGGTTAGCGTTTTCGGTAAACATTGTGTATCGTTTTTTTAGTTGTATATTCAAGAAAAAAAGCTACCTTTGTACGGTATCATTCAACAAAGATAATGATTATTTCCAAAAAAGCAATCATTTTCGGCGGATTCTTACTCATCAGCCTCCTTGCGTGCCCAATTTTAACGGTTGCGCAAAGCCGCACCACGCGCCAAACCCGTGAAGAATACATCGAACGCTACAAGTCTATCGCCATCGATCAAATGGAGCGATACGGCATTCCGGCATCGATTACCATGGCCCAGGGTATCCTCGAATCGGATTCGGGAAACAGCAACTTATCACGTTCGTCGAACAACCACTTCGGCATCAAATGCAAGCGTAACTGGACGGGCGAAAAGGTCTATCACGACGACGACGAGAAGGGCGAATGTTTTCGCGCCTACCCCTCGGTCGAGGAGTCGTATGAGGACCATGCCACCTTCCTCGATCAGCAACCGCGCTACGACTCCCTCTTCCGCTACTCATCGGACGATTATCGCAGTTGGGCACGCGGTCTGAAGGCGGCTGGCTATGCCACCGCTCCGGACTACGCCGAGCGACTGATTAAGATCATCGAAGAGGCCAAACTCTACCTGCTGGATCGTCCCAATGGCGATCGACTCTATGCCCAGCACCGCACCGAACAAAAGAATCCCGACGCATGGTTTGCGGATCATGCCAGCACGGCCGAGCACACCACCATTACGACCATCGATCCCGACAACTACCGCGTCACGATCAATGCTCACGAGGGATACGACATCTACCAGACCAACGGCGTCTACTACGTATTGGCCAAGGAGAACGACAGCTACGAGCATATTGCCGAGAAGTTCCACATCTCGGCACGCAACCTGCGCAAATTCAACGACCTGAAGGAGCTATCCGCCCAGCCGATGACCCACGAGGTGGTCTACATCGAGCGCAAGAAAAACCGCTGGGAGGGCAACGCGCAGCACCACATCTGTCGCGAGGGTGAGACCACCTATGCCATTGGTCAGACCTACGCCATCCGCAAAGCCCGCATCGAGAAGATGAACCACCTGAAGCAGGGTCACACGCTCCGTGCCGGCGACAAAATTCGCATCAAATAAAAAAACGAAAACATATGGAAAACACCCCGTTACGGGAGCAGATTTTGGAGCAGATTATCCGCAAATCCTCCCTCAAGCAGAAGGTCTTTGACCGCACCTTCGCCGCCATGAATCTTCTCAAGGAGACCCTTTTGGAGGTCGCCTCCGAATTGGACGACGCACTGGAGGGTAAACTCGACCGCCGCGTACGTCTCGAGTACCGCGACCGTGGCAAATACGAGGCGCAACTGCAGGTTGCCAACGACCTGCTGATCTTCCAGATGCACACCGACGTCTTTGTCTTCCACCCCAACCATGCCGTGTGGAAGAGCCCGACAATCGAGACCGACCGCACGCTGGCCTACTGCGGTGTGATCAACATCTACAACTTCCTCTCCGATCGTTCAAGCTCAACCGCAACGCCGACGAGGGTTACCTGATTGGTCGCATCTTCATCAACCGCGAGGGTCACTTCTTTGTCGAGGGCAAGGAGCAGCGTTCGATGCGCGCCGAGCACTTCGGCCAGAAGGAGATCGCACGCGATACGCTGATTCAGATTCTGGAGGATGCCGTACACTACGCCCTCGATTTCGACCCGCTGATGCCCCCCTACGAGGAGTTTAAGCGCGTCACGGTGGATCAGTTTAACTCCAAGATGGACAACTCGAAATTTGTCACCGGCAAGCGCCTGGGCTACAATTTCGACACAACCGATATTTAGACACAATGAAGCGACTCTTAATACTGGCGGCGCTCCTGGTATGCAGTGCCGTATCCGCCCAAAACGAATACCGTGACATTGCCACACTGAAGCGCATGAACGAGACGGTGCGTGGCATTCGTTCGATGGCCGACGGCGAGCACTACACCATTCTCGAGCGTGGCGACATTCGCCGCTACCAATACACGCAGCAGAGCGAAGGCGTAAGCCTGCTGCCCGAGTCGGCACGCCATATCGAGATTACCGACTATCAGTTCTCGGCCGATGAGCAGCAGATTCTCATCGCCTCAGGCTCTGCACCCATCTACCGCCACTCCTACACGACCACCTACTACCTGGTTGCCAACGGTCGTCTGGAGCAGATCATGACCGAGGCCGTAGCTCCGCGCGACGCAACCTTCTCGCCCGATGGACGCATGATCGTCTACTCGGATCAGAACAACCTCTGGGTCTATGACATCGCAGCTCGCAAGAGCCGCGCCCTCACGACGGATGGTGCTTGGAACCAGGTGATCAACGGCACGACCGACTGGGTCTATGAGGAGGAGTTCGGCAAGACGGTGGCCTACGCCTTCTCGCCCGACAGTCGCGAGGTTTCCTTCCTGCGCTTTGACGAAAGCCGCGTTGCGGAGTTTCAGATGATGCGTTTCGACGGCAAGCTCTACAACGAAGCCTACACCTTCAAATACCCCAAAGCAGGCGAGGCCAACTCGGTCATCGAGCTCTGGACCGTCAACCTCACGACGGGCGCCAAGGTAAAGGTCGACACGGGTCGCGAGACGGATCAATACATCCCGCGCCTGGGTTACACGCCCGACGGTCGCCTGTGGTACTTCCGCCTCAACCGCCGTCAGAATGTCTTCGAGATGGTGGTATGCGAGCCTTCGGGGGCCCAGCATGTGGCCTATGAGGAGCGCGCCCGCCAATATGTGGAGCGTGTCGATGACCAGACGATCACCTTCCTCGACAAGAACCGATTCATCGTGCGCCAGGAGAGCCATACGGGCTACATGCACCTCTACCTCTACACCGTACGCGGCGGTCTGCAAGGCCCCATCACGCGCGGTGACTGGGAGGTCACGGAGCTGGTCGGCACGGACGGCAAGCGTGTGTGGTACCTCTCGACCGAGGGTTCACCGCTGCAGCGCGCCCTCTACAGCGTCCGCATCGACGGCAAGGACAAGCGCCTGCTCACGACCGAGCCGGGCTACTACACCATTGCTCCAAGCGCCGGCATGAAGTACTACATCTCGACCCATTCGTCGGCTACCACGCCCAACCGCGTGGCGATCGCAACGGGTGACGGCAAGGTGGTGCGCACGCTCCACGAGAGCTCCGCACTGAAGGCCGAACTGCAATACTCGAAGCGCCCCGTGAAGGAGTTCTTTAGCTTTACGACCGAGCGTGGCGATGTGCTGAACGCCTACCTCATTAAGCCCGCCGACTTCGACCCCTCGAAGCGCTACCCCGTTCTTCTGACCCAATATTCGGGTCCGGGTTCACAATCCGTAGCCGACCGCTGGACGATGGATTGGGAGGATGCCCTCGTGGAGAAGGGTTACATCGTCGCCTGCACGGATGGTCGTGGCACGGGTTATCGTGGCGAGCAGTTCAAAAAGGTGACCTATGGTCGCCTGGGTCAATTGGAGGTCGAGGATCAAATCTCGTTTGCCAACTACCTTGCCAAGCAGTCCTACATCGACTCATCGCGCATCGGCATCTATGGTTGGTCGTATGGTGGCTTCATGGCGCTGGGCTGCGCGCTGAAGGGCTTGGGTCTCTTCAAGATGGCAATTGCCGTAGCTCCGGTAACCTCG
>JAFZFJ010000059.1 GCA_017555975.1 Alistipes sp. | reverse complement strand
GTCATCGGCACCACCAGGGCATCTTTCAGCAACAACCTCTCCCTGGCTTAGTCGTTCAAGTTCTCTGTATCACGTTTCTCCTTCGAGCGACCGTCCTCCAGCGCATTGCCCTGAACGGTGAAGATCACACGTCCCGACGCTGCATTCGAGTAGATCTGGATCACCTTACTAAAGGATCCCGGCTCGCTCTTCTGCGGTTCGTAAACGATGCGAATCACCCCCTGCTCGCCTACCGCTACGGGGCGACGATGGAAGTGGGCCTTCAGGCACGAGCAAGAGGTCACCACGCGGGTCAGCACCAGCGGAGCCGTACCCTCATTCGTATAGTGCAGCTCGTAGACCAGATCGCCTCCGCGACGCGGGGCATCGCCAAAATTATGCTGCGTGGCGTGCAGTCGGATCGCTGCACCCGACACCGCTCCGTTTTCATCGGCACGCAGGCCCACGAACGGCATCAGCAGAAACAACAGAGTCAGTAATTTTTTCTTCATAACCAATTTATTCCATGCGGAAAAGGTAGGTAATCGTGCCACCTTGCACGGCGGCACGGCTTTCGGTAAAGCGGGCCTTTTTGGCCGCTGCGATGGCTGCCTCAACAAGCTGCGTATCGCTCGTAGTGGAGCCAACGGGTTCGAACGTAGCACTGGTCACCACGCCTTGACTATTGACCGTCACGCGCACCAGCACCTTGCCACTCTTCGAACCCGGATAGCTGGGTTTGGGCAAGTTGCCGGCCAGGCCTCGTCCCTGCAACCCCTTGTCGAGCTGATCCAGTCCGTCGGGGTTCAGTCCAGGGCCGTTGCCCGAGGCCTTATCTTCGCCCTCCTTGGCATGGGGATTACCCGCATTCTCAGGTTCGTCTACACCACCCTGATTCATCTTAAAGAGCGCCTTGGGATTGGGCGTACGGGTCACCTCATCCTTACCCTCCACCTGCGCCGTCTGCTCCACGGGGGCCGATTGCTGATGCACACGCGGCTCGGGAGAGGGCTTGACAGGGGTCGGCGGGGTCTCCTTCACCGGGGGATCGTAGAGTTCGATCTCAATCTCATCCCCCGCTTTCTGGTCGATGCGGCGAAAATCGAACGACACGAATGCAAACGAAGCACCGATGACGCCGGCATAGAGCAGCGTCACCACCACCGCCCAAAGGCGGGGTTTACGGTCGTTCGGGTCGTAATATTGCATCTTAAGAGAGGTTACTCAGGTTGGGTTGCGGCATGAAGTTTGTAACCATTACGCTTGGCTACGTTCATCACCTTGATAATCTCGTCCCACACAACCGTACGGTCGGCATGCAACGAGACGGTCGCCTCGGCGACATTTTCCAGGCGCGACTGAAGCGCCTGCTCCACGCCGGCGATCGAACCCACCTCCTGCAATTCGACGTAGTAACGGTATTGTCCACGTCCGGCATCCTGGATCGAAACGGTGGTCATCGCCTTATCCTTGAGCTGATTGGAGCTTTTCGGAAGCATCAGTTTCAAGGCATTGGGATTGATCAGCGTCGTAGCGATCAGCAGGAACAACAGCAAGAGGAACATCAGGTCGGTCATCGACGACGAAGAGAAGCTCTTATCGACCTTCGATCCGTGTTTGATAGCCATATGCGCCTATTTTACGGGTTGATTCAAAATATCCATAAAGGCAATCGAGTTGGCCTCCATCTGGAAGACCAGCTTCTCGATACGGGCAACCAGGTAGTTGTAACCGAAGTAGGCCGGAATACCAACGATAAGACCCATGACGGTCGTCACCATGGCCACATACATACCGCTCGAAAGGAGCGCCAAATCGACCGTACCACCGGCAGCCGACATATCCATGAAGGTCTGCACCATACCGAGTACCGTACCCAAGAAACCGATCATCGGCGCACCACCAGCAATCGTAGCGAGGAACGGCAGGCCGTTCTCGAGCTTCGAAACCTCCAGATTAGCCACATTCTCGATAGCCGTCTGCACATCCGACATCGGGCGACCGATGCGCTCGATACCCTTCTCAATCATGCGGGCAATCGGGGTGTCGGTCTTGCGGCACAGATTCACCGCTACGCCAATCTTACCCTCCGAGATATAGTCACGGATGCGGTTCATGAAGTTGATATCCAGCACCGAAGCCTTGCGAATCTGCATGTAGCGCTCCACGAAGATAAAGATCGTCACACCACCCAGAATCAGCAACGGCCACATCAGCCAACCACCCTTGGTAAAGAGCTCCCAAAGGCCCATTCGAGTTCCCTCATTGACAGCCACTGCATCGGCTGCCTGCAAAAAATTAATCATAAGTTTGTCGTTTTTATTTGTTTGTTATCTCATTTGCTTCCGTTTCGGTTTGTATCTCCGCACCTTCGGTCGTAGCAGCCTTGCGTGCCGCCTCCACAGCTGCCATCGTGCGCTCCTCGGCCTCACGACGTGCCTTGCGTCGTTTGCTGGTAAAGCGCTCCTTGACACGGCGTACCAAGTCGCGGAAATTATCAAAGTCCTCCTTGTAGTAGATACCCACACCGGTCTCCTGCAGGCCCTGGTTCTCGTCAAAGCGGTCAATCGTCTGCGTGAAGGCCTTGAGTTTCAATGCTCCGGCGCGATCGATGTTGTAGGTCACATAGGCCTCGCCCATGAAGTTCGACATCGAACCATTCACAGCTTGCTTACTATCGATCAGGTAGTTACCCTCCACCTCAACAAACAGACGATCGTTAATCAGGCTCTTCGACAGACCAAAGTCCACCTCATCGCTCGCCACCTCCGACTTCGGACGATAGCGAATCACCAGGTTGTAATCATCGGCCGAGAGGAGTCGGCTCAACTGGTTGGCCAGGAACTCCAGACCGGTGGCTGCCGAAGCCGAAGCTCCCAGGTTCGAGCCCGTCGAAGAGTTGCTTTCGGCCATGAAGTTATTGAATACCAAGAGGTACAAGAACTGCATATCGACTGACTCGGGAGTCGAAAGGGCCGTCGCGATCACCGATTGGGTCTCGGGATCGGCCTCAGGGACATGCACCGAGAAGGAGATTTCGGGATTCGAGAGGCGGTCGCCGATATGAATACGACACTCCACAGGCACCGAACGATCCACCGAAAGGTTGTCAGCCGTCCCCTGCAAGAGGGGTTGGAGCGAGGTCTTCAACTTATACAAGGCATCGATATTGAGACGTGCATCGACCGGATCACCCGTCCACTGAATCAGCGAACCATCCTCGATGACGAACTTCTTCGTGATGAGGTTCTGCAGCGAGAAGTTGTAGTTACCCTCATGGATCATGTAGTCACCATACATTTCGAAGGTGTTGGTCTGGGGCACGATCTCCATGCTCAGACGACCCTCACCGCGCGCCTTGATCGGGCTACCTGACACCATCATCTCCACCTCAGCATTGGGACGCACATCGGCATCGAGGTTGATGCGCATCTGGCTCGAAGTAGAGCTGCGTTTGCGATAGCGCTGCTCGAAGAGGCGACGTCGCTCGGCCACCGGATCGCTCTTATCCTCCGGATCCGGCTCCACGAAGGTCACAAACTCGGCATTCGAGATGTTGGTTTTGTCCGACAAGGGCATGAAGAAGGTCGAGTTATCCTCCGTCGTCGCCGAAATATCCATCTGTACCGAACCTCGTCCACCCGTGATGCGAGCATCGCCCGTACCATAGAGGCGGCCGTAGAAGAGGTTGTTATCCTCGGCCGTCGTATTGAGAACCAACATACGCTCCGGACGCAGACGCACCGAATAGCGGATATTCTGCAGGTGTTCCAAATTCAGATCCAGGGCAAAGGTTCCACGATTGCCTTCGGGGTCAAGGATCTCCACATTCTCGGCACGGAAATGGTTATCCGAGACGCGCAAACGGCCCTTAGGCATGCGATACGAGACCTGCGTGTAATCCACCTTGGTCTGCATATCGCGCACATCAATCGCACCCGAGAGGTCTGCCTTACGGCCCTCACCCTGCAGGACCACATCGGCAACGCCGACACCCTGCGTACCCGAGACAACTCCCACCAAAATCGGATCGAGCAAGCCCATATGGAGGCTGTCGACCGTCAGACGAGCATAGTACCGTTTCCGGTCGGGCATGTAGTAGCCGCGCAAGAGCGTATCCCGCTTTTCGACATCGAGCAGATAGGCACGAGCTCGGTTGCGGGCAAAGTCCCAACCTGACTTAATTTGCAGGGGCGGAGCGACCATGCCGTTTGCCGAGAGGCTATCCACACGGATATCGGCCGACAGCATCGCCTTACCCAGGGCAGCAGTCATCGTGGCACGACCATTCGTGCGCGCATCCACCTCATAACCCAGATTCTCGGCAAACTGCATAAAGGGGGCTATGTGGAAATTCACCAGTCGCAGCTGCAACGTATCGCTCTCCTTGCGCGAAGCGACACCACCGAGCATCAGCAACTGGTCCTCATGCTGCATCACAAAACGACCGACATCGACCGAAGCGCTGTCAATCAACATACGGGTCGAGATCAGGTTCCAGGTTGAACCTTCGCTCGTAAAGTGCGACGGACGGAAAACCAGCCCGACACGACGACCATTTTCACCCTCCTGCTCATCGATAGCTGCCTCCAGGCCAATGCGTGCCGAAGAGTTGCGCAACGTATCGTTAAAGCCGGCCGTGAGTTGCATACGCCCTGCCTTAGCACCACCCGAGATGGCCAAATCGGGCAGACGAATCACCCCCATATAGAGGTGGTCGGCCGAGGCGTACATCATCAACGAGTCGTTGTTATTCGTGGCATTGATATGCAGGTTTGTAGCCAAAAGATTCTTACGTTCGATGTAGTCCGACCCCACTTGCAACGACAGACGGTCGCTGGCCGGATTGAACATCATGCGCAGGGTCGAGCCATCTGCCACCTGCAAACCTTGCGAAAGGGCATTGGCTACGGGGGTAAAACGACGCACCTTGACATCGAGCAACGAGAAGCCATCGGGAGCTGCCTGCATCTGCTCGGTCGCAGCAACACGCATGCGCTCACCCCACAACAAAGGCAGATACTTTTGGGTCGAGCGCAACAGGTAATCATAGACCTGACGATAGCCCGTCGGCGAGCGGAACGTCGCATCCACAAAGTCCGATCGCAACTCAACCAGCTTACTATCGGCCCGATTTTCGCCCTTGAGGACCACACTGCGCGCCACCAGCAGGCTATCGTTGTAACGATATTTGACATTCGAGAGTGTCACAAAGCCGTTCAGATCATCCAACGAGCGACCTCCGGCCTTGGCCACCAGACGACCCGAGAGTTCAGAGATCGAATCGCGCTTGTTGAAATTCAGACGGTGCAGATCGATGCGATTCAGATTCGCCGTAAAGTCGTAGCGCGGGATCGAATCGGCCCAATCCAGGTAACCATCCACTCGCACATCCAGGTTCGGATCTTGCGACGTCACACGCCCATTAAACTGCTTGCGGGCCAAACGTCCCACCAAGCGCATCGAATCGTAGCGATATTCGTTGAAATGGAACTCATCCACATCGGCACGCACACGCGCATTCAGCCCCGAGCGTCCCACAACACCCATCACCTCAGCACGAAGATCACTGCGGCCGACAAGAGGTTCTTTATCGAGCAGGCGGCCAACAGCAAAATCATCGGTCGTAAGCAGCGCATAGAGGCTCCTCACCGCACGATCACCATCGGTCGGTTTCATCTGTGCCTTACCGTTCAAGAAACCCAAATTGGTCTGCAGGCCGAGCTGGGCATCGAAGAGGGAAAAGGTTCCGTTGAAACGGGCCGCACCGCGCATCTTGCCGAAGCGCTGAATCATCGTCTGCAACGACTCGCCAAACGACACACCGCCGATGTTATGGGCCAAACGACAAGCCTCCGAAGCCGTCGTATTCAGATCCGAGAGCTGGATATCGAAGCGGGTATGACGCACATCGGGAATACCCTTCACGCTACCATGACCACGCACCACAGTACGCTCATTGGCCCGCAAATCATGGATTTTAACCGCAAAGTCATCCACCGTACCCTGGAACAACACGTCGATATCCGTAAAACGGGTCTTCCAACGACGTAGAGCGGGCGCAAAATAGGCAATATCGTCGGTCGAGAGTTCGCCGGAGGGGATCTCTACATGCATCTCCACCGCCGAAATATAGTCCTTGTATTCGGGCCACGATGGACCAACCAAAGCGAGCGAAGCGAGCTGCAGGTCGCTATTCGGCGTTCGCAAACGTGTATTCTCAAAACCCAAACAGCCGTGCGTAAGACCGAACGTACCACTCAGCTCGTCGAGCACAAAGCCACTCTGCTCGCTAAAATGCATATTTTCGACATCAATCACAAGCACATTGCCATCCATCACGAGGCTATGAACATCGGCTCCAATATCGTGAATGCGCATATTTCGATAGTCGACGCCGTACTCCGGATCACGATGGTCCTGCTGTTCGATAATCATCGCCATGTCGCGAATCACCGAATTCGAAACCTTCAGCTTAAAGCGCCCCTTTTTCTTACGGTTGGGATCACTCATGCGACTGACCACCTCTTTGATGTTCATCACACCCGACGGCGTTTCACGCAGATAGAGTTTCGCCCCATCAACCTGGCCACGCATAAAATGCAAGCCGTTATCAGAGAATCCTAAGCCGGGAAGGAAGGCGCGAACGTGGCGCACATAGAAGAGCGTATCCTGCTGATAATCCTCAACATAGAAATCATCAACATGTAAATCGCCTTTATATCCGACATCTACTCGTCCGATCGAAACCTCAGTCTGCAACTTACGCGAAGCAAACCTTGCCAGACGATCCACCGCGAAATTCTGAACCGCCGAAATCGACAACAGCACAGAGAGCAACGCGGGCAAAATGAGCAGTGAGAGTACTACCCAGAAAAAAATCTTGCCCGTTTTTCGCAATATTTTTATACCTTTGTGCTGCAAAGCGGTGAAAAGTTTATAACGTTATTTATAACTTACCGTAATAGTAACTTGCAAAGATAACTTTTTTTCGGCAAAAGGCATGCATTTTCGCATCACATTTTGCCGAAGATTTAGCAATAAAACGACCGATGACACTGATTCCGTCTTTTATCTACAAGAAAAAGAACCAAATCTCCATGGTTCTCTTTGTTCCGCTGTTCGCGTTGCTGTTTATTTTGATCTATAAACCGCTCGATTTCGACACGCTGGACGAGAAACTTTTGCCGGGATTAAACATCCCTTATGACCTGAAAATCACGCTTCTTTCGATCTGCATCGTACTGATCGGCATGGCCGTAGCCGCCATCAGCCGTCTGATCATGAATGCCTACGCCCGCAACCACGCACTCTCCTACGCCAAATACATCGCCTGGGTTGCCCTCGAGATCGTGATCATGGTGTTGATCTACACCATCGCAACCTATTTTCTGAGCGACCTCACGGGCACAGCCAACATCACCACCATCTTCCAAAACACGCTCGTTAAGTCGATCTTGATCCTGCTCATCCCCTACGTAATGAGCTACGTCTACTTCATCTGGCAGGAGCGCGTTGGTGAGCTGAAGGCGATCCGCAAGCGTCTCGAGGAGGACGAAAACGCCCTGCAAAAGGCCTATATCCAGATCTGTGACGAGAAGGGCAAGATGCAACTTTCGGTGCACCGCGAAAAACTGCTCGGCATTGAGTCGGCCGACAACTACGTCTGCGTTTGGTACCTCAACGGCGACAGCCCCAAGAAGGTAATGGTACGCACCACCCTGAAGCAGGTCGCCACCCAACTTGCCGATACGCACATCACGCGCTGCCACCGCTCATATATGGTTAACTTAGACCATATCAAGGTGTTACGTCGCGAAAAGGAGGGTATCTTCGTCGAGTTCGGAATCGAAGGCATTCCCGACATTCCCATCTCGAAGACCTATGCCGAAAGCATCACCCGTTGGCTCGTTTCAGAGGGCCGATAAGCACACAAAGCCGTTGCAGTCGCAGCGGCTTTTTTTTGAAAATGGCGAGGCGTATCGGGCATATACCTCGATAGAGTAAACCGAGGGCTACTGAGCCGACCTCGACAGCTACGAACTGAGGACACTGAGGACACTGAGGCTACTATGTTAGGGAAGCTATAGGAAAGCTTTGTCACTGATTAGCCAGGAGGACGCAAATACCACAATCGTCATAGTCGATTCAGTTATCCCAGTTATCCCAGTTATCCCAGTTATCCCAGTTGGCCCAGTTGGCCCAGTCGCCTCTGTAATTCTAAATTTTGAATTAAAAAAACCTCAATAGGTTTTCCAAACGGCCCATATGCCCTCTCCAATTTGATCAATTTCCGCCTCGCACTACCTGCAAAAATTCTCCTATTTTTCGCCTTAAAATACGAATTTTTAACCTACTAAATCGGAAATTTAGAACAACAAAGACAATTATCCCGAATTGCAAAACAGTTAATTTTCGCCCCTCAATCCCAAATTTCGCCCCTCAATCCCGAAAATCTACCCTCTTTTTGTCCTTTTTACCACTTTTATTTGTCTATTTTGGATTAAATGCGCATCTTTGTCGGCGAAACATCCGAAAAAGATGATTTCATCACCTGTTTTTAACATGTGCAAATAAATGCTGTCTGACGCATATAATATAAAGTGTCGTTCAGGCAAGAGTTGTTTAACTTAAACTTATTACAATGAAAAAAATCTTTACGATTCTGCTGTCGCTCGCGACCGTAACGACGGCCCTCGCCGGTGGTCCGATGACCAACACGAACCAGAGCGCTGCCTTCCTGCGTAGCATTGCTCGCGGTACGACCCTCGACACCGACGCTGTGTATAACAACCCCGCCGGTACGGTCTTCATGGAGGACGGCTGGCACCTGGGTATCAACAACCAGATGGCCAAGCAGACCCGTACCATCACTTCGTCATTTGCCCCCTTCAACATGGGCATTAACAACATGTCGCTCCTGCAGCTCGACGACAAGGGCTACATGCAGTATCTCCCGAAGGAGTTTACCGGTGAGGTATTCTCGCCGCTGGTTCCCAGCGTTCACCTCACGTGGAAGAAGAACCGTTGGGCTGTTATGCTCGGCATGGGCGTAAACGGTGGCGGTGGTTCGCTCGAGTTCAACGACGGTCTCGGCTCGTTTGAGCGTCAGTTCGCCGTACTGCCCATGGGCATGCAGCAGCTGGGTGTTAATGCCACGAAGTATGGCATGGACATGTACCTGAAGGGTTCGTCGCAGACGCTCGCCTTCAACGCCGGTGTCGCTTTCCGCATCACCGACTGGTTGTCGGCTGCCGCTATGGTTCGCTACAGCACCTCGTCGAACGCTTATGAGGGTTACATGAAGAACATCTCCGTACTGGTAGGCAACAAGTTGACGCCCGCCTCGGCCATCTTCGGCAACGCATTCTCACAGCTGCAGAATCAGCTGACCGGCCTGCAGGCTCAGTACGAGCAGGTTGTAGGTGCTTATGGCGCTGACTCGGAGGCCGCCCAGCAGCTTGCTGCCGGTATGCAGCAGGTTGGCGAGGCTATGACGACCGTAGGCACGAATGCCGTTAAGACCGCCGATCACATCCTCGACGTAAAGCAGACGGGCTATTCGATCAGCCCCGTACTGGCCCTCTACTTCCAGAAGGGTAAGTGGGCTGCTTCGGCCAAGTATGAGTTCAAGATGGCTACCGAGCTCGAGATTGAGTCGGCCGAGGTTTCGGCTAACGACGCTGTGATCAACGCCCTCTTCCCCAACGGTGCAAAGGTAAAGGCCGAGACGCCCGCCCTGCTGGCCCTGGCTGCCAGCCGCGAGTGCGGTCCGGTTAAGATTACGGCCGAGTACCACCTCTTCTTCGACAAGGATGCCGAGAACTCGTTCTCGAGCTGCATCGAGGGTAACACGATGGAGTACCTCTTGGGTGCTGAGTGGCAGATCTCGAAGAAGTGGCTCGTAAGCTGCGGTGCTCAGCGCACGCAGCTCAACATGAACGAGAACGCTTACTCGGACATGAACTACTCGATCTCGTCGTGGTCGACGGCTATCGGTGCTGCTTACCAGGTTTGCGACATGATTCGCATCAACGTAGGTCTGATGCCCACCTTCTACGATGAGGCAACGGCTGTAGGTAAGGATTCGAACGGCATCGACTTCAAGGACGTTTACAACCGTACGTCGATGGCTTGGGGTATCGGTCTGGACTTCAAGTTCTAATCGATCCAATCCATACCAAACTAAAGGGTGCTTGACCACAATCGGGCGTCAAGCACCCTTTTTGTATCCATACATAACCATTTTTCGCACATTATGAAGATCAAAAATAAGGTTGTACTGATCACGGGTGGTGCCTCGGGAATCGGTCGCATCATGGGCCGTCGCTCGCTCGAGAAGGGGGCTGAGGCGCTGATTATCTGGGATATCAACACCGACAACATCACCAAGACCACGGACGAATTCTCAAAGTTGGGCACCGTACTGGGTCAGCGTGTCGATGTATCGGACACGAAACAGATTGCCGCAGCCTACGCAGCGATTAAGGAGCGCTTCGGACGCGTCGATCTGCTGATTAACTGCGCCGGAATCGTGACCGGCAACCGCTACTTCGACCAGATGTCGGAAGAGGAGATTCGCCGCACGGTGGAGATCAACACCGTAGCGCCGATCAACGTAGCTCACGCCATGCTTGGCGACATGGTCGCCCGCAACGAGGGCCACATCTGCAACATCGCCTCGGCTGCCGGTCTGCTGGCCAACCCGCGCATGTCGGTCTATGCCGCCTCGAAGTGGGCCGTAGTCGGCTGGTCGGATTCGTTGCGCGTAGAACTGAAAGAGCGCAAGAGCAACGTACGCATCACGACCATCGCCCCCTATTTCATCAATACGGGCATGTTCGACGGCGTGAAGTCGCGCTGGTTTATGCCGATTCTCGATCCGGAGAATACCTCGCGCAAGATTCTGCGTGCGATCGAGCGCAACCACACCTTCATGGGTATTCCCTGGGGCTACCACGTCGTACGCCTGCTGCAGGGTATCTTCCCCACACCGGTCTTCGACTTCCTCTTCGGACAGCTCTTCGGCGTCTATCACACCATGGACCACTTTACGGGTCGTAAATAGCAACGCTTATGACCATTACCAACACCCCGCACGCCCAGATTCTGCAGCTCATCGAATCACAACGTGCCTACTTTCGCTCGGGAGCAACGCGTAGCTACGCCTTTCGTCGCGCTCAGTTAAAGCGTTTCGAACAGGCCCTCCGCAAGTGGGAGCAGCCCCTCGCTGAGGCGCTGTGGCAGGATCTGCACAAATCCTACGAGGAGGCCTACATGACCGAGCTGAGCATCGTCATGGGCGAGATCAAGAACCACCTGAAGCACCTCAAGGGTTGGATGCGTCCGAAGGGGGTCTGCTCTCCGCTGAAGATGTTCCCCTCGACGAGTCGCACGATGACCGAGCCGCTCGGCTGCGGCCTGATCATCGCTCCGTGGAACTACCCCGTCCAGTTGCTGCTCAATCCGTTGGTGGGCGCCATCTCGGCCGGCTGCACCGCCATTTTGAAGCCCTCGCCTTACGTTCCCCACACCTCAAAGGTCCTCGAGGAGCTCATCCGCGATACCTTTGATGAACAGTATGTAGCCCTCGTACAGGGCAACCGCGAGGTAAACAGCCAGCTGCTTGCTGAGCGCTTCGACCGCATCTTCTTCACCGGAAGCCCCGAACTGGGCGAGCGTGTCATGATGGCTGCCGCCAAGCACCTTACACCCGTAGTTTTGGAGTTGGGTGGCAAGAGTCCCTGCATCGTGGATCGCGACGCCGACCTTCAGGTTGCAGCCCGCCGTATCGCGTGGGGAAAGTCGCTCAATGCCGGCCAGACCTGCATCGCACCCGACTATCTGCTCGTGCACGAGGAGGTCCGCGAAGCACTGCTCAGCGAGCTCGAGAAGGCCTTCCGCAACCTGCTGGGTGAAGACCCGCGCGAGAGCCGTCACTTCGTACGCATTGTCAACGAGCGCGCCTTCGACCGTCTCACGAGCTACCTCGAGGAGGGTACAGTTCGCTTCGGAGGCGCAATGAACCGCGACGAGCGTTACCTCTCGCCCACCATTCTGGAGCAGGTATCGCCCACGGCAAGCGTGATGCAGGAGGAGATCTTCGGTCCGATCTTACCCGTCGTGAGCTTCCGCGAGTTCGAGGAAGCGGTGCGCTTTGTTACGGATCGCGAGAAGCCCCTGGCGCTCTATTTCTTCGGCAAGGAGCACCGCCGTGCGATTCTGGAGCAGACCTCATCGGGTGGTGCCTGCATCAACGACACGATTCTACACATCGCCAACGAGCGCATCCCCTTCGGAGGCGTAGGACGTTCGGGCATGGGCCATTATCACGGCTACGACTCTTACCTGGCCTTCTCGCATCGCCGCTCGGTTGTCGAGACCACGACCCGCTTCGACCTGCCTCTGCGCTACATGCCCTACTCGCTTTTCCGCTGGATTAAAGGGCTGTTATAAATAAAAAATGAGTTCGATGCACAATCGAACTCATTTTTTTCGCTACCTTTGTGGCATGAACAACACCATCACCATCCTGGGTATCGAATCTTCGTGCGACGACACATCGGCTGCCGTCCTGCGCAACAACGTCCTGCTGTCGAATGTCATCGCTTCGCAAGCCGTTCACATCAAGTACGGCGGCGTGATTCCCGAATTGGCCTCACGTGCCCACCAACAGAACATCATTCCCGTCGTTGATACGGCCCTCAAGGAGGCCGGCATCGGCATTGACGAGGTGGACGCCATCGCCTTCACGCGTGGCCCGGGCCTGGTGGGTTCGCTCTTGGTAGGTGTTTCGTTCGCCAAAGGTTTGTCGATTGCACGCAACATCCCCCTGGTGGAGGTCAACCACCTCCAGGGCCACATTCTCTCGCACCTGATCGACCTGCCCGATCGCGAGCTTCCCCATCCGCGTTTTCCGTTCCTCTGTCTCCTGGTCAGCGGTGGACATACGCAGATCGTACGCGTAGATTCGCCCAGCGAGATGGAGATCCTCGGCACGACGATCGACGATGCAGCCGGCGAGGCATTCGACAAGTGCGCCAAGGTGATGGGACTTCCCTATCCGGGTGGTCCGGTGATCGACCGTCTGGCACAAGAGGGCGATCCGAAGGCCTTCCATTTTGCCCGCCCGCACGTGGATGGATTCAACTACTCGTTCTCGGGTCTGAAGACCTCGTTCCTCTACACGCTGCGTGATGCGGTGAAGGAGAATCCGAACTTCATCGAGGAGCACAAGGCCGACCTTTGCGCCTCGTTGCAACACACGATCATCGAGATCCTGCTCAAGCAGCTCGTGCGCGTATCGAAGGAGACCGGCATCCGCGACATCGCCATCGCCGGTGGTGTTTCGGCCAACTCGGGTCTTCGAAACGGCATCGTAGCCGAAGGTAAGAAGCGCGGTTGGAGAACCTTCCTGCCCGAATTCAAATTCACGACCGATAACGCCGCCATGATCGCCATGTCGGGCTACCACCGCTACCAGAAGGGCGAATTCTCGTCGCTCGACATCGCCCCCGTGGCACGACTGGAAGAGCTGCTTTAGCGTTGAAAGTTGAAAATTGAAAATTAGTACAACAACAGGGAGATAGTCACCAGAAAGGCTATCTCCTTTTTTTTGTTGCACGACTCCAAGACCCAACCCCAAAAAACTCTCAATTCTCAACTCTCAACTTTCAACTTTCAACTCTCAACTTTACAAAAACCGGACTCCACGAAGTCTGCTTTTTGTTTTATCCACCACTTCGCGCTCCACAATACCGGTCACCACATCGGCGGCATCGTGCCAGCGGTTGGCGCGAAACAGGCGACGATAGGTGGTCAGGTGGCTATAGAGCTCAGGCCAGCGCAGATTCCACCCCTTCGGGAAGCGGATCAGGTGTTGCACCGTGGGGGCGTTGGAGAGGATGCGGGCCTCCTTGTTGCCACTTTGGTGAAACCACTCCACGCGCACCTCAGGCACCAGCCGCTGCACGGCACGCGCAAAGCCACGCCCACCATTGTTGCTCTCGATGCAGGCCTGACGCGTTTCACTGCGACGCAACATCTCGGCCACCATCCCTTCACTCTGTTCCATTCCCTCGCGCGTATAGACACAATCGGTAATGTAGATCAGCCCATCGGCATCGACCACATAACTGAGCGAGCAGAGGTAATCATCGCCCATATCGGCCGTGTCGGTATAGGAACCATAACGCACCAGCTCACGCGGAAAGTGGTCGTATTCGTTGAAGCTCACCCCATAGAGCAACCCCTCGCGCGCCGTCGGATGGCCTTGATACATCGCCTCGAACTGCAAGGGATCGAGCTTGCGCTTGGCTTGGAGCAACCGCACCCCCTGCTGCGACTCCCAAAGGGCCTCCCCTTCGGCTCGACCATCCAACTCCGTAGGTGGCGAGCTTTTTATCGCCTCAAAGTTCAGGTGTAGCCACGTATCCTCGTCGAGCGTATCGAGTTGCGCCCAATGGGTCAGCGTCACAAAGCGCTCGCGGCGCATCAGTTCGCCAATCAGATCCTCTTCATGCCAACGCGTGAAGACAATCAATTCGCGCGAGAGGTTATGCATGCGGGTCTTCACCACCGAGGTATACCACTCCCAGCAGTTGGCTCGCACCAGGGGCGAATTGGCCTCCATGGCATCCTTGTAGAGGTCGTCCAAAATAAAACAATCGACCCGATTGCCCGTGAGTGACCCCTCACGCCCCACCGAGAGGAGCGAACCTTTATGATCGATGATCTCCACCTCATCGGAGGTGCGAATGTAACCCAACGGGCGCGTGCCCTGTTTGATGGTCGTCTCAGGGAAGAGTTCGCCATATTCGCGCGAATCGAGGATACGCTGTACGCGGCGGTTGAATTTCGAGGCCAGATTGGCCGAATAGGAGGCAATAGCCACACGCAGGTCGGGGTTGAGTCCCAACAGATAGGCTGGCAGGAGGGTCGTAGCGGCCATGCTCTTGCCATGTTGCGGTGGCATGGTTACCACCAAACGACGAATGCGTCCCTCGGCGAAGGCCTCCAGGACTCGATAGTAGCTCTCGTGAAAGGGCTGAATCTCCAAAAAGGGATAGACCGTACGCGAAAAATCAAGAAAGGAATGTTGTCCCATATACGATATAAAATAAGGAGGAGGGAGAACCCCTCCTCACGACTCCCTTGTGCGGCAACACGGCGGGCGGAATCGGTGAAAAGGCGGTCGGAGGGCGTTGCCGCGCCCCAAAGAAGTGCACAACGACCGCGCAGAACGTTACACACGCAGCAGGGCGCGCAGCTCCGAAAAGGAGAAGTCGTTAAGACGTTCACCCGAATCATCGGCCGTGTGGAACTCCCACCAAACAGGCACCAGATCCGTAATTGCGGCTGTGGGACCTTCGGGCATGGTGATTGTGCGTCGATAGACAAAACAGCTCACCACAAGCCGACAGAAGAGCCCCTCCGATTCGAAATCCAAGGTACCGGAGAAGTAGGTTCGTTCGCCGATTCGCTCGGTTAAACGGGTTAAAACCTCGCCATAGAGTTGAGATGAAAGGGATAAAATCATTGATTTTGTGAAATTTTTTGACCTAAAAATTTGTTTTTCAAACCAAACTGCTTAACTTTGCAGGTACAAAGATAAGTTCAAAAATTTATTTTGATACTTTAAAAGTTAAATTTTTGATATAGAATTTTTCAATAGAATCAAAATGAACAACAGGGTAAAACTGATACGCAAACAGCTGAAGCTAACGCAAGAGCAACTTGCTCAGCGACTTGGCGTAGGTAAAGCGGCCCTCTCGATGATCGAGACGGGAAAGGCCGGACTCTCGATGCGTAACCGCAATATACTAGTTCAAGAATTGAACGTTAACCCCGAATGGCTGGAACACGGCACGGGCGAAATGTTCAACGCCAAACCCGAATTGCACGCCTTTACCCACCGCACCGACAACTCGCTCCCTCTGCAGAGCGTGCCCCTCTACTCGATCGAGGGAACGGCCGGCTTGGTACCCTTGTTCACCCACCAGGACGAGTTCAAACCCGTGAACTTTATCCATATCCCCAACCTGCCGAAGTGCGACGGCGCCATCTACATTGCCGGCGACTCGATGTATCCGCTTCTCAAAAGCGGCGACATCGTTCTCTACAAGCAGCTGCAAAACATCGAGGACATCTTTTGGGGCGACATGTATCTGCTCTCGATCGAGATCGATGGCGAGGAGTACATCACCGTAAAGTATATCCAGAAATCGGACAAGCCGGGCTACGTGAAGCTCGTGAGCCAGAATCCGCACCATGCCGACAAGGATGTAGCCATCGACCGCATCCGTGCCCTCGCGTTGGTCAAGGCATCGATTCGCATGAACTCGATGCGCTAAGCAAGCCTCATCCACCACATCTAGAAGAGTTGCCCAAGACGGCAGCTCTTTTTTTTGCTGATAGGGCGCAAAAATTCTTACCGAAAGCCCCTTCGCATCTTGCAATTTTCAAAACCTTTGATTAACTTTGTTTGGATAAATTGTGTTCGCACAAAAACGCACCGAAAAACAAACTTAAAACAATCTAATATTCACTTACAAGATGAAAACGAATTACGAAGTTCGCTATGCTGCGCATCCCGAAGATGCCAAGCATTATGACACGAAGCGCATGCGTCGTGATTTCCTGATCGAGACGGTATTTGCAGCCGACGAGGTTAACATGGTTTACTCGATGTATGACCGCATGGTTGTGGGTGGTGCCATGCCCGTTGAGGAGGTCCTCAAGCTGGAGACCATCGACCCGCTGAAGGCTCCCTATTTCCTTACGCGTCGTGAGCTGGGTATCTTCAACGTAGGCGGCAAGGGTATCGTAAAGGCCGGCGACGAGGTATTCGAGCTGGACTACAAGGAGGCCCTCTACCTCGGTTCGGGCGACCGCGAGGTTACCTTCGAGAGCGTAGACAAGGCCAATCCCGCCAAGTTCTAC
>JAFZFJ010000058.1 GCA_017555975.1 Alistipes sp. | reverse complement strand
GTACGTTGTCGCAGTTGTGGATAGCCACCATAACCGGACGCAGGAAGTCGCGAATGGGCTCGAAGTCCTCCTTCGTGCGCATGTTCTCGTTCACGTTCTGGTCCGTAGCACCCTTCTGACCGAGGTAGTAGCTCTCGGTGGGGAACCAGTTCGAACCATCGACGATACCACCGCTGGCAACGAGCTTCTTCCAAGCAGCCTCGGTTACCTTGCTCTGCTTCACCATACGCCAAGCGTCACCGTTACCATCGATCACACCACCACCGGTAATAGCAACGTTCTTCACGCCACGTGCCGAGATGGGCGACTGCATACGCCACGTATTCAGACCCTCGAAGATGATCTCGGTCAGCGGGTAAAGCGACTGATCGGGGCTGAAGAGAATCATTGCGTGGTTCGAGAGGTGCAGCTCGATGTTGTCCTTCAAGACGATCGGACCCGTGAACCAGATACCATCGGGTACGTTCACCTTACCACCACCCTGCTCGGCCAGATGGTCGATCGTAGCCTGGATGGCCTCCGTATTGAGGGTCATGCCATCACCTACGGCACCAAAATCGACAATCGAAGCCTCACGTGCCGGAATCACCGGACGCTGCACTTTGGGCATCTCGAAGGGCAAGTTGGCATAGACATCCGTCTTACCGGCCTCACCACAGCAGCAAGCCGACATTGCGGCAGCCGCCAGAATCAGAAGAGTTTTTTTGAAATTCATGTTGTTTGGTTTGTTTGTTATAATGATTTGTTTGTTTTCCTCGTTAGTTGATGCGCTCCACCAGAATCGGCTCGGCAGCCTTCTTGGCCTTCTGCAGCACGTCGGTCAGCAACTCCTCGTCCGTGAGGTGGCTGAGCCACTCGCTCTTGCGCCAATTCATGTCGAAGTGGTAGCAAATCTTACCCTCGGCATTGGGCGTGAGCTGGTAGAGATAGCTCAACTTATCGTCCTCGGCCGAGAGGATCTGCACCTCCTCGGGCAGCGCCACGGCCAATGCCACGGTCTCCTTGGGCCACTTCTCGTAGTCGTTCTCGGGGTGGTCGCAACCAATCTGGGCTACGGCACGCTCCTCCTTGATCGACTGCGTGTCGAGCATCTTCATCACGCCCGTCACGAAGGTAAGCCCCTCGTACTCGCCCTCAATGAAGTTCTCCACCACCACGTCGCTGTGGCCGGCATAGATCGTATAGCGCGAGGTCATATTGAGCTCCTTGCCGCAGTAGTTCCACCCCTCAACAGCCATCTCCATGATGGCACGCACGGGACCCTTGGCCAATACACGGGCCTCACGACGCTTGAAGTCGGTGATGTGGATCATACCCTTCTCGGGATCCCAACCCTTCAAGACACCGACGCCGATCGAGCCGAACACACGCAGGTTATCGTGACCAAAGCCGGCAGCCAACTGCTCGGGCGTCGAGTACCACATCGACTCGCGCAACTCAAGCTGACCACGCTTCTTGCCATAGGTATCGATCGTCTGCTTCTTATCGAAATAGACACGATAAGCGCCCCACTCCGACTCGATGGCCGGGCCGTGGTGGTGCAGCTTGCGATACATATCGTCCTTGAACGAGTAGAGGGTATCCTTCTCCTCATAGGGATTGGCCTCATCACCCGTCTTCCACCACATCTGGGCATTCGTACGAGGCTCATAAACCGTCGTCGAAGGCTTCTCGGAGAAGATCACCTCAAACTCCTTTACCCCCTCCACATCGGCTACGAAGGCAGCCTCCGCAAGGCACTTGTCGAGCTGCGAGGGAATCTCCTCACCTGCAGCCACCACCTTTACGCTTTCGGCCCAGGCGGGAACATCGGTCACCACCACCGGGCAATCTTTCTTCATCCCCTCGACCGACACGCGGTAGGTGCGCTCCTCGGTCTTGGTGCAGGCGCAAAGCATCGCAACAGCTGCGCCCAACAGCATAATTCGTTTCATCCTATTTCAAGTTTTTAATCAATGTTTCAAGTTCCGATGCCGAGCGGATAGCACCCTCGGGCAAGTCACCACGGAAGGTCTGCAACGCCTCATGAGGCTGCAGCTCTACCTGCGTCTCATCAACCTGCTGTAGATCTAAACCCAGGTGATCGGCAAAGAAGCGATAGACGGCCATGCGTTTGTTGACACCATAGTCGTGGCGCTCGGCCTCAAAGTGAGCATTACGCAGGTTGTGCTGGGCGTTGTAAAAGCCCCAGATGCGGTGCAGATAGGGCTGCTCCAACTCCGGATAGGTGCGCGTCCAGTCGCCACCATCCGAGACCGTAATCACGGGCTTTGGAGCCATCACGGCAGCCAACAGCTCAGGCATAGCCGAACCACCCGCAGCCAACGTCACGGGACGACCACTCTCGCAGGGGCATCCGCCGTCGAAGTGCGACACGAGGTGCACCACGGGGGCCAAGACCGAGAAACGGCCATCGACAAGGGCCAGCATCAGCGTATGTGTACCGCCGCCCGAACCGCCCGTAGCGGCCATGCGCTCCACGTCCACATCCTTGCGCGTGGCGAGTATCCAATCCGTTACGACCTTCGACCAGAGCACCTGTACCTGCATAGCATAGTCGGCCTGATGGGCGGCAATGCCGAGTTGGTGCTCCGACTCGCCCCAAGCGACAATATCCATATCGACCGCCACAGCACCCATACGGGCAAAGGTAGCCATGCGATATTGCTGATCGGCACGATAGCGAGCCTCGGGCCAATGGCCGGCCGGCGAGATAATGAGCGGACGCTTCCCCTTGGTTTTGGCCGCGGGGGCGTAGATTGTACCGCAGGTATAGAGTCCGGGCAGGGTCTCGAGAGCGAAGTTCTGCGTCGTGTAACCCGCATGCTTCACCACCTCCCCCATGCGAATGTCGGGATCGGCCGCCAAACCGCGCACAAAGGGATCGAGATTGAGAATCGTAAGCGCCTCGCGCTTCACCTCCTCGGCACGCACCTCCCACTCGGCAGTATTCTGATATTTGGCCGACAACCAAGCGAGCAATTTCTCGCCATCAGCGGGCTGACGACGGTGATACTCGTAGGGCTGAATGCGGACACGCTTACCGTTCTTTTCCCACTTCAGATCGAGCGGCTTGAGTACATTATCGAGGGTCTCCTCCAACGAATAGGGACGGATGCGCGACGGGGCGAAATCGAGCGTGCGGGTCGAAGGGTCGAAGTTGCGGCAATCAGCAACAACGCCGAACAGAGCCTCCACCTCACCGAGCACCTCATCCAAAGGCATCGTGAAGGGCGTTTTAGCCGTAGAGAGGCGTTCGGTCATAGTCTGCGCCTCGGCCGCAACACAAGCCATTATAAGGGCGCATACACACACCAGCGCGCGCGAAAAAAATCGAGTCATTTTGGTAGGTTTAGGGATAATCTTTTCAAAGGTAAGAAAAAAATCGGAGTTTGCAAAATTTAGCGTCAAAACCAGCAACGGCACCTCCTTCACATAAACCCAGGGAGTTCTCGCTAAAATTTGATTAAAAACCGTTATAACGCGCTGAAAACGGCCCATTTTTCACCCCCAACAACACCTTTTTTACGCCTCACAATCACATATGCACCTTATAATTTTGCACTTTCGCATTTTGTAAGTATATTCGCATGATTATTTGCAAACAATCATTTAAAAAAAATAACATCATGAACGAAATTCTCGAAAAACTCTTCACCTGCATCGAATTCGGTAAAATCAACACCGCGTCGCCCTATCCGCCGCAGATGCGTGGCCAGGAGGGTGCCATGGAGCTCACGAAGCAGGCACTGGATGCCGGTATCGCCCCCTCGGAGATTATGGATTCGGCCCTGATCCCCGCCATGACGCGCGTAGGTCAGAAGTTCACCGAAGGCCAGGTATTCGTACCGCAGATGCTCCTTTCGGCCAAGGCTATGAATGCCGCCCTGACCCACATCAAGCCCTTCTTCCAGTCGGGTGAGGTAAAGCGCAAGGGTACGTTCGTAATTGGTACCGTATTCGGCGACCTGCACGACATTGGTAAGAACCTCGTATGCATGATGGTTGAGGGCGCCGGTTGGGAGGTTATCGACCTGGGCGTTGATGTTTCGGCCGAGAAGTTTATCGACGCTATTAAGGCTCACCCGGGTGCACACGTTGGTCTTTCGGCTCTGCTGACGACGACGATGACCAACATGAAGACGATCATCGACAAGGTACACGAGACCTACCCCGAGGTGAAGTTCATCGTAAGTGGTGCTCCCGTATCGGCTGAGTTTGCCAAGGAGATTGGCGCCGACGGTTATGCTGCCGACCCGCAGGATGATATCAAGATCCTGGAGAGCTTCTTGAACGCCTAACCCCCAAAAAAAAGAGAAATCAATGAAACAGTGGATTGAGGCCTTGATGGCCAATCCGAAGCGTGTGGCTGTGCCGATCATGACCCACCCGGGCATCGAGTACATCGGCAAGACCGTGCGCGAGGCCGTAACCGACGGTCAGACCCACTTCGAGGCAATCAAGGCGCTGGCCGAGCGCTACCCTTCGGCTGCTTCGACGGTCATCATGGACCTCACGGTCGAGGCCGAGGCCTTTGGTGCTAAGATTCTGATCCCGGAGAACGAGATCCCGACCGTTACGGAGCGTCTGGTTTCGGATGCTGCTTCGGTCGAGGCACTTGCCGTACCTTCGCTGGAGGCGGGTCGTGTGCCCGAATTCCTGAAGGCTAACCGTCTGGCCGTGGAGGCCATTCAAGATCGTCCCGTGCTGGCAGGCTGCATCGGTCCCTTCTCGTTGGCCGGTCGTCTGTACGACATGAGCGAGATCATGGTGGCCATCTACATCGAGCCCGATGTAATCATGGCCCTGCTGGACAAGTGTACGGCATTCCTGATCGACTACTGCAAGGCCCTCAAGGCGACGGGCGTTGCAGGCGTGGTGATGGCTGAGCCGGCTGCCGGTCTACTCTCGGACGAGGACCACATGGTTTATGCAACTCCCTACGTGAAGCAGATCGTAGATGCTGTTCAGGACGATAACTTTACGGTTATTCTGCACAACTGTGGCAACATGGGTCAGTGCACGCACGCCATGGTGGAGTGTGGCGCACGCGCCCTCCACTTCGGTAACCTGGTCGATATTCCGCAGGCACTGACCGAGGTTCCGGAGGATATGCTCGTTATGGGCAACCTCGACCCCGTAAATGTAATTCAGCAGGCCACGCCCGAGGCTGTTTCGGCCGCCACGACCGACCTGCTGGAGAAGACCGCTGAGGCCAAGAACTTCGTGATTTCGACCGGTTGCGACCTGCCGCCCGA
Source organism: Alistipes sp. (assembly GCA_017555975.1). Lineage (GTDB taxonomy): Bacteria > Bacteroidota > Bacteroidia > Bacteroidales > Rikenellaceae > Alistipes. The sequence continues at coordinate 7,369 of JAFZFJ010000058.1, read as the reverse complement.
GGTTCCCGAAGCCAACATCAAGGCCTTCTTTGATGCAGTTGATGCATACAACGCGCAATAGGGTGAAGCCAACGTTTCATACCTACCGTTTTCCCTACGGCGAGGTATTACCCTCGCTTGATGAGCTTGCTCGGTATCTCCACATGGAGGGAGATACCGAGCATCCTGCTTATAGCTATATGCAAGAGCGACTTGCGGAGCTTACATCAAGCGATTTAGAGGCAGTTGGAGGCTATGCTGTAGGGGCTGTCAATGAGCTCGATATTCAGGGTGGACGATTCACCGTGGAGGGGGTTACGTTCGAGGCCGGAGCACAGGTCTGCGGCTATCTGAAAGAGGCCACCGAAGCGGCACTCTTCCTCTGTACGGCAGGTCCGTTATTCTCAGACGAAGCACATCGACTCAACGCCGAGGGCGAGTTCCTTGAGGCCTATATCATCGACGCCATCGGTTCGCTCGCCGTGGAGCGCGCCATGGACAAAATCCACAAGGCGTTGGAGGAGGAGCAGGCACAGCGCGGGCTGAAGATCACAAACCGCTACAGCCCGGGGTATTGCAACTGGCCTTTGAAGGATCAGCGCGCCCTCTTTGGTTTTGTGGGCGAAAATCCGACAGGCATCGAGCTGAGTGAAAGTTGCCTGATGCACCCCATCAAATCGGTGAGCGGCGTGATAGGTATTGGCGAAAAGGCGCGCAGAAGAGCCTACGGATGCGTGGTGTGCCAAAACAAGACCTGTATCTATCGCCGTTTGGTGCAAAAATAATCACCTATGGAGATCCTGATCATCAACTTATCGATTGCTGCCATCCTGGCCGCAACAGCTGTTCTTGTACGCTTCAAGCCACAATACATCAACGTCTTATCCGAGAAAGACCGTAAGCGCATGAACCCCAAAAAGACGGGGCGTGTAGCCTTTTGGGGGCTGATGTCGACGGCGTTGGTGCTGGCGGTGCTGACCTTAGTGGGCGTACGCAACGAATTGATGCCAATGTTTATCTGCATCCCCGGCGCCATCATCACGGCAGCCCTGATTCAGTGTTCGATTCCGTCGAAATAACATTTTTTCGCATCTAAATTTTGTTAATTCCATTTTTCGCCCTATATTTGCACACCCTTTCGGAACAAAACGACCGAAAATGGGCAACGGAGAGGTGGGTGAGTGGCTGAAACCACCGGTTTGCTAAACCGACGTACCTGATTAGGGTACCACGAGTTCGAATCTCGTCCTCTCCGCAAAAGGGCAAACGAACAATTTGCACGGCTTCTGCAACAGCAGAAGCTTTTTTTGTTTTAGCGGCGTGCCATGCTTGCATGAGCTACGCCCCTAAAGCATAAAAAGAGCTCCTACAAGGAGCCGTGCAAACATATGTTCGTTTGGCATTTTGCAAGGAGCCCTGCGGGAGCAAAGAGAAAGGGCTCGCTTTAGCGAGGCCAATTTCGTCCCATTAAACACATAACAACGGCTCCTTGCAAAAGCAATCCCTTTTGCGGAGAAAGTACAGACAATCCTCCCCAACCCCTCCTTTGAGAAGGAGGGGCTTGCAGACAAGCGGCCCCCGCGGGAGCGCAGAGAAAGGGCTCGCTTTAGCGAGGCCAATTTCGTCCTCCTCTCCACCATGAGAACCAAGTCCTCCCCTTCGTTCCTTTCCCTCCTTTTCTCTCCTCCTTCTCGGCTACTAAATTTTGATTTCTAAAGTTCTTTTTTTATCTTTGTTTGATTTATCAAACACCTACCTCATGAAACGACTTCTGACGCTCCTTTGTGGCCTCGTTTTACCGACCCTGCTGATGGCGGGTAACATCTTCGTATCACCTACGGGTAATGACCGTGCCGAGGGCACCAAAGAGCACCCCGTACGTACACCCCATGCTGCCCTGAAATTGGCGCGCGAATGGCGACGCACGGCCGATGTGCGTTGCGAAGGAGGTATTCAGATCTGTTTCGAGGCAGGTCGCTATACGCTCGATCGTCCGATCTACATACGTCCCGAAGATAGCGGCACGGCCGACTCCCCCACCACGCTGTGTGCTGCGGAGGGTGCCGAGGGCAAGGTATTCATCGTGGGTAGTCTGCCGCTACAAAATTGGACGCGCGAAGGCAACTGCTGGGTGACCGACGCGCCGACAGAGCACGGAAAGCCTATTCACGCCCGTCAGTTGTGGGGCTTTGCCGGCAAATTGCACCGCGCCACTCAATTCGGTCCGGCGACGATGGAGCGCATGATTGCGTTCGACAAAGAGCACGGCACGATCACCATCCCGAAGCCTGCAATCGAAGGTTTGGAGCAGGCCGAGGGGCTGGAGATGATGGTTCATCAGCGTTGGGCTACGGCCATCCTGCGCGTGAAGGAGATGCACTACGAGGGTGACACAGCGGTAGTTTCGTTCCTCGAGCCCGAGAGCTACCTCGAATTTGCACACCCCTGGCCGCAACCGGTCATTGGCGAAGAGAAGGGCAACTCCTCCTACATGCTGATGAACGCCCATGCGATGCTCAACGAGAATTACGAGTGGTGGCAAGACCCCAAGACGGGTCGCATCTACCTCTACACCGAGGATACGTCCATCGACCCGAATCGTCAGACGGTCTACATTCCCACCCTGGAGCGTCTCATGACCATCGAGGGAGCTCCGCAAAAGCAGATTCAGCACCTGCACTTCGTCGGCCTCACCTTTGCCGACACGGCGTGGAATCGACCTTCGAAGGAGGGCCATGTTACCCTGCAGGGCGGTTTCCCGTTTATCGATGGTTACAAACTCCACGACAAGCCGGGCTTTGCGTGGGATCCGAATCTGGAAAATCAGGCCTGGCTCGTCCGCCCCGATGCAGCAGTCTCGGTGCGCAATGCCCAGCATATCCGCTTCTCGAAGTGCGCCTTCGTAGCCCTCGGAGCTACGGGGCTTGATTTGGCTGCCAACGTACATCACGCAGAGGTAAGCCACTGTACCTTCCGCAATATCGGTGGCACGGCCTTGCTCGCAGGTTCGTTTGGCGAAGGTCCGACCGAGGTGCATATCCCCTACAACAAGATCGGCACGAAGGAGGGTTTCTGCACCCACCTCAACATCGCGTGCAACACCGTTACAAACTGCACACGCGAGGATTGGGGCGCCGTAGGTATCGGTTGCGGTTATGTAAGCGACGTGATGATCTATGGCAACCACGTATCGCAGGTCAACTACTCAGCTATTGCTGTGGGTTGGGGTTGGACGAAACACAAGACCGGGATGAAGCGTAACCACATCGTTTGCAACACGGTGCGCGACTATGCCCGCCAGCTCTACGACACGGGCGGCATCTACACCCTTTCGAATCAACCCAAATCGACCATCGCGGGTAACATCATCTATGCCCCCGTCGAGGCACCCTACGCCACGAACGATCGTGCCTTCTGCATCTACCTCGATGCGGCGACCGATGGTTACACGATCTCGAACAACTGGTGTGAGATTCCCGACTCGTTCGGTTACAACAATCCGGGGCCCAAGGTACGTTTCAAGGGGCTGAACGGCCCCGAGGTGGATCGCCGGGGGATTGAAATTCCGCAATTAAACGATTAATAACATAAAACCCAAACACTGTGAAACAGACGAATTACCATCTTTTCGACTTTCTGGACTTCGATCCCGATCTAAAGCGTGACGAGGCCCTGTGGAAAGCCTACAAGCCCACCTCGGTGAAGGCCGTAGCGGGCGAGATTCACATCACCGTCCCCTTCCAGAAGCAGCTCAAGGCTGCCGACATGGCCGCCGACGAGAAGTGTGAGCCCGTAAATCATACGCTGATCCTGCGCGCCTATGGCGACGAGGTGCTGCGCCTGTTCCTCGACACGGAGGGCCGCACGCCGAGCGACGAGAGTGAGATGCTGTGCTATGCCCCCACGGTGAAGCAGACGCCCCTCACAGCCACCTTTGCGGATGACGTATGGTCGTTCTGCGACGAGCAGGGTCGCCTGCGTGGTGAGCTGAACCTCAAGGAGGCTGTGATCGACTTCTGGAGCGATCTGCAGCCCGCACCGCAGCCCACGATCGACCTGACGCTCTACCCCGACGGCCACCAGGAGAAGCCTGTACGCCTCTCGGCCTACGACCACTTCTCGCCCCCGCGCTACGACGCACTGCCGCTGGCCTACTGCGAGACCGAGGGTCAGAACGACCGCACCACCCTTTCGTTTGAGTGCCGCCCCGACGAGTGCTTTGCCGGTACGGGTGAGCGCTTCACGAAGATGGACCTTGCGGGTCACACCTTCTACCTGAAGAATCAGGACGGCCAGGGTGTCAACAACCGCCGTGCCTATAAGAATATCCCCTTCTACCTCTCGAGCCGCCTCTATGGTGTCTTCTACCACACGAGCCGCTACTGCAAGCTCTCGCTGGCCGACCACTCGACCCGCTCGGTACAGTTCCTCAACGAGGCTCCGTGCGTGGATGCCTACCTGATCGGTGGTACCACCCCCGAGCGCATCCTCTATAATTACCGCACACTGACGGGCTTCCCGTCGCTGCCTCCCACCTGGAGCTTCGGTATCTGGATGAGCCGCATGACCTACTTCTCGGCCGACGAGGTGCAGGAGATCTGCGACCGTCTGCGTCGTGAGAAGTACCCCTGCGATGTGATCCACCTCGACACGGGTTGGTTCCGCACCGACTGGCTCTGCGAGTGGAAGTTCAACCCCGAGCGCTTCCCCGATCCCGAGGGATTCCTGCGTGGCCTGAAGAAGGATGGCTACCGCGTATCGCTCTGGCAGCTGCCCTATGTGGCTGAGGGTGCCGAGCAGATTACCGAGGCGAAGGAGAACCGCTACATTGCACCCCTGACGAAGGAGCAGGAGCGTGCCGAGGGTTCAAACTTCTCGACGTTAGACTATGCCGGTACAATCGACTTCACCTACCCGAAGGCTACCGAGTGGTACAAGGGTCTGCTGAAGGAGCTGCTCGACATGGGTGTAGTCTGCATCAAGACCGACTTCGGCGAGAACATCCACATGGATGCCGACTACTACGCCATGAAGCCCGAGGAGCTGAACAACCTCTACGCCCTGCTCTACCAGAAGGCCGCCTACGAGATCACTAAGGACGTGACGGGTGACGGCATCGTCTGGGCTCGTGCTGCATGGGCCGGTTGCCAGCGTTACCCGCTCCACTGGGGTGGTGACTCGGCCTCGACCTGGGACGGCATGGCCGGCTCGATCAAGGGTGGTCTGCACTTCGGTCTCTCGGGCTTCGGTTTCTGGAGCCACGACGTACCGGGCTTCCACTCGCTGCCCAACTTCATGAACTCGCCCCTCGACGAGAAGGTCTATGTACGCTGGACGCAGTTTGGCGTCTTCACCTCGCACATGCGCTACCACGGATCGTTCAAGCGTGAGCCGTGGCACTACCCCGCCATCGCTCCCATCGTAAAGCGTTGGTGGAAGCTTCGCTACCGCCTGATGCCCTACATCCTGAAGGAGGCACGCACGACGACCGAGACGGGTTACCCGATGGTTCGCGCCCTGATGATGCACCACGCCGACGACCGTCAGGTATGGCACATCGACGACGAATACTACTTCGGTTCCGAGTTCCTCGTAGCTCCCGTGCTTTCGGCCGACGATCGCCGCGATGTCTATCTGCCGGAGGGTCGCTGGGCGAACTTCTTCACGGGCGAGCGCCACGAGGGTGGTCGTTGGTTGAAGGGAGTACAGTGCCCGCTCGATGAGATGCCGCTCTACGTGAAGGAGGGTGCCACGATCGAGCTCTACCCCGACCTTGACCCGCAGCACACCGACGAGATGGATCTCACGAAGGTCGAGAAGCTCGTAATTGACGAAACGTTCAACGGATTTAAGTTCTAAAAGATACTATGCAGACTTGGAAAAAAAATTGGGAGGAGTCGAAACAGAACTACCTCGCCTGGTGGCAACACAAAGGTTGCGTCGTAACGATGTGGGAGCACCTGCAGGCAGGTGTTACCCCCCATGCCGACGTACCGGCACCTGCCGCACCGCAGGATATGAATCAGCGTTGGTTTGACCCCACGTGGCGTGCCGAGGAGCTGAACCACTATGTGGCTCACTCGTCGCTCAAGGCCGACATCCTGCCCGTAGCCAATACGCAGCTCGGTCCGGGCTCGCTGGCCGCCATCCTGGGTGGTCGCCTGGAGGGTGGTGCCGACACGATTTGGATTCACCCCGCCGAGTCGGTGGGTCCGGATATCATCTTCGACCCCGAGAATGCCGCCTACAAGCTCCACAAAGAGCTGCTGAAGGCCTCGAAGGCGCTCGCTAAGGGCAACTACTACGTCGGCATGCCCGACCTGATGGAGGGTCTGGATGTGTTGGCAGCCATTCGTGGTACGGACAACGTGCTGCTCGACACGATGATCGATCCCGATCTGTTGGAGCATCAGCTCAAGCAGGTCAATGAGATCTACTTCAAGGTCTACGACGAGCTCTACGACATCATCCGCGAGGATGACGGTATGGCCTTCTGCTACTTCTCGATTTGGGGTCCGGGCCGTGTAAGCAAGCTCCAGAGCGACATCTCGATCATGATCTCGGAGGAGGATTACCGCCGCTTCGTGCAGCCCTTCATCCGCGAGCAGTGTCAGAAGCTCGACTACACGCTCTACCACCTCGACGGCGTGGGTGCAATTCGTCACCTGGACGCCCTCCTTGAGATCGAGGAGCTGGATGCCATTCAGTGGACCCCGGGTGTGGGCGAGCCGCAGGGTGGCGACAAGAAGTGGTACGACCTCTATCGCCGCATCAAGGCGGGTGGCAAGTCGATCGAGGCCAACTGGATCACACTCGACGAACTGGAGCCCCTGCTGGACAATGTGGGTGCTGAGGGTATGTTGCTCTCGATGGACTTCAAGAACGAGGCCGAGATCGACCAGGCTCTGAAGATCGTGGAGAAGTACCGCTAATAAAGACTACTAACCAACTTACGAAAACCTATGATTAACGCTTCTTATCTGCAAGGGCTTGACTGGGGTATCCTGATCGGATACTTCGTCATCCTGCTTGCCATCGGTATCTGGGCCAGCACCCAGCGCAAGAAGGGCAGCTCGCTCTTCCTGGCCGAGAACTCGCTGCGCTGGTACCACATCGGCTTCTCGATGTGGGGCACGAACGTCGGCCCCTCGATGCTGATCGCCTCCGCATCGGCCGGTTTCACGACCGGTATCGTATCGGGTAACTTCGCCTGGTATGCCTTCATCTTTATCTGCATGCTGGCCTTCGTCTTTGCCCCGCGCTACCTGGGCTCGAAGGTCTCGACCCTGCCTGAGTTTATGGGCCTGCGTTTCGGTCAATCGACCCGCAACATCCTGGCCTGGTACACCATAATCACGGTGCTCATCTCATGGCTGGCGCTGACGCTCTT
>JAFZFJ010000057.1 GCA_017555975.1 Alistipes sp. | reverse complement strand
TGTCGTTTTTTTGTTTTATATCCCATAGGTTTCGAGACTCGAACGAGCGACCCGACACTATCAAAATCAAAGGCGTGTCCGAATTTTGGACACGCCTTTGTCGAAAGTTATACAACAAGCGGTTTCAAGCCCACTTTTGCCAACACCTACTTACTCGTCCTTACTACGAGGCAGAACCAGATTCAGGAAAACACCCACCAGGGCCGCCAAGCCGATACCACCAATCACGAATCGGCCACAGGTGATCTCAGCGCCACCGATGCCCAACGTCAGGATCAGCGAAGCGATCACCAAGTTGCGCGTATTACCCATATCCACCTTATTCTTCACCAGGCTGTTTACACCCACCGAGGCAATCGTACCAAAGAGCAACAACATAATACCACCCAGCACCGACTCGGGAATGGTCTTGAGCAGGGCGCTCACCTTTCCCAACACCGAGAAGAGGATACCAAACACAGCCGCAATACGAATCACAGCCGGATCGGCAATCTTCGTGAGCGAGATTGCTCCCGTCACCTCCGAGTAGGTCGTCACCGGAGGGCCGCCCAACAACGACGATGCCGCACAAGCCAAACCGTCACCGAGCATCGTACGATGCAAGCCCGGATCTGTCACATAATCCTTACCCGTCACCTCGTTGATTGCGTAAATATCACCGATATGCTCTATTACGGGGGCGATGGCCACGGGAGCCATAAAGATAATCGCCTCCCAGCAGAAGTCGGGGCGCACAAAGGCGGGCCATGCAAACCAGGGAGCCTCCACCACCGTCTGGAAATCCACCACCCCGAAGAGGATCGATGCGATATAGCCCACCACGATACCCGCAAAGATCGGGATCAAGCGCAGCAGCCCCTTACCAAAGAGCGAAACAACGACGGTCGTCAGCAGCGCAATGATGGCCAACGTCCAATTACTCTTCGCCATCGAAACACCCGTACCAGCCAATGAGAGGCCAATCAGCATAATCACCGGGCCGACCACAACCGGCGGGAAGAGACGTGTGATAAAGCCGACACCGCGCAGGCGAATCAGCGCACTCATGATGCCGTACACCGCGCCCACAGCCACCAAGCCAGACAGCGCGCCAGGCAGGCCAAAGAGTTCCGTTGCCTTGATAATCGGGGCAATAAAGGCAAAGCTGCTACCCAAGAACACAGGCACTTTACCCTTCGTAATCAGGTGGAAAATAAGCGTTCCCACACCCGCAGCCAACAACGCCACCGAGGGATCTAACCCCACCAAGAGGGGAACCAGCACCGTAGCGCCAAAGGCAACAAATAAGAATTGCGCACCCACAATCGTCTTTTGAAGGGGGCTGAGTTGGTTGTTTTTCATCCGGATTAGTATTTATTGGTTTACAAAATTAACATTTTTTAGAGGATTCAAAGCCACTACGACCAGAATTCCGCACATACAACCGAAGGCAACCCAAGCCGAAGGGCTATACAACAAAGCGAGGTTGCCCCGAATCAGACAACCTCGCCTAATTATTTAATTTCACGTTCGGGATGCTCCGAGAGAAACTTTGCCCAACTCTTCGAGCCCCCTTTCGTAGCGCCCTTCTTGCCACCACCAAGCCCCTTCGAGCGCTCATCGGCCAAGGCCTGATGAATCGGGCTCGATACCATATAATAATGGCACAAGGCCACAGCCATGCCATCCGTAGCATCCAACCGCTTGGGCGGCTCGTCAACCTGAAGCGTCCGGCAAACAATCGAAGCGACCTGCTCCTTAGTAGCCGAGCCACGACCGGTGATGGCTTGCTTGATACGCATCGGGGCATATTCAAAGACCTGCCGATCACGACTCAGGGCCGCCGCCATGGCGACTCCCTGGGCACGACCCAACTTGAGCATCGACTGCACATTTTCACCAAAGAAGGGGCTTTCGAGAGCCACTTCGCGCGGGTTGTACTGTTCGACAAGCGAACCCACCCGCTCGAAGATATACCGCAACTTGGCATACGGATCGCTCACCTTGTGCAGGTCAATCTCACCCAGCACCACCGAACGAACCGTGCGTCCTTCAACCTCCAGCACGCCATAACCCATGTAGTTCGTGCCGGGGTCAATGCCCATAATACGATAGCTTTCCAAAGTTGAAAGTTGAGAGTTGAAAGTTGAGAGTTGAGAGTTGAGAGTTGAAAGTTAAAGTTGTAGCGTTCGTGTTTAGTCCAACAGCTCGGCCACTTTATCCATGACCTCCTCACCGCGCAGGTTCACACCCACGATCTTGCCCGTCGAGCAGTCAAAGAGGTAGTTCGAAGGGATACCCTGCACCCCATAGAGTTCCGACACCTCATTTCCCGGAACATCGACGATTTTACCGAGCTGAACCCAGTTCAGTTGATGCTTTTCGATCGCCTTGAGCCAGGCCTCCTGCCTCCAATCAAGGGCCACACCAACAATTTCGAAACCGCGCTTATGATAGGTGGCATAGACCTCTTTTAAATAGGGCATCTCAGCCATGCAGGGACCACACCACGAAGCCCAGAAGTCGAGCAGGACATACTTATTGGCGGGGTTCTCGACCACCGATTTGAACGAGACAACATTCCCCTCCTTATCGGGCAGTTCGAAATCCATATAGAGTTGGCCGATCTCCGTACGACGCTTCTTCTCAGCCACCTCAACCAACTCCTGCACGATGTCCGATTGCTGAACCTCGGGGCTGAATCGCTCGATCCATCCCATCAGTTCGTCGGCCGACAAATCATAGGTCTCCGTACGCAACTGCAGCGGAGCAATCAAGTTGTGGGTATTTTGCTCAATGAGCGCCCACTCACGGTCGCGCATCGCCTTCTCCAGTTCGGTTCGACGCTTTTCATCGGTCGAAGCACGCAACTCGGCGAAATCACGCTCCTGCGCCACATAATAAGCCGCATAGGCATCATTGGCCGGCGTACCCGTCACCAGATATTCGCGTTCATTCTCCGGATCAGGCGCAATCGTAATAGCGCCCGGTTCGACCAAGAACCGAATCACCAAATTTGCCTGATTCGGATCGCTAGCATCGATGATCGCCAATTGACAAGGCTTCTCATACACCCCCTCAAAGTGGAACTTTCCCTCTTCAACAGCGACCGAATCGAGGTAAACCTGCGAAGCCCGATCCCACAGATAGGCCATCGCATGGTCGCCTCTCAGCGTACCCGTAATCGTAAAAGTTGGTTTGTGAGTGCAGCCTACCAGCGCACACACAAACCAACCAATCATCCAAAATCGTTTCACGACTAACACGTGAAGCCAAAGACTACTCGGCAAGTACCGCCTCTACCTTGGCCTTAACCTCCTCACCACGCAGGTTCACACCCACGATCTTGCCCGTTGCGCAATCGATGAGGTAGTTGGCCGGGATCGAGCGTACACCGTAGAGGTCGGCAGCAGCATTCTGCCAGCCCTGCAGGTCGCTCACGTGGAGCCAGTTCAGCTCCTTATTCTTGATAGCAGCCTCCCAGGCCTCCTTCTTGTTGTCGAGCGATACGCCAAAGATCTCGAAGCCCTTAGCATGGTACTCGTCATAAGCAGCCTTCAGAGCCGGAACCTCAGCCATGCAGGGACCACACCACGAAGCCCAGAAGTCGATCAGGACATACTTGTTGGCGGGGTTCTCGATCACCGACTGCACCGATACCATATTGCCGGCAGCGTCAGCCTGCTCGAAGTTGATGTAGGGCTGACCAATATCGGTCTTGATCTTCTTCTCTGCCATCTCAGCGATGGGCTCCATCAGCTTCGAAGCTTGCATCTCGGGCGTGAACGACTCGATGGCAGCCTTCAACTCAACGCCTCCCATACCATAGGCGGCATTCTGCAGCATCTGTACACCAAAGAGGTTGCTCTTGTTCTGCTCCAAAGCCTCCTGCTGGGCAGCCTCATAAGCGGCCTCAATCTCAGCACGACGCTCGGGCGTAGCCTCACGATACTCGGCCATCATCGGACCTACCACCTCGTTGTAGGCAACAACGGCATCGTTAGCGGGCGTACCTGCCACCACATAGCTATCCTCCACCTTCGAGAGCGTAATCTCGCCCTCCTCAACAAAGAAACGAGCCACTACCGAAGCACCACGCGGAGTAGCCTGGCTGCTAATATAGAGTTGCTTGGCCTCAGCAGCGCAACCCTTCATCTCAAAAGCGCCATTCTCCACGGCCACCGAGTCGATGGCTACATAATCGCCATCGATACGCTCAACGAGGTACATCTTCTCAACGCCCTCAACCTGGCCCGAAATCGTAAACTTAGGCTGCGAGGTGCAACCCACCAGCGTGGCAGCAGCCAACGCCATCATCATCAGTTTTTTCATATTATTCTTCTTGTTTAAGTTTGTTAATCTCCTTCTCCAACTGGCGCACCGTGCGATCCAGATCGGGCAGACGCTTAAAGACGGCTGCAGCACGGTGGTACTGCATACCGGGCAGCGCGGGATAACCAAAGCGAATCTCGCCATCGCCCACATTCTTATCCAGACCGCTCTTCGAGCCCACCATCACGCGATCACCGATCGTTACGTGGTCAGCAATACCCACCTGACCGGCCAGGAAACAGTTCTTGCCCACCTTCGACGTGCCGGCAATACCCGTTTGGGCCGACGATACGGTATTCTCACCAATCTGCACGTTGTGGCCAATCTGAATCAGGTTGTCGAGTTTCACACCACGACGAATGATCGTCGAGTCGGTCTTAGCGCGGTCGATACAGGTGTTGGCACCGATCTCCACATCATCCTCGATAATCACATTACCCAGCTGCGGGATCTTATCAAAGCCACCCTCGGCATTGGGCATAAAGCCAAAGCCGTCGGCTCCGATCACCGCGCCGGCATGCAGAATACAATTCTTGCCCACGTGGCAACCCTCGTAGATCTTCACACCCGGGTAGAGCGTCGTACCCTCACCGATGGTCACACCCGGTCCTACATAAACCTGGGGGTAGATCTGGCAGTTCGCGCCGATCTTGGCACCACCCTCGATGACGGCGAAGTCACCCACATACGAATCCCCCTCCACAGTAGCCGTCTCGGCCACCGACGCACGCTCCGAAACACCCTTGCGGCGAGGCTTGGCAGCGGCATACATCTGCAGCAACTTCACGATGCACTCGGCGGCATTATCTACCTTGATGAGCGTAGCAGGCACCTCCTGCTTTGGCTCGAACGACTTGTCGCACAGCACGATCGAAGCGCCCGTCGAGTAGAGGAACTCCTCGTATTTGAGGTTCGTCAGATAGGCCAGCGAACCCTTCTTGCCCTCCTCAATCGAGGATACCGTATGCACGGCAGCATTTTTATCTCCTACAATCTCGCCACCCAAAAAGCCGGCGATCATTTCAGCGGTAAATTCCATATTTTCGTTCTTTGTTGGTTAATCTTTCAGATAATCGGCAATATCGACCCCCTCAGGCAAAAACTCCTCGACCGAACGGCCAAACGAGAGCACCTCGCGCACCGTCGACGAGGCAATGTCGGCCACCGGCGCAGGGGTAAAGAGCATGACGGTCGTCAGTTCGGGATAGATGCGGTGATTCGTTGCCTCCATCGTACGCTCATACTCGAAGTCTGTCGTATTTCGTACGCCACGAATGATGGCACACGCCCCCATCTGTTCGGCGAACTCGCCCGTTAGGCCGTGGTAAACATGCACCTCGACACGCTCATTGCCACGATAGACATCGTCGATCAGACGCTTGCGGTTCTCCACCGACAACAATCCACGCTTCGACGAGTTGTTTCCGATACCAATAACGACCTTGTCAAAGAGCTTCAATGACTCCTCGACAATCGCGGCGTGGCCGCGCGTAAAGGGATCAAACGATCCGGGGAAAATTGCAGTTCTTTCCATAATAGACAAAGGTAGCAAGTTTTTGGAAATCCTCCCCCTTTTTGTCGGTAAAATTTGGAAAGCGCAGCCAAAATTCGAACTTATCTTTGCCCCAAACCACTAAAACTATGAAAAACAAACTGATTTTAACCCTCTTATTGCTTCTTACGGGGCTGCTGCCCCTACTCAGACACTACTACCAACTGAGCCAAGAACTCGACCGTGACCGCCACAGCCTCATCGCGCGCTTCGAGGCGTTGCAGAGCCGCCACGACACTCTCTCGGCGCACTGCGAAGTTTTGCGCCTCGATCGCAACGAATTCCAACAGCTCTACTACGACGAAGCAGAACGACTCAAGGCGCTCCGCATCCGTCTGCGAAGGCTCGAGAGCCTCGCATTGAGCATCACCGAATCGAACATCAAGGCCGCAGCCCCGCTTCGCGACACCGTCTATATCGTTCGGCACGACTCACTCGTGCGTCTCGACACACTCCGCCATTTTAGCTGGAACGACGGATGGAATCGCATCGAAGGGCTCATCATGCCCGACACGATTCATTGCCACCTACAAGCCACCGACACCCTACGCCAAATCATCCACCGCATTCCGCGCCGTTTTCTCTTCCTTCGTTGGGGCACAAAGGCATTGCGTCAAGAGATTCATAATACTAACCCCTCGACCCGAATTATCTATACGGATTATTTGATTATTGAGCGCTGACCCAGCGCTCCAACTCCTCTGCCAGACGCTCTACACGAATGGCCGGCAGCGGGCGCTCGTCGAGTTTCGCGAGGGAGGTCAGACCACGATGATCGACCGCAAAAAGTTCGTCATAGAGTGCAAGTTCAGCGCGCAGAATCGGATGTTGCACGGCCGGCATGCGGGCTGCACGCGCCGCCTCCCAAACAGCCACATCGGTTGCCGTATGGAGTTGCTTCGGGGCAATCAGAACGCCCTCTCGAAAACCAAAAATAGACCCCTCACCCAGCGAGCGAATCACCCCTTCACGGTCGATGCGTACGGCCTCATCGCCCCCCTTCTCGCGAGCCCACGACTGAGCCACAGCATGGGCGGCAAGCGAAGCCACAGAGTGTGTCTCAAAGGGCAGATCATACGGCAGCGAAATTGCCTCGGGGCGCACACTGCGCAGGGCATAGCCGGCATAGAGCGAAGTACCCACGCCGAATGTATTCTCCTCGCCCGTATCAAAGAGTTCGATACGCACAAACGACGAAACTGCCTCGGGATAGTGCTCCCGCTCGGCCTCCTCGAGCAGCCGTTTTTCGAGCAGTTTCAGATCGGGACGATAGGCCCTGCCAAAAAGCTCACACGAAGCAACATGCAGGCGCGCCACATGCTCCTTCAGCATGCGTGCCCGACCGCCATACAGGTGAACGATTTGGTAGAGAAACGGCTCCATAAAGTGGAGACTGTTAGGTTTATAAAAGGAAGATTTTGAGCAACAACTCGCGCAGCAATTCGCCATCCGACGCACCGCCCGAATTCAGGCCCTTCGACTTCGCATCATACTCGCGCAGCAAGCCCAAGATCTCGAACACCTTCTTATTGGGCCAGAGCGCCGTCTGCTGCTTCACCTCCTGCACAACATAGACCGACGGCTTGCGCAGAATGCGCATCAGCTCCTGATCCGAAGGCATCGGTTGCCCTTTGCGACGGGCGAGCCAGCCCAGGTAATTGACCGTAAAGAGGTCGCGGAACTGTCCAAAAAGGGCCATGATAGTCACCAGCAGAGGATTGTCTTTCGGATTGCGCGCAAAGTGGTCGGCGATCATCAACGAACGCCCCATATCGCGCGACAAGACCGCCTTGCAAAGCTCAAAGTTATTGAAATCCTTCGAGATACCGATATTGGTCTCAATATCGACGTCGGTAATATGCGTAGCACCTTGGGGCATCGACACGGCGAGTTTCTCGAGTTCGATGGCGATCTTCGAAATCGACGTTCCGAGGTGGTCGGTCAGCATCACAAGGGCCTTGCGATCAATCTTCAGACCGCGACCTGCGATGAACTGCTCGAGCCAGCCGCCAATCTCATAATCGCGCGGAGTGACCGACTCAAAGACCACGCCATTGGCCACACATCCCTTATAGAACGAGGAACGCTTATCAACATTCTTCTCCTTGTGGCAAATCACCAGAATCGTGGTCGGAGAAGGGCTTTGCGTGTAGAACGAGAGCTTCTCGATCTGGCGCAACTGCTGAGCTTCCTTCAGGATCACCACCTGATAGGATCCCATCATCGGCATCTGACGACAAAGGTTGACCACCTGACCCGCATCGCTATCTTTGCCATAGACCGTCAGCTGATTGAAGGCTCGCTCGGCCTCCCCCAAAATCGAGTCGGCCAACTGCTCCTGCAGACGGTCAATGAAGTAGCTCTCCTCGCCCATCAAAAGGTAGATGGGAGCAAAACGACGCGCCGCAATCTCCTTTTGCAGACGCTCGAACTCAGCCACTGAATCGCGGAATTTTACTGCACTTTTTGCCATCTTCGCTTATACGATCTCACGCGTAATACAAATCACCTCTTCGCTCTTGTCGTCGAGGCGAAAACGTTCATCAATACGCTCACCCACCACCCAGGCAATATCATCGCCCGAAAGGAGGACAAACTGACGCTGTTTTTGGGGCAACGAGAGCTTACGATCAATCAGATAGTCGCTCACCTTCTTCTTGCCCGTCATTCCGAAGGGGATAAACCAATCGCCCTCCTGCCAGCGGCGCAACGTAAGCGGCCACTTCAGTTTAGAAGCATCGAGCAACGCCTGATTGGCCGGCACCGAGAACTCCTCGATGAGATCAATATCGCGCTTCTCGAAGAAGAGCACCGAGTTGCCGCAATAGGCACGCAGAGCACCCTCCGCCACCGTCACAGCACACGCATCGTCTGCCTCAATAGGCGAGACAAGTACCGTACCGCGATCCACCACTGCCACGTGGTCGCGCGTATAGAAACGTCGACCCACCGACCCCTCATCCAGGGCGTGGCAGAGTTGATCGATCACATCCCCCTTAAAGCCGTAACCCGAGTTGAGTAACTCATAGAGCACGAAGTTGCGCGGCAAAGCCGGATCGATACGATCCAGACGAATCACATCCACGCCATCCTGACGCTCAACCGACACCTCACGAATACGCTCAACGGCTTGCGTAATAAACTGTTGCGCATCCGTCAAACGGGAGATATTACGACGCATAAGCGAGGTAAATTTGGGGTTGATCTCACGAATACGCGGCACCAAGCCCAGACGAATCTTGTTGCGCAGATACTTTGTCGAGCGGTTCGAAGAATCCTCGCGATAGGGAATCTTGTGTTGCACGGCATATTCGAGAATCTCCTTGCGCGTGGCAAAGAGCAATGGACGCACAATGCGTCCCACCTGGGTTGAAATGCCGGTCAGGCCGCGCAGGCCCGTACCGCGCAGCAGGTTGATAAAGAAGGTCTCGACCGAGTCGTCAGCATGGTGTGCCACAGCGATGGCCGTATAGCCCTCCTGCTCACACAAGTCATGAAACCAAGCATAACGCAGGCGGCGTGCCGCCATCTCCATCGATTCGCCCGTAAGCTCCATCTCGCGCGCAGTCTCAAAGCGGCGATTATAGAAGGGAACGCCCAAGCGAGCCGCCTCCGTAGCCACCAGCACCTCATCCTCCTCACTCTCTGCTCCTCGCAGTTGGAAATTGCAATGAGCCACACCGACACGATAGCCCGCCTCGGTAAAGAGCGATAGCATGACCATCGAGTCCACACCGCCCGAAACGGTCAGCAGGATGCGATCTTCATGTGTAAAGAGCTCATAGTCGGAGATATAGCGCTCAAAATTTTGCGCCAACAACTTTCCCATGCGCTATAAGATATTGACCTCGGTGTCGATCTCGACGCCGAATTTCTGTTTCACTTCAGCCTGCACCTTGCGTGCCAGGGCAATCACCTCCGAGCCGGTTGCTCCGCCATGGTTTACCAGCACCAATGCCTGACGCTCATGTACCCCCACAGCACCCTCGCGGTAGCCTTTCAACCCACTGCGATCGATCAGCCAACCGGCAGCCAGCTTTACACACTGCTGCTCGGCGGCCGGATAGTGCGGCATATCGGGATAGGTGGCCAACAACTGCTCGGCCACCGCGCGCTGAACTACCGGATTCTTAAAGAAACTGCCGGCATTGCCCAGCACCGCCGTATCAGGCAACTTCGAGCAACGAATCGAGCAGATCGCCTCGCGGATATTCGAAAGCGTTGCGCCACCCAGACGCTCCACCTCACGTTCCACGTCGCCATAACCTAAACGGGGATTTTCGTGCTTAGACAAAACGATCTCCACCTCCGTGATAACAGCCTTGCCCTTTAGTTCCTGCTTAAAGATGCTCTCGCGATAACCAAAACAACACTCCTCACGCAACAAGTTGCGCATGGTGCGCTGCTCGACATCGTAAAAGCGCACCCGACGGATCACATCCTTCGCCTCGGCTCCGTAGGCGCCAATATTTTGGACCGGTGCAGCTCCCACTTTACCGGGGATGAGCGAGAGGTTCTCCAACCCCCACAACCCGCGCTCCACGGCCCAGGCTACGAGGTCATCCCACTCGACGCCTGCACCAACACGCACCACGACTTCATCCGTGGTCTCGACAATCGGTTCGATCAGTTGCGACACAGGGCAGAGAATCACCCCGTCGTAGTCCTGCGTAAAGAGGACATTATTACCCCCCGAGAGGACCATCCAACGCGTAAACGTCTCCCGTTCAAAGAGCGACATAAGCTCCTCCTCGGTTTCGAACTCGATGAGGCGCCGCGCCGACTGCTCGACATGGAAACTGTTGCGAAAAGCCAAATTTATCTCGTTAAACTCGCGAATCATAGTGCAAAGTTAGAAATTTTTATTAACTTTGGTGTGATTTTTAACCGCCAACACTAAAACCAGCTATAATGTTTACAGAAAAAGATCTGCAACAGATTGCAGCACACGGCTTAACAAAGGAGGCCGTAGAGGTTCAAATCGAAAATTTCCGTCGTGGTTTCCCCTACCTGAAGATTGTACGTGCCGCATCGCCTTCGGACGGCGTGACGGTACTCTCGGTCGAGGAGGCTGACGCTGCGGTTGCTCGCTACGAGCAGGCCAAGGAGGAGCTCGAAGTGGTAAAGTTTGTGCCCGCCTCGGGTGCCGCCACGCGTATGTTCAAGGAGCTCTTCTCGTTCGTAAACGAGGATAAGCGCGGCAGCGGCATCGACAAATTGATCGACAACATCGAGAAGTTTGCCTTCTGGCCCGAACTGAAGGCCGTTTTGAAGGAGGGCGCCGACGACAAAGAGGTGGTTTCGGCCATCGTCAAGGAGGGCTTGAACTACGGTGCAAAGCCGAAAGGCCTGGTAACCTTCCATGCTTACGAAGATGGCGCCCGCAAGGCCGTCGAGGAGCACCTGGCTGAGGGTGCCGCCTACGCCACCACGAAGGGCGTAGCCCGCATCCACTTCACCGTATCGCCCGAGCACATGGAGGGCTTTACGACGCTCCTGGAGGAGAAATTGCCCTACTACGAGAATCGCTACGGCATCCGCTACGACATCTCGTTCTCGGTACAGAAACCCTCGACCGACACGATTGCTGTCAACCCTGACAACACCCCCTTCCGCCAGGACAACGGCGAGTTGCTGTTCCGTCCCGCCGGCCACGGTGCTCTGATCGAGAACCTGAACGATATCGATGCTGACATCGTCTTCATCAAGAACATCGACAACGTTACGACCGATTCGCGTCGCGGAGACACGAACCGTTGCAAGAAGATGCTGGCAGGTCTGCTGATCGAGCTGCAGGAGCGTTCGTTCGAGTATCTGAAGGCCCTCGAGGTGGGTGGCGCCGAGATCGAGCCCATTGCCGAGTTCATCGAGAAGCGCCTCTGCGTGAAGCTCCCCGAGCAGTACGATATCGCCCTACTGAAGGCTATCCTCAACCGCCCGATCCGCGTTTGCGGCATGGTACGCAACGAGGGTGAACCGGGTGGCGGTCCCTTCTGGGTGAAGAATGCCGATGGCACGGAGTCGCTGCAGATTGCCGAGTCGAGCCAGATTTCGCCCGAGGATATGCCGCTGATGAAGTCGGCTACGCACTTCAACCCCGTAGATTTGGTATGCGGCGTGAAGGATTCGAAGGGTGCGAAGTTCAACCTTCCGGCCTACACCGATCCCGAGACGGGCTTTATCTCCGAGAAGTCGGCCGGTGGTCGCGATTTGCGCGCCCAGGAGTTGCCGGGTCTGTGGAACGGCGCAATGGCCAACTGGAACACGATTTTTGTCGACGTGCCCATCACCACGTTCTCGCCCGTGAAGGTCGTACAGGATCTGCTGCGCGAGCAACACCAATAGGCCACAATCTATAAGCAGAAAAGGCTGTCCAACAACAAGTTGCGACAGCCTTTTTTATGCCATTTTCGGACTCTTTTTCCGATTACGCATCGCACGTTTCAACCGCTTCACACCCTCTGCGCCCAAGATGGCCAAGCCGGTGTATTGAAGCAGCTTAGCAACACCGAAAAAGAGCACCCATAAAATCCCTTTCATCGTTGCCGAGAACGGCAAAGCCATCTGCGCAAAGGCCACCACATAGGCCGGCACACAGCACAGCAGGACGATGACTCCCGTGCGAAACGACAACGATGTAAGAAACACTTTCAAACGATTCATGCGGCAAAGATACGAAAAATTTCCAAAAGTAACGAATCACCGTTCCTGACCACTCATCCCACCACCTACAAAGAGCACCATCCACCAATCGAAATCTTTAGCGCAACGAAAGTGACACAAAAAGCGAAATAATTACGCAAAAAGCGGAAATACGCGCGCGAAAAGGGTGGTTAGTCGAAAAAAATGCCTATCTTTGTGTGATTACAATCCGCACAAAAGCGAATTCAAGAAAAATCAATATAAACAACACAAAACAACCATGGAAAACAAACTGCAACAATTGACCCAGAAACTGTACGAAGAGGGTCTGGAGAAGGGTCGCTCGGAGGCCGAAAAGTGCGTAGCCGAGGCCCAGGAGAAGGCTGCAAAGATTATCGCCGAGGCCCACAAGGAGGCTGAGGAGATCATCCGCAAGGCCGAGAACAAGGCTGAGGATGTAGCCAAGAACACCGCCACCGAGATTTCGTTGGCCGGCAAGCAGGCTGTAGCCCGCCTCAAGTCGGAGATTGCTTCGCTGATCACCGCCAAGAGCACCTCGGAGGGTGTAAAGGCCGCCGCCATGGATGGCGCATTCCTGAAGGAGATGCTGCTGTCGGTTGCCAAGAACTGGAACGGTGCCGCAGCCGGTAAGGTAGAGCTCAAGGCTCTGCTTCCCGAGGCTCAGCGCGCACAGCTCGACGCTGCCTTCGAAAAGGCTGCCAAGGAGCTGCTGTCGGCAGGCATCGAGGTTGGCTATTCGAAGGAGGTAAAGAGCGGTTTCCGCATCTCGGAGAAGGAGGGCGGTTACTACATCTCGTTCGCCGACACGGACCTCGAGGCACTCGTTTCGGAGTACCTGCGCGAGAAGGTTTCGAACATGCTCTTCGGAGCCTAAACGCGAAACCATGTTCGCAACGAATTACTATACGTTGGTAGCCGGCTTCCGCGAGTATGCACTCGACGCGGATCGCAAGGGCTTTGACGCTGCGGAGATCCGCGCCGAGGTAATGGAGAACCTCGACAAGAAGGATCAGCAGGCCGTGAAGCTGCTCTACGGCTACTACGACTGCGAGAACCTCTCGGCAGCCCGCGCAGGCCGTACGGCCCACAACGCGCTGGGTAACTTGAGCCACGAGGAGATTCTCGCCGAGTTGGAGCGTCCGAGCCTGCTTCCCGAGGAGCTGCAGCAGGTCATCCGCGCCTACGCCGACCCCGAGGGGGAGGACGCCGAGGTCGTGGATACCACACAGCGTTTCGAGAAGTCGCTCTTCGCCGCATACTACGCACTCGCAGCCCGTTCGTCGTGCCGCTTCCTGAAGGAGTGGAGCACGTTCGACCGTAACCTGCGCAACCTCTCGGCCGCCATCACGGCTCGCGAACTGAACCGCCCGATCGAGGAGGTAACCGTCGGCCAAGGCGAGATCGTCGAGCAGCTGCAGCGCAGCTCGGCTTCGGACTTCGGTCTGCGTGGCGAGCTGAGCTACATCGATGCAGCCATCGCCGCCATCGCCGACGAGCAGAACCTCGTGGAGAAGGAGCACAAGATCGACCTGATCCGCTGGAACGAGGCTTCGGAGCTCGCATCGTTCGACTACTTTGATATCAACGCCGTGATCGCCTACCTGGTGCGCGTAAACCTCGTTGCCCGCTGGTCGATGCTCGACCCCGAGCGTGGTCGCGAGATGTTCCAGCGCCTGATGGCCGATCTGGACGGCAAAGATTTGATCAATAAACAATAACAAAATACCAATGAAAACTACAGGACGTGTAAACGGTATCATCGCAAACATCGTGATCGTCAAGGCTGACGGCCCCGTTGGCCAGAACGAGATCTGCCATGTGTATGTCGGTGATACGAAGATGATGGCCGAGGTCATCAAGGTCGTAGGCGACGACGCCTATGTCCAGGTTTACGACTCGACGCGCGGTCTGAAGATCGGCGACAAGGTCGAATTCGAGGGCCACATGCTGGAGGCTACGCTGGCTCCGGGTATGCTCTCGAAGAACTACGATGGTCTGCAGAACGACCTCGAGAAGATGAATGGTCTGTTTATCGAGCGCGGCTCGCTGACCGACCCGATTGACTACGATTCGACGTGGGAGTTCACCCCGCTGGCGAAGGCTGGTGACAAGGTAGCTGCCGCTTCGTGGCTGGGCGAGGTGAAGGAGCAGTGGATCAACCACAAGATCATGGTTCCCTTCACCATGAAGGGCAACTACACCGTAAAGAGCGTTGCCAAGGCCGGCACCTACAAGGTGACCGACACGGTTGCCGTTGTAACCGACGCCGAGGGTGTAGACCACAACATCACAATGGTACAGAAGTGGCCCGTAAAGCAGGCTATTCGCGCCTATACGGAGAAGCCCCGCCCGTCGCGCATCATGGAGACCGGCGTACGCGCTATCGACACTTTCAACCCCCTGGCCGAGGGTGGTACGGGCTTTATCCCGGGTCCCTTCGGCGCCGGTAAGACGGTGCTTCAGCACGCCATCTCGAAGCAGGCTGAGGCTGAGGTAATCATCATCGTTGCCTGCGGTGAGCGTGCCAACGAGGTAGTGGAGATCTTCAAGGAGTTCCCCGAGTTGGTTGACCCCCGCACGGGCCACAAGCTCATGGAGCGTACGATCATCATCTGCAACACCTCGAACATGCCCGTAGCAGCTCGTGAGGCTTCGGTGTATACGGGTATGACCATCGGCGAGTACTACCGCGCGATGGGTCTGAAGGTACTCGTAATGGCAGACTCGACCTCGCGTTGGGCACAGGCACTGCGTGAGATGTCGAACCGTCTGGAGGAGCTTCCGGGTCAGGACGCCTTCCCGATGGACCTCTCGGCAATCATCTCGAACTTCTACGCTCGCGCCGGTCTGGTGAAGCTGACCAATGGCGAGACGGGTTCGGTAACCTTCCTCGGTACGGTATCGCCCGCCGGTGGTAACCTCAAGGAGCCGGTAACCGAGTCGACGAAGAAGGCTGCTCGCTGCTTCTACGCCCTCTCGCAGGGTCGTGCCGACTCGAAGCGCTACCCCGCTATCGACCCGCTGGATTCGTACTCGAAGTACCTGGAGTATCCCGAGGTTCGCGAGTACCTGGACGAGAAGATCGAGAAGGATTGGGTAGATGCTGTGTATGAGGGTAAGACCTTCGTACAGCGCGGTAAGGAGGCCAACGACCAGATCAACATCCTCGGCGACGACGGTGTACCCGTTGAGTACCACGAGCGTTTCTGGAAGTCGGAGCTGCTGGACTTCGTGATCCTGCAGCAGGACGCCTTCGACGACATTGACGCCAACTGCCCGATCGTGCGTCAGCAGATGATGTACAAGATGGTTCTTGATATCTGCCGCCGCGAATTCTCCTTTACCGACTTCGAGCAGTGCTCGCAGTTCTTCAAGGGTCTGATTAACCTCTTCCGCCAGATGAACTACGCGGAATGGAAGTCGGAGAAGTTCGAGCAGTACAAGCAGCAGATTGAGCAGTATGTAAGTGAAAAATCGAAATAAGCCATGACAACACGCGCATTTCAAAAGATATACACCAAAATCGACAACATCACCAAAGCTACGGTGACGTTGCGCGCCGAGGGCGTGGGCAACGATGAGCTGGCTACCGTAGGCGGCAAGCTGGCACAGGTTGTAAAAATTATGGGTCAGAATGTGACCCTGCAGGTATTTGCCGGCACGGAGGGTATCGCCACCAACTCGGAGGTTATCTTCCACGGTGAGCCCCCGAAGCTCAAGGTATCGGACAACCTGGCCGGT
Organism: Alistipes sp.; assembly: GCA_017555975.1. Taxonomy (GTDB): domain Bacteria; phylum Bacteroidota; class Bacteroidia; order Bacteroidales; family Rikenellaceae; genus Alistipes. The sequence continues at coordinate 24,718 of JAFZFJ010000057.1, read as the reverse complement.
CGTTTCTTCAACGCCTATGGCGAGCCCCTGGAGGGTGGCGAGGCTGTTGAGGGTGAGCCCCGCGAGATCGGTGGCCCGACGGTGAACCCCTTCAAGCGTCTGCAGCCTTCGGAGCTCATCGCTACGGGTATTGCCGGTATCGACCTTAACAACACGCTCGTAACGGGTCAGAAGATTCCCTTCTTCGCCGATCCCGACCAGCCCTACAACGCCGTGATGGCCAACGTGGCCCTGCGTGCCAAGGCCGACAAGATTATCCTCGGCGGTATGGGTCTGACGAACGATGACTTCCTCTACTTTAAGTCGGTATTCGAGAATGCCGGTGCTTTGGACCGCATCGTATCGTTCGTAAACACGACCGAGAATCCGCCCGTAGAGCGTCTGCTCGTACCGGATATGGCCCTGACGGCTGCCGAGTATTTCGCCGTGGACAAGGGCGAGAAGGTACTCGTGCTGCTGACCGACATGACCCTCTACGCCGACGCCCTGGCCATCGTATCGAACCGTATGGACCAGATTCCGTCGAAGGACTCGATGCCCGGTTCGCTCTACTCGGACCTCGCAAAGATCTACGAGAAGGCCGTGCAGCTGCCCAACGGTGGTTCGATCACGATCATCGCCGTAACGACCCTTTCGGGTGGTGACATTACGCACGCTATTCCCGATAACACGGGTTACATTACCGAGGGTCAGTTCTTCCTGCGTAACGACTCGGATACGGGTAAGGTTATCGTAGACCCGTTCCGTTCGCTGTCGCGTCTGAAGCAGCTCGTAATCGGCAAGAAGACGCGTGAGGACCACCCGCAGGTGATGAACGCCTGCGTACGTCTGTATGCCGATGCTGCCAACGCAAAGACGAAGCTCGAGAACGGTTTCGACCTCTCGGACTACGACGAGCGTACGCTGAAGTTTGCCCGCGACTACTCGCGCAAACTGCTGGCTATCGACGTTAATATCGAGATCACCGAAATGTTGGAGACGGCCTGGGAGCTCTTCTCGAAGTACTTCACGAAGGAAGAGGTTGCCATCAAGGCCGAGCTGATCGAGAAATACTGGAAAGCATAACCGAAAATGGCAATCAAATTTCAATACAACAAAACCTCGCTCGGCGAACTGGGCAAACAGCTCAAGATGCGCCAGAAGGCTCTTCCGACCATCAAGTCGAAGGAGTCGGCTCTGCGCTCCGAGGTGAAACGAGCGAAGGACACGGCAGCCGACTTCAGTCGCCAGCTCGACCGTCTCAAGGCCGAGTACGACTACATGGTCGCGCTCTGGGGCGAGTTTGATTGTACGCTGGTTCGCATTGCCGATGTCGAGCTCTCAGAGCAGAAGATCGCCGGCGTGCGTACGCCTGTTTTGCAGGAGGTAAAGTTTGAGCGCAAGGCTTACGATCTCTTCTCGTCGCCCGTCTGGTATGCCGACGGCGTGACGGTGCTGGAGAAGATGGCCCGCCTGGGTATCGAATACGAGGTCTTCAATCGCAAGATGGAGCTCTTGGACTATGCCCGCCGCAAAACGACACAGAAGGTAAACCTCTACGAGAAGGTGCAAATCCCGGGGTACGAGGATGCCATTCGTAAAATCAAACGCTTCATGGAGGACGAGGAGAACCTCTCGAAATCTGCCCAGAAGATTGTAAAAACCAAACAACAACAGGCCGGGGAGGGCTCGACGTTATGATTGCAAAAATGTCGAAATACAACTTTGTGCTCTATGCCGCACAAAGCGATGACTTCGTAGCACGTCTGCGTGAGCTGGGGCTGGTAGATATTACCACCACCGGTTGGGAGCCCTCGGAGGAGGACCGTCAGTTGATTCTCGATATCGAGGGTCTGCAGAAGGCCGAGGACTACCTGGCACGTTGGAAGGAGGATGAAGAGCATGCTGCGCTGAAGGGTGAGCCCTACGCATCGGGCCTGGAGGCTTTCGAGGCCTACAAGGAGACCCTACAGCAGGCCGCTACACTCGGCGCCGAGATCGCCCGCCTGGAGAAGGTGGCCGACGAGTTGCGTCCCTGGGGCGAGTTCAACCCCGCCCTGAGTGCCGAGCTGGCCAAGCAAGGCATCCTGCTGCACTACCTCTCGACCTCGCCGAGCACCTTTGATAAAGAGTTGCAGAGCTGGAGCGAGCACTACACCATTGCCGAGATCAACCGTACGGCTTCGACCGTTTGGTTTGTCGTGATCGCCAAGCCCGGGGAGGAGATTTCGATCGACGCCCAGGAGATGAAGGCCCCCAAGATGGACATCAAGGAGGCCGAGCAGCGCATCGCAACGGCCAACGAGGAGCTCAAGACGCTCGACAAGAGCTTTGCCCGCGTGGCCGCTTCGGAGAAACTGATGAAGCACTACGCAGCCAAGTTGAAGGAGCAGTTGCAGAGCGACCGCGTAAAGGCTACGGCTACGGCGGCAGCCGACGGCACGCTGCTCGTTATGGAGGGCTGGGCCGAGAAGGAGACTTCGGCGGCCGTGGATAAGCTTCTGGAGGAGTACCCGAATGTGGTCTATCTGAAGGAGGATCCCACCCCCGAGGACAACACCCCCGTGAAGCTGAAGAACAACCCCTTCGCGCGCATCTTTGAGATGGTAGGTGATATGTACGCCCGCCCGAAGTACGGCACGTTGGACCTCACCCCCTTCTTCGCACCGTTCTACATGCTCTTCTTCGGTATCTGTTTGAACGATGCAGGCTACGGTTTGATTCTGCTCATTGCCGGTGTGGCAATGCTGATGAAGTTCAAGACTGGCATGATGAATCGTGCAGCGTGGTTCGCTACGATGTGCGCCCTTTCGACTACCCTCTTTGGTGCCTTCTGCGGCTCATTCTTCGGTCTGAGCCTCGGTGAGTTCTTCCCCTCGGTGAAGTTCTTCGACTTCCAGGGTCAGTTCTTCTCGTGGGCATTGGCCATCGGTATGATTCAGATCCTGTTCGGTCTGGCTCTGAACGTCTACATGACGATCCGTTGCTTTGGCTTCAAATACTGCTTCTCGAACCTGGGTTGGCTGATCGTACTGCTCTCGGGCTCGCTGGCTGCAGGTATGCCGATGATGAATGAGAGCTGGGTAATCCCCGGATTCACCACATCGTCGCCCGCCTTCTACGGTGCGATCGGTCTCGGCATGGCACTGATGCTGCTCTTAAATACGCCGGGTAAGTTCCTCAATCCGTTCCTTAACGTGGGTTCGGGTCTGTGGAACCTCTACAACAACATCACGGGTCTGTTGAGCGACGTACTGTCGTACATCCGTCTGTTCGCCATCGGTCTGTCGGGTGGTGTGCTGGCGCTGGTGTTCAACTCGCTGGCCGAGGGCTTTGTACCCGAGGGTGCCAACATCGTCGTTCGCCTGATTGTGATGATTCCGATCCTCTTGATCGGCCATGGCATCAACCTCTTTATGTCCACGATCTCGTCGTTCGTTCACCCGATGCGACTCACGTTTGTGGAGTTCTACAAGAATGCCGGCTTTGAGATGGCTTCGCGCAATTTCGAGCCGCTGAAAAATGAAAATGACAACGAATAATCAAACAACAAACAATTAAAAACAACACAAAACTATGGAAACAACTGCATTAGTAATGGCCTATGTCGGTGTAGCACTGATGGTAGGTTTGGCCGGTATCGCATCGGCTATGGGTACGTCGATCTGCGGCCAGGCTGCCGTAGGTGCCATGAAAAAGAACGGTGGCGCATTCGGTAGCTACATGATCCTCTCGGCTCTTCCGGGTTCGCAGGGTCTGTACGGTTTCGTCTGCTTCTTCATGGTTCAGGGCATGCTCGCTAACCCGACGATGCTGCAGGGTGCTGCCATCCTGGGTGCCGGTATCCTGGTAGGTATCGTAAACCTCGCTGCTGCTATTTATCAGGGCAAGGTCTGCGCAAATGGTATCGCCGCTATCGGTAACGGCCACGACGTGATGGGTAAGACGCTGATTCTGGCCGCTTTCCCGGAGCTCTACGCTATTCTTACGGTAGCTGCTACGTTCCTCATCGCCGGTATCGTAGGCTAATCAACCGCCGATATGGCAACGAAAAAAGGCTGTCCAAACGGACAGCCTTTTTTTGTTGGAGCTCTCAAGCCCTACTTCACACGTTGCAGCCAGTAGAGACCCTGACCATTCAGCGTAGCAGCCGCGGTTACCTTCATGCGCTTCTGCTTGAGCTTCGTCTCACCCGAGCGCATATCTACTTCGTAGAGCGCGTAGTTGCCCTTCGGCAGTGCAACCTCGATTGCGGTCGCTTCGGGCAGGTAGATCAAACCACCTTCATCACCCATCAGGCGATAGGAGTGCTCATCCTTAGCAATCGTGTTCATCGCAGGAATCGCCTGAAGAAGCTGTTCGTTTGCAATGCGCAACGTGGGGCACGAACCACCGGCCAGCAGAATCGCCCAACCATAGGCGGGATAACTCTGCGCAAAGAAGGTAACTGCCTTCTCGGGGTAGGCCGTGCGGTACTCGCTCACGGCACGGTAGGTCGAGGCAAAATCGATCGTACCGACCTTGATCTTTCGGGCATACTGACGCGGAGCCATGCTCACGCCACCTTCAGGCTCGTAGGTCGTACCATCCGAGCGGTGGTGCCAGTAGCGAATATCGACAATATCCACCACCTTCGAACGCACAGGATCACGGAGAATGGCATCCTGCACATCCTTCGTAGCCGAGAGGGCAATCAGCACCTCCTTACCCGTTTCGGCCTCCCACTCAGCGATGCAGTCGAGCCAGAACTGCACAAAGTGGAGCGGACCGGTATACTCCTCGCTCACCAGGTGTACGACGTTCTCGTAGTCGGCCAATTGATCGAGGCACATGCGGATATAACCGCGATGCAGTTCGCGACGCGTCGGATGGTCTACATCGTAGAACATATCGGCCACAAAGACACGCTTATCACCGGCGAAATTCGTCGGTTCGGCAAAGCCCGTGTTGTTGATGTTGTTTGTCGTACGCCAAGGCGAATCAACCCAGTGGGCACCCGCCTCAATGATGTTGTGCTGGAAGTAATCTTCGTGGAAGAGTAGCAATCCCTGCTCCGAGGCCTTTGCTGCAAACTCCTGCAGACGGCTCCAATACCAGGTGTTGGGCTTCGTCAGGTCGTATTTCGACATACCGTCCCAGCCCTGACCCTCACCCGAGCGGGCAAAGGGTTGCTCATAGTGCGGCGCCCATACATCGCCATCACGACGACGTACGCGGATATGGTCATCGCGACGACGGTCATACCAAAGACCGTAGTTATGATCCAGGAGCAGCACGCCGCGGTGCTTCATGTTGGCCACCACCTCATCGATGCGGTCCGTCAGGCCCTGGCCCTCGCGGTCGGGGACAAAACGAGTCACATGGTCCGTAGCCATCTTCAGCTGATCGTACTCCAGATTACCACTCCACCAGCGTACGTTTTGGCGACCACCTACCAACAGCTTACCATCAGCCGTCAGGCGACCACCCACCAGGGCGTAGTCCATCGGACGCGCAGCGACCTCGTTGTTGGCAATCGCGAGCTGACGACCATTCGGCTCAACCGATGCCGTAAAGGGGGCCTCGGCAATCCACATCGGGATGGTCATACGCGGTTCGTAGGCCTCCTTGGCCAGACGCACCGCCTGCTCAATCGTGGGGCTCGAAGAGGCATTCGTATCGCGATCATAGATACGGGTGATCTGTTGAGCCAACTCAGCGCCTACACGCTCCGCGAGCTGAGCACGGAACAAACTGTAGGGCTTCACAAACTCATCCGAGTTGGCGATAACGCCATTGCCACATACCGTAGCCCATGAGCCGTTGGCGTAGTTCATACCATACTCCTCGGGAGCATAGCACTCAATACCGGCTGCTGTACATTGCCAAGCGACACTGTTCACCGTATTCCAACCCGCACGCGCGTGCGTACGCTCCAGGCTCTTGAACGAGAGGTCGTGGCCCTCGATATTCACAATATCAAACAGCAAACCGCATGCCCATGCACCCGTCGAGCCGCTAAAGCCCTTCGAGAGGTAGCTATCGCTCTGCACAAAGGCATTCGGACCCGGGGCGTTGATGCCTGCCGAGAAGTCGTGCTGGCCATACTCCGAGTAGCAGTGCAGGAAGAGCGTATGCTGACCCAGGGTAAAGAAGGTGCGACGACGCGAACCGGCCAACTCCGACACGGGGTCGAAGGATTGGCAATCCGAAACAGTCACACGGCGTGCATCGCGCTGCACCGCCACAGCCGAACCGGCCAACTGGCGGAAATCGACCTGACGCACCCAGCAATCCTCGGCATTGTTGATCCAAACACCGGTCCAAGCATGGTTCTCATCGATCGGATTGGTCGTATCATACTCCGAGAGGATGGTTAAATGCTCCACGCCCACCTCCGCGATGCGACCTGCCCAACTGTAGGGCTTTACCTCCACAGCACGCAGACCGAGAGCCACCGTCATGGCATCATCCACCGTCACTCGGTTACCCTCGATGGCCGTGATCGTACGATCCCAGCCCAGACGCACGTTGCCCGGACCAAGTTGACGAGCCAGTTCGGGGGTGATGACCACGTCTCGTCCGCGAGGACGAGCCACGGGCTGCTGCTCAACGAGTACCTGCTGTCCCACCTGAAGCCCCTTCGTGGAGGCTACCTCAAAGGTGGTTGCGCCAACGGGAACCGTCTCGCTCGTAACCACGACAGACTCACCAAAGGCGCGATCGTCCTGACCCTCGATGTAGATCACGGCACCACGATCCACGCCACGCTTAACAAGCACCGTCTTCGCTTTATCCTCACCGCGCAATACGATACCCGAAGCAGTGATGCGCAACGGCTCATCGAGGTAATAAGTACCCTCGCGCAGCAGAATCGCTCCACGCAGACCATGCTCACCAACCGGTTGCTTGGCCAGGGCGTCGATGTGTCCCTGGATCATTTTGCTATCGTTCGCCGAGGGCGAAAGTGTATAGACCACCTCCGCATCAGGAATCAGTTCGTTCGAGTTGTGATAGCCGCAATGGGAGAAATCAAGGATGCGATTTCCCGCATCATCGGCTGCGTATTGCAACTTACCCTTCGCTACAGAAATCGGGAAAGCGGGTTGTGCCACAACCTCCGTGCAGCACAAACCCGCTATACCGAGAAGCGCAAAAATCAGCTTCTTCATAGATCTATTTTACTTTAGAACAGGCCTTTAATTGCAGCCAACGTGTCGTAGTTATTCTCCAGATTGGTCCAATCCACCTTCTTCGTAGGGTCAATACCGTTGATGTACTTCTCGATGTTCGTGTAACCATCACCCGAGATATCGCCATTGGCATCCGAGGCATCGTTCGGATTGAGACCATACTTCTTCTCCCACTTGTCGGGCATACCATCCTTATCCGTATCCTGATAGGGCTTACCCTTGTACTCCGGGAGGCCTCCCACCTGCTGCGGATCGGTAATGATACCCAACTTGTACGAATCGGCCGGCAGACGACGCTTCACGTACATCGGCTGGTGCTCCTTGGCATCCTTGGCATAGAAAATCTTACCCGTCTTGATCTGCTTCACCATACGCTTATCAACTGCATCGCGCTTCGGCAGCGAAGCACCGGCGCAAGCGAGGGCATGCGTATAGGCCTGCTCAGCCGAGGTGATCGTTACGGGAGCCATCTCAAAGGGCTGCTCTGCACGCACCTGCTTCATCAGTTCGGGGTGCTCGCTCGTCACAAAATGATCGCCGGCCATCACGCCGCCCTTCCAGTTGTCAGCCGTCACCTCGGCATTGCCCCAGGTTTTGTTGTCGGCCACATAAGCGCGACCCCACTTATCACGGTTCGCCTTATCACGACCATTCTCCACCTTCACGATGCGCCAAGCAATCGGCTTATCGGCAGGAGTAATCGGACCGGGCTTGTAGTTGTTACCAATGATATTCATATAGCTCGTATGGTCACCACCATCCACCGAACGGTTCCACCAGTTGAAGACCGTATTGTTGATGAAGTTGAAGCTACCATCCATACCCACCGAGCAGTTACGCGAGATGTTGCAAGCAAAGATATTGCGTGCAAAGGTCGAGTTGTAACCACCAATCGTTGCACCAAAGGCGTGGTTATACATGTCGAGGCACTCCGAGAAGATCGAGTTCTGGATCGAAATATTCACCGACGGCAGTTTCTCTCCGCGACCATCGGCCTGACGATTGTATACGTGGCGATAGATCGACATATTCTCGTCCAGGCCCCACGATGCCGACACGTGGTCGATCATCACATTACCTACGGCGTTGCCACCCAGAGCATCGTCACGATAAGCTACGTCGGTCTGACCGCGACGGAAACGCATGTGGCGGATAATCACGTCGTGCGTATTAATGTGCACCGAAGCACCCGTTACGCAGACACCGTCGCCGGGAGCCGTCTGGCCGGCAATGGTGATATAGGGGGCATCGATCTCAATAGCCGACTTCAGGCGAATGACACCCGAAACGTTGAATACGACGATACGGGCACCACCGGCCTCGCAAGCCTCGCGCAGCGTACCGGGGCCACGATCCTCCAGCGAAGTCACAACATAAACCTTACCGCCACGGCCACCCGGAGTATACATACCGCCACCCTCGGCACCAGGGAAAGCGGGGATCTTGGCCTGCGGCAGATCCTCAGGCTTCGAAGCCCAAGGGCGATAGACGCGACCAAACTCCTTCTCCTCGTGCTGGATAACTTTGTAAGCCTCCTCCCAAGCCTTTTTCTGCAGGGGAGCCAAAGCGGCCTGCTCGCGAGCAACACGATGCATCACCGAATCGGGGATCGTGGGATACTGTGCTAAAGCCGGCAGCGTAAGCGCCAAGGCAAGCATCGAAATTAAAATCTTTTTCATGGTAGTAGTGTAGTTGTTTTATTTATTATGTATTTTCTTGCTTTTTGCACAGCAAAGGTAATCCATTTTTCACAGGGCTATCCATTTTTCGGGTCAATCGGCCAAATCGATCGATGAACCGCCCTATTGAATACCAAACTCCTGCTGTTGGCGGTCAACCTCCTCCAGAAGACGGCGCTTCTCTTCCTCCGAGAGTTGAGCGCCACCCTCCTTGGTCGTCGACTGCTTCACCGCTCCCGCAACGGCCTCGTCGGCATAGCAGAAGGGCAACTGAGCCGGAACACTTTCAAACTCGATCTCGGCCGGCGTCGGAGCGTGCGTTCCGGGGAACTCTACCTCGGCCTTGACGCGGATCTTACCCGCCTTACGGGTCGAGCGCACCAAGATCGGCGCCGAACCAAACTCCACGGGTCGCGGATTGGCGTAGATCGACTGATCGCCGATAATCTCACCCTCACCTTCGATCGTAAAGCGAATGTTCTCCTTCGCTAGGCGACGCACATTGCCGCTATCGTCAGTCACCTCGGCCACTACGACTACGAAGTCTGAGCCATTAGCTACCAAAGGCTTGTTCTCCCAATCGACATAGAGGCGCAACTTGGTCGAGCGGCGCGACGGCATGCGCTTGGTCGTACAGACCACCTTACCATCGATAATGCCTTCGGCCACCATATTTACCGCCTGCCAATTCTTATTCGTGTAGCTGTACGAGCGAGCCTCCCAGAAGTTCCACACATCCTCAAAAACCACGGGCGGGTTGGGCATCGTGCGATCAGTACGCTCAACAGCCTTCGTCCAACTCTTCGCACCGTCATAGATCGACAGACGCACCGAATCGCAGTTCGAGAAGACCACCACATCCGAATCCGACCACTGCGACATCTCGTGCATGATATAAACCATCGGACCACTCTCAGCCGTCGGGTGGTTCAGGTCTGCTGCCGTCTGGCTACGGAACATCCAATAGGCATACTTCGGCTGACGGAAGGCATCGTAAATACCGCCCCAGTAGGGATCGGGATGGTAACCACGCTGGTGATCGAAGGGGTGCCACTGCGCACCGCCGATAAACTGCGGCTCGGTGTTGTAGAGGTTATTGTAGGTCTCGGCCAGCGACAACGCCTGCACCTTTTGCGGACGCTCACCCCAACTACGCGAGGTACGGTTGTTGTTGTTATGTGCATACCAATCGTCCACATTCTCACCCCACTCACGGGTAAAGATGGTCTGATTCGGAGCATCCTCCTTCTGCTCGTCACCAGGCCATGCGTAGACCACATCGTAGTGCTCTTTCACACCTGCCGAATGAACATCGGCAGCTGCCACGGGACGATACGGATAGGGGTACTCATCCTTCGTAATCTGCAATGCCTCGAGCGAGAAGTCGTGCGGATAGCGCGTCTCGTTGAGGATCGGCTCCCACATCAACACCGAGGGGTGGTTGCGGTCGCGACGGATAATCTCACGCGTATTCTGATGCACGCGCTCGGCAAAGATTGGCATCTTGTTCCAATACTGCCAACCCGGTGTAGCAACAATCACAAACAGGCCCAGCTCATCGCAAGCATCCATAAAGGAGGGATCCTGCGGGTAGTGCGCCACGCGGATAATGCGGCAACCTGCATCACGCAGACGCTTGGCATCGCGCCACTGCTGCGAGTTGGGAACGGCATTACCCACATAGGCAAAATCCTGGTGGCGATTGGCACCAATCAGTTTACCGAAGGGCTTACCGTTGAGGATAAAGCCCTCCTCCTTTATAAAGTCGAACGAGCGGATACCGATGCGCGTCACACCGCCATCAAGTGCCTCACCACTCTTACGATCCTTGATACGCGTCTCAACGCGATACAGATAGGGATCATCCGGCGACCAAAGATGCGGATTCTTCACCACAAACTGCTGGTCAACGGTTGCAATCGCACCCTTCTGCAGTGCGATGCGCTGCTCACGGCGGGCAACCTGCACACCCTCGGCATTCTTCAGCGTAGTCTCCACCACTACCGAGCGCGTCTGCTGATCCTTATTCTCCAACTCGCTCTTCACATGCACCTCGGCGCTGGCCGTCGAAATCTGCTCAAAGTGAACGAAGACACCGCCACCGGCCACGCGATTGGCCTCTACGGGATCCGTCAAACCCACCTTCGCGCGAGCAATAAGCCAGACATCGCGGTAGATACCGCCGTGATAAGCGAAGTCGAGCGTATACTGCGGTTTTCCGGGAGGATACATCTTATCGTTCGTGTTGTCGGCCTTCACCGCCACCACGCACTTTTCGCCCGCCTTGACACCGAGCTCCGTGAGCGAAATCTGAATCGGCAGATAACCGCCCAAGTGCTCCTCGATGAGCTGACCATTGACATAGACCGCCTGCTTACCCATGATGGCCTCGAAATGGAGCATCACCTCCTTATCGGCGCACGTCTCAGGTACGGTAAAATGTTTGCGGTACCACGCCACACCCTGGTAGTTTCGGCAACCACTTGCTTCGGCCGGAGTCAACTCCACGGTGTGGGGTGTCGAGACCACCTCCCAGGTCGAATCGTCGAACGACAGCGCCTCAGCACCCGGGACATCGCCCTTGAAGAAGCGCCAGCCGGCATTGAAATCATAGACTACACGACCGCTCCCCTCCAACGGAATCAGACCCGCCACCGAAACCTCGGCCGGGGTATAGTTTTCGGCAAGGGCCATGAAGGGCACCAGCCACGAGAGGGCAATCAAAAGAATCTTTTTCATCATCAGTCAGTTATTTGATTGGTAGTAAAATCGTTACATCTTTTGCTCGCGAAGCAGGAAGCACCTCCAGCTTCACCACTTTACCTTGTTTGAGTTCACACTCAACGGTCGTTTGGTGGGGCGCATGGAGCTTAAACTTCACATCCCACGTCGCGGGCCAGGCCGGGAAGAGGACAATACGCTCACCATCGGTCTGCATCAGCATCTCCTGCAGACCAATCGCGCCACTGCCACCCCAGTTGTGGTCGGGTGTCCAGTCAAAACCCGGACCCCAGAAGGCTGGGAAGCGGTGCGGACCGTGCGCGAGTTTTTCGGTCGTGAGGCGCACGGCATCCTCGGTCTGACCCAGCATCGCTGCCCAGATATTATCCTGCTTCCACCCCTTCGACGAACGCATAGCCACAGCATGATCATCGTAGAGGTAGGTATTCAGAGCCACATCTATCGGGCCCTCCGAAGCCATCGAGTAGATGCGCCACGGGAAGACGGGATAGAGCTGCGGGGTTTCGCTGTTGTTGATGCGCTCCCATGCCACAGCGGGGGCAATCAGTTCGCGACCCTCCACGATGCGGTGCGGAATCTCAGGAATACGATCGAGCATCGCTTGCCAGGGGGCAACCACCGTGTCACCCTGCATCTGCTTCACCTCCAGGTAGCTCTCCAAAACGGTACGCAAGCCCGCCACGGTCGACGAAGCGTTGTAGGCCATCTTGTAGGTTTCGCAACCCGATCCCGGGAAGAGAATCAGTTTGCCGTTGCCGTCGAGTTTGTTGCGACCACGACGCGAGGCCAGGTATTGGTAGTGCTCGTCGAAGAAGCGGAGCGAGCTCTCGATCAGCGGCTTATAACGCTCGATATCGGCACGGTCGTAGCGGTAAGTTTCGAGAATCATCTGGCAGAACTCCAGAATCGTATCCCAGCAATGCTCCAACCAGGCGTTATACTCGACACCCTTGTCAAACCATTCGGGGCGCTTCGTACCATATTCCATGTAGTTCGGCAGACCAAACAACTCGATCTGCTCGGTAAACGAGGCTCCCTCATGGCCCCAATAGTAGCGCGAGCGCAACTCGGCATTGGGGCGCATGCGCTCGTAGAAGTCAAACTCGACCTGCATCAGGTCAAAGTCGCCCGAACGCAACATCGGCCAATAGACCAAACGCTGATTCTGTGCCGTCATCGTACCACCGCCCCAATTGCGGAAATCGGGCGTAAAGTAGTGGTTTGCGGTGACAAATTCGGGATCGAAGGTAAACAAACCGCCGTTGAACTTCGTCGGATCGCTGCCGCGACGGTTGCAACCCAACATATAGCGGAAGAGCGTGTAATTGCGTGCAATCTCCTCGGCCTGGCCCGTAGCCTCAATCCAGCTACGCTGCCAGAAGGCGGCCCACCAACGCTCCGTGTCGGCCTTGGCCTGCTTTAGCGAAGCCTCCGACAGGGGCTGCTGCAGGCCAGTCGTCCACTGCGCCACCTCTTGTGTCTGGTCGTTGTGCAACGCGATGGCGAAGGTCATACGACGCATCGGCTTCACAGTGCGGAACTGCCAAGCACGATAGGGGGTCGAAAGATACTTACCATCCGTCGTACCCACATAGCGCAAATCCTTGCTCCAGAGGCGACCTCCCGCGATGCGGTAGGCCAGCGGATTCCACAGCTCGCTCTTCACATCCTCCATCCCCTCGACCTGCACCGTGCGATCAAATACCGTCTCGGCGGGGTTGTGGTGGTAGAAGGTCACCCCTTCCGTATCGGGCGTAATCACATCGGCCGTAGCCGTCAGCCCTGCGGGTTTACGCCACTTATGCGAGGCTTGACGCCCCTCATTCTTCATGTAGGGACGGTCCTCATAACGCCAACTCTCGTAGCTCACCGTAGCAGCAATGGCCTTGGGGCTCGCCACCTCGACATGGATCACCGGGCGAAAGGCATCGACCCACAAGAGCACCTGCGCGCCCTGCAGCTCAACCACCATTTCACTCTTCGAAAGGCGCAACGTCTGCTTGAAGGCAGCCTGTTCGTTACCACCTTCCAACTCCAGGCGTACACGCCCCGCCTTGAGGAGCGTATTGTGCTCATCGTAAGAGCCACTGCGTGTGATGTAGAACAGCAGGTCGTTCTCCTCGACCCACACATTCAGTCCCACATCACCACCACCCAGCGGCATCGACTCCGAAGAGTTCTTGCTCTGCGTCGTCCAGCTGTAGTCGGCAGGTTGTGCCAACACAGCTACCGACCACATAAGCAGGGTAAGCGTAATTATCTTTTTCATCATAGCTCTTTACTCTTCTTTAATCGGAGCGGGATCGGCCCAATCATCCGAGCGGAAGGTCGAGATGGGCAGCCCATCCGAGCCAAACAAATCACCTACGCACCAATCCGTAAAGGCATAACGTACTGCTACGGGGTTCTTCACCTCATCCGAGCGTACGATCATCTTCTTCTGCTTCACCTCGGCCTTCGCAGGATAGAACACACGGTCTTCACCGGCCACCTCGAAGCACTTCGACTCGAAACCATGCTTGCACGAGATCCACATCGGCGCACGGTCGAACGAAACCTCCACCACATCGCCCTTGATCTCAATACCCTTGTAGATGGGAGCGTCGCAGTAGATACCCTCCATGCCGTAGGTCTTCGCCAGGGCATGCAGAGCCAAGCGCTCACCCGGCGTCTTCTTGTCGTAGGGGTGGATACCACGCTCCATGCCCGCATCGAGCAACACAGCCATACCCGAGTTGGGTACCATGTGCTCCACCTTAGCCTGCTGCTCACGCAGGTAGGCCGAGTTGTAACGCGGCTGACCTACGGCGGTGATGATATCGTAATCGAACGGAGCAATCTGGCAATAGTAGAAGGGGAAATCGCCAATACCCCACTGTTCGCGCCAACCCTTGATGAGCGTAGCGTGCAGATCGGCGTAGTAGTAGGCGCGATTCCAGTTGTCGCAACCCTGGTACCAGATCACACCGCGCATGGCCATACCAACCAGCGGACGCAACATACCGTTCCAAAGGGCCGTCGGGCAACGCTGCTGCGTCTTATCCACCTCGGCCTGCGTCTGGGGCAGGGTCACCTGCGGGAAGGCCGACAGCATTTCAGGGGTCATCCACGCCTCGCAAGCCGAGCCACCCCAAGCCACACAAATCAGACCGACAGGCACGTCAACCACCTCCTCGACCATGCGACCGAAGTAGTAGGCCGTAGCCGAGAAATCGCGAATCGAGCGGGGGGTAGCCTCCTCCCACTTGCCCACAACATCCTCCACCTCGGCAATCTTAGCCGAACGTTTCACCGTGAAGAGACGGATGTTGGGATTCGTACCGCGTGCAGCATCCAGATTGCCATTCTCGACGGGCTGATTCTTGAAGCCCTTCATCGGCATCTCCATATTCGACTGGCCCGAGCAGATCCACACCTCGCCCAGCATCACATTCTTCAGCGTCAGCGCCTCGCCGTCCGAAATCGTCACCTCATAAGGACCTCCGGCCTCGATGGTCGGAATTTCGATCGCGAACTTACCCTGCTTATCGGCCTTCGTGGTGTAGCTCTCCCCGCTCCACGAAACGGTCACCTTGACCTCCTTTTTCGGCGTGGCCGTACCCCACAGGCGAGCCGTCGTCTGCTGTTGCAGCACCATGTTGTCCATAAAGAAGGCAGGAAGTTTCACCTCGGCCTCAGCCGTAAAACTCAACAGCGCAGTCGCAAGCGCCAAGAAGATTTTTTGCAGTTTCATATCGTTTGTAGTTTATTTTGACTAATTGATTCGAATCGTCTCCAGCTGCAGCTCACCCACCAGACCGGCCGGCAGGAGCTCCTGCGTCGGACGACGATAGGTGGCATTGGTCCAGATGTTGCGGAAGGGGGCTTTGCCCGTATCGACACCCACCAGGGCGTTGGCCCAGGTATTTTGCACCTCGATAATCAGTTCGTTCTCGCCACGACGGATCGCCTCCGTCACATCGACCGTATAGGGGGCAGTCCAGACAATGCCACAAGCCTTACCATTGAGCTTCACGGCTGCCACGTCATAGACCTCGGGCAGGTGGAGGATCACGCGATCACCCTTCGCTCGGTAACGGAAAGTTGTGCGGTAGGTCACCGTACCCGAGAAGTGCTTCAGTCGCCACTCTGGACTCGTCGACCAATCGAAGAGCTGCTTCGTACGCTCGGTGCGCACACCCTCATCGTCGAGGTGGAACGTAAGCCACCAATCCGACGTCAGATCAAGCGGACGCATCTGAGTACGCTTCGGAGCGACCACCTGCGACTCACCCTGACGACGCAGCACCACAAAGAGCGACTCGCCGGCCTCGAGCGTCAAATCGACCTCCGTGCGGTTATTCACCGTGCGCCATGCGGCTGCATCCATCACTTCGCCCGTCATCGGGTTCCAGATTTCAGGTACACGGCCCGTTGCACGCAGCGAAGCAGTCACCTCACGCAACTCATCGCGCTGATTCGAGAAGAAGTAGATATCAATCGTTCCACACTCCGAGCGGCGGTGGGTCCAAGCCACATCCTCTGCAACCTCAACGTCACGCTCCAGACCATAAGCGGCAAAATCCGCCTCCGTGTAGGGCTTATCGAGCACGATTACACCTCCTCGGCGCATCTCCTCGATCTTGGCCTTCACCTCAGCACTCATCGGCACATTGGGATTCATCGGACGGGCCTCCGGGATGACAAAGATGCGATACTGACCGCCACCGGGAACAACCAAGTTGCCATCCTTCACCTCGGCCAGACGCACCAAAGCATCGCGATTAAACGAATCGTAGGCATAACCACGCAAGGGGTTGACCCACATTTCGGGATCGGCCATGTTGGCCGAATGTTTCACACCAACGGGTTTCGTACGCATCGGCTGACCCTCATTAGCCAGGCGAATACGCTCACGCTCGACACGCTCCGCGCCAAATAGACCAGGGAGCATCGGCACCAAACGATCGGGCAGAATCGAACGACGCGGCATCTCCTCACCCGTAAAGACGGCCAGATCAACCACCGGCACACCAAACTGCAACAAAGTCTGGCAACGCGCCACATAGTCGTTCATACCCTTTGCGCCATACTTAAACCAGGTGTTATCGCGCTGATAGAAGAGACCAATACCGTCGAGGGTCATACCCGGACGGCGATTCATCCAGGGGTTGTGCGTATAGACGTGATAAACCAAGCGGTTCAGACCCAGGGCGTAGTTGCGATCCAGGAGGGGCTTGAGCATCTTCGGCGTCTCATCCCACACACCGCGCAGGGTCGTGAAGCCCTCAGCCGAGATGATGCGTTTACCATAGACACGGCCACCGCTGATGGCATCCATCATATCGTTCGGTTTGTCGTGCGTAGGGCTGTTGAGCCAGAATTCACCCATCGGCAGATCAACCTTGTCGTAGTGATACATGCCGTCGCTGACCATCGTCGGGGCAACACTCTCGGCCGTAAAACGGCAGTCATACTCATCTGCTTTCGCTGCCAGCACATCAAAGAAGACATCATGGATCAGCTCACCAATCGTCTCGCGCACATCGCGCAACACCTGCTCCGATTTCTCGGCCGAGGCCATTGGCACACCCGCAAAGAGCGGTAACCACGGCATCAGATCATAGCCACGACGGGCCTTGAACTCAGCAGCAAAGCAATCGCTCCAATTCTGCGAGCCACACTCCCAGCTATCCACATAAAGAATCTTCAGTACACGCTTTGCCACCTCCGGGTCGATCGTGCGATAGACCTTGCCAAACCAATTATCGATCTGCTTCGACACCGCCTCGCGGCTGAACTTATCGCACTCCAAGCCACGACCGGCACCACCCGTAGCGTTCGTGTGGCCGGTGGTCGTATGGCCGATGCGCAGGATTCGCCAGCTACCCTCAGGGAGCGACACGTGCGCCTCGTCGCCGTGCAACGAAGCCGTCAGGTCAACCACCTCATCGAGCTGAACGCAATCGGCCGTCGTGACCTCCTGCGCCGTCGTTTCGCGAGCTACACGCCACACATAACCAGCCTTGCCCTCCCACTGGTGGATGCGGGGCGAACCGATGAAGCGAATCTCCTTAATCTTGAGGTTGGGGGCCCACTTCGCAGCATCCAGATCCTCTGCACCGGGCTCACTGCCTACGGGCGTCCAATCAAAGGCGAACTCACGACCCACGGTCGTCGGGATGGCATAGGTCGACTGAAAATCGGTATTTTGCCAACCGTGACGAGCAGGCTCAAACTGCGAAACGAGTTCGTACTCACCAGCAGCATTCTTCACCTGCATCTTCATGCGGTGCGCCTGGTAGTTGTTGCCCGAAAGAATCACCTCTACAGCATGCACCTCCACCTCCTCGGGGAAGGTGTAGCAGATGCGACAATCTTTGCGGGCGCGAATCACCCCCTTCTCGTCGATCGAGGCGCGTTGCTGCTCGTTGGCATCCGCAGCCAGCGTCTCAACGCTTACAGCGGGCTTCACTGCCAACTCAACACCCTTCATCGGGAGGGCTACAAGGGCGATATCTTCGTAATAGTTCTCCTTGTGTGCGGGCTTCGTCAGGTGCAGTACCTGCTCACCACCACCCACGATCGTCTCGCTCGTCACGATCTGCTGCATCGACTCCGCGGGCGAGATCCACGGACCTCCAGCCAGCGCAAAGCCATCGCAGATATGCACACCGAGTTGCAAGCCGAGCTTATCGGCCTCGTCGAACGCCGCGCCCACGCGTTGCCACCAATTCTCGCTCAGCTGATCCGCATCGCCCTGGAACGGCACACCGCGCTTATCGTCACTCGAACGAATCGTCACGAGATAGGCACCGCCCAACCCCGCCTCAGCCATCGAACGCAGATCTGCACGCACCCCCTCTTCCGAGATGGCACCGTACATCCAATACCAAAGCGTCCAAGGTTTTGCGTCGCCCGTCGGATTGCGGAAAGCCTCATCGAGGGTCTGCGCCGAGAGCGAAAACGATATGCTCACCAAGAGCAGGAGTATGCAAATTTTTCGAACAATAGTCTTCATAAGTTCAGTTTTTCGGTATTTTACAAAGTTACGAAAAGCTACGGAAAAAGCAAACCTCAAAGCAAGAAAAGCTACGCTTTTCGCAAGAATAGAAAACACGATGAGAAGATGAGAGCAATAGGATTAGATTGCCAACTCTAAATTCTCAACTCTCAACTTTCAACTCTCAACTTTGACCCACCTACGGTGGCTCGACTTTGCTACGGCTCGGCAAAGTTCGCAAGCGACCGCTGCTCTCGCCTCAATCGCAAAGTTCAACTTTCAATTCTCAACTTTCAACTCTCAACTCTCAACTCTCAACTTTCAACTTAAGATAAAAGAGAGAGGGTTGCAGCTTTAAGCCGCAACCCTCTCTTTTGCGATTCAATCTTGACTACTTGTAGATCGGACCGTAGTTCTGGCAAGCACGGTAATCGGCACCCTCCTGATCCATACCGTGAGCAGCCCACGACGACGGACGGAAGATCTTACCCTCCTCTACGTTGTGCATGCAAACGGGGATGCGGAGCATCGAGCAGAGCGTAATCAGCTCAGCTCCGATGTGGCCGTAGCTGATAGCACCGTGGTTAGCACCCCAGTTGTTCATCACCGAGTATACATCCTTGAAATAACCCTCACCGGTCAGACGCGGAGCAAACCAGGTGGTCGGCCACGTACGGTCAGTACGCTCGTTGATCACCTTGAAGATGTGCGGATCGGTATCCACGGCCCAACCCTCGGCGATCTGCATCACGGGACCCAGGCCCTTCACCAGATTCAGACGACACATGGTCATCGGCATCTCACCGCGCGTAAGGAAGTGCGACGAGTAACCACCACCGCGGAAGTAACCACGATCGGCCGGATACCACGTCGTGGCGGCCAGACACTTGTTCTTCTCCTCCTCCGAGATCTCCCAGAAGGGCTTCATGATCGGGTTGCCGTTCTCATCCGACTGCTGACCCGTAGCATCAAGCGTACAAGCACCCGAGTTAATGAGGTGGATAATACCACCAGCTGCCTTACCCTCGAGCTTCATGCCCGAAACACGCTCTACAGCCTCCGGCGACCAGTAGGTACGCACGTCGGCAAACATCTGCGAGCGGTTCGTCAGCAGTTTCATCATCAGCATCGAAACACCATTCAGCGTATCGTTCTCGGTAGCCAACACGATCGGCTCGCGGATACCCGACCAGTCAAACGACGAGTTGAGCATTGCCTCCGCAAAGTCAGCATTGGGCTTCCAGTCTGTCCACTGACGCTGGCCCTGGAAACCGCCCACGATGGCGTTGTGGCCACAACCCTCCTCCTCGAAGCCAAGCTCCTTGAGGCGCTCATTGCCGATCATCAAGTCGCGAATAATGATCATCATCTTCACCACGAACTCCCAGTTCTGATCCTTCTCCTCGCGGTTGTAAACCAGATCCTCGCGGTTGAAGTCCTGACCCTCGTTGGGCTTGCAGTACTGCTCCACCCACGACATGGCGAGCTTGAACTCCTCCTCGTCGTAGATACCCTGCTCCATACGGCGCAGGATCTCCGTCTCGTCCACATACTCATTACGCATGCCGAGGTACTCCTGGAAGAAGTTAGGATCGCAGGTCGAACCGGCAATACCCATCGACACCGAACCGATCGAGAGGTACGACTGGCCCTTCATCTGCATCACGGTCAGCGCAGCGCGACCGAAGAGCAGCAGCTTCTCCTGTACATCCTCCGGAATCGACATATCCTCCACGTCCTGAACGTCGTGGCCATAGATACCGAATGCGGGCAGACCCTTCTGCGTGTGAGCAGCCAGAGCAGCAGCCAGATAGACCGCACCCGGACGCTCCGTACCGTTGAAGCCCCAAATAGCCTTCGGCATCAGCGGATCCATATCAATCGTCTCGGTACCGTAGCACCAGCAGGGGGTTACCGACAGAACGGCACCCACGTTATTGTCACGGAACTTAGCCGTGCAAGCAGCAGCCTCAGCCACACCACCAATCGTCGTATCGGCAATCACACACTCAACGGGCGTACCATCGGCGTAACGCAGGTGCTCGGTATAGAACTTAGCAACCGACTCGGCCATACCCATCGTCTTCTGCTCCAACGACTCACGCACACCGCGACGACGACCGTCGATCACGGGGCGAATACCAATTTTGGGATAATTTTTCATGTTTGAATAGTTTTATGGTTTTTATGCTTCTTTCTTACCAAAGAGTTTCGTCAGGACAAAGCCCACGATAAAGATCGCCGTCGTACCGAAGACAATCGTGAGGTAGGTATGCAACGATGAGCGGAACTCGTAGAAGGGCTGACCTTCGTTGATGAAGGGCGAGAGGCTCATCCAGGCGATCACCAACAGGCCAACCACCACACCCAGAATCGAGGCCGTGCGGTTGGGCTTACGGCAAGCCAACGAGAGCAGGAAGAGGCCCAGCATACCGCCACTAAAGATCGAGGCGAGCTTCCACCAAGCATCCAGCACACCGTCGATGTGCATCATCGCCAGACCCATCACGATACCCAGACCGCCCACCACAAACGAGGCAACGTAGAGCACCGTCATGTTCTTCTTCTCGCTCATCTCCTGCTTCGTAAAGCGCTTCACGAAGTCCGTCAACACAATCGTCGCCGACGAGTTGATACTCGTAGCGATGGTCGACATACCGGCCGAGAACAACGAGGCAATCACCAGACCCGTCAGACCTGTCGGCAGACCATGTACGATAAACCACGGGAAGACCTTATCCGAAGCCGTTTCGGCCGGCAACAGCTCGGGCTGTGCCGTGTAGTAGGCAAAGAGCGCCGTGCCGATATAGACAAAGACGAGCGATACGGGGATGTAGAGCAACGAGCCGAACAAGGTCGACTTCACCGCCTCTGCGGTCGATTTGGTCGTCATGTAACGCTGTACGTAGTTCTGGTCAATACCGTAGTTCTGCATGTTGGTAAACAGACCGTAGATCAACACCACCCAGAAGGTAGGCTCGGCCAGGCTTGCACCAAAACTACCCAGCGAGAACTTTCCATGTGCCGAAGCGATCTCAAAGAGTTGACCGGGTCCCTCAGGCATCGAGAAGGTGAGCAGCGCAGCACAAGCCACAGCACCCAGGATCAGGATGATACCCTGAATAGCATCGGTCCACACCACAGCAGCAATACCACCCAGAAGCGTGTAAATGAGCGTAATAACACCCGTCCAAATAATGATGGTCTGGATATCCCAACCAAACATCGTATTGAGCGGAAGCGCCAGCAACAGCAGGATCGAACCTACACGCGCCAACTGCGTCAAGAGGTAGCAGACTGCCACATAGCAACGGGCCCAATAGCCAAATTTCAGCTCCAGGTAGTGGTAGGCCGACACGCTGTTCACAGTGCGGTAGAGCGGAATAAAGATCTTGGCAGCCAACCAGGTAGCCAGCGGAATCGACAACGAGAAAACGAAGGGATTCCAATTACCGGCAAAGGCCTGACCGGGAAGACCCAAGAACGAGATCGACGAGACGAAGGTAGCGAAAATCGACATACCCACGACCCAGGTCGGGAGCGAGCCCTCGGCCTTCGTAAAGGCCGCAGCGCCCTGACGCGAACGGAAGTAGAACGAACAGCCGAACAGGGCCACACCGCCTACAAAGAGGAAAAAGACAAGGTAATCAAGGATGGTAATCTCCATAGCAGCATCTTCTGTTGTTATGGCAATTACTCAACACAGCTACAACCCAAAGCCTCCAGGGCCTTACGAATCTTCTCACGCTCCTCGGCACGGAACTTACGATAAGGCCACGAGAGATAGTCATCGCAGATACCCAGCAGCGACAGCGAGCACTTCACACCCTTCAGGTAGCTCGAGCCGTATTTGCCGACCGTATAGATCGAGCCCGAGATCTGCATGATGCGATGCTGCAACTCGCGTACACGCTTCAGATCGCCTGCCTCGGCTGCGTTGAACATCTCCACATAGAGCTCGGGGAACATATTCGCGCCACCATTCACACCACCATCGGCACCCATCAGCACGCACTCACCCGTCAGCTCCTCCGGACCTACGTAAAGCGAGAAGTCCTCACGATCGCCCAAGAGATAGATCAGCGTCTCAAAGTAGTTCATGTTGGCCGACGAGTCCTTCAGACCCACGATATTGGGATGGTCAGCCAGCACAGCCACGGTCTTAGCCTCGAGGAACACCTTCACATGCGAAGGCATGTTGTAGAGGTAGAGCGGCAGAGGCAGCGCATCGGCCAAAGCCGTATAGTACTCGATCAACTCCTGCTGCGAAGCGGCAAAATAGTAGGGAGCAGCAGCCACCACACCCTCAGCACCACACTGCTTTGCATGCTCGGCCAGGCGGACACTCTCATCGAGCGACGTATCGGTAACACCCACCAGCACCGGAACACGACCAGCCACCTGCTTGAGAACCAGCTCTACGAACTCGTAGCGCAGGTTGTAGGTCAAGCTCTGGGCCTCACCCGTCGTACCGAGAATAAAGAGGGCGTGTACACCACCCTTCAACATGTGTTCAACCAGGCGCACAGCACCCTCACGATCCAGCTCGTCGTTACCCTTCAGCGGCGTAATCATCGGCGGAATAATACCACGCAGTTTTTTCATTATTTTCTAATTTTTATTTATGTATGCATTATTCGTAAAAATAACCCAAACAAAGATAGGAAAAAATGTCGAATTCGCACATAATTTTAACAGGCAATATGACTTTTATCTGTTTTTTTGTATCTTTGCCTAAAGTCGCGAAGATACCCCTTGCCGACAAGTGGCTCTCTTTGTGTGCAAAACCAATTAAACTAAACCATAAACAAAATGAAGAAAATTCAACTTTTCGTATCGCTTGCCGCTTTGCTGGCAGTTGCTTGTGCGCCTCAGTCGCCGAGCGAGAAGGCTTGGGCCGAGGTCTATCCGGCCATCGAGGCTAAGATCGTAGCCCCGACCTTCCCCGATGCCACCTTCGACATCCGTGACTACGGTGCTAAGGAGGGTGTAGCTAACCACGATGCCATCAACGCCGCCATCAAGGCTTGTAACGAGGCCGGTGGTGGTCATGTCATCGTTCCCGTAGGTACGTGGCTCACGGGCGCCATCACGCTCCTCTCGAATGTCGACCTGCACATCGAGGAGGGCGCAACACTCCTCTTCTCAGACAACCTGGATCACTATCCCCTCGTACGCACGCGTTGGGAGGGTATGGACTGCATCAACTACTCGCCGATGATCTACGCTTTCCAGCAGGAGAACATCGCCGTAACGGGTCTGGGTACCCTCGACGGTGGTGCATCGCTCCAGAACTGGTGGTCGATGGTTTGGAACATTGACACCGATTGGGAGAAGGAGCGCCGCAACTCGCAGCGCTACGGCCGTCCCCTGCTCCAGGTTTGGATGGACGAGTGCAAGCCCATCGAGGAGCGCGTGATGGGTCACGGCTACGGCATGCGTCCGCAGCTCGTAAGCCCCTTCGAGTGCAAGAATATCCTGGTTGAGGGTGTAACGATGATTCGCTCGCCCTTCTGGAACCTGCACCCCGTATTCTGCGAGAACATCACCGTTCGCGACGTAAAGTTCAACAACGATGGCCCCAACGGTGACGGTTGCGACCCCGAGTCGTGCAACTACGTACTGATCGAGAATTGCTACTTCAACACCGGTGACGACTGCATCGCCATCAAGTCGGGCCGCGACGGTGACGCTCGTGCCTTTGACGTACCGAGCCAGAACATGATCGTGCGCAACTGCGAGATGAAGAATGGCCACGGTGGTGTGGTTGTAGGTAGCGAGATCGGTAGCGGCTACAAGAACCTCTTCGTTGAGAACTGCGTAATGGATTCGCCCGAGCTGGATCGTGCTATCCGCATCAAGACCAACGCCCGTCGTGGTGGCGTGATTGAGCACATCTACGTGCGCAATGTCACGGTTGGTCAGTGCAAGGAGGCCGTTCTGGAGATCAACCTGATCTACGATCAGAAGAGCGTAGGTGACGCCGACTTCTACCCCATCGTACAGGATGTATACCTGGAGAACGTAACGAGCCAGAAGAGCCGCTATGGTGTTTGCGTAACGGCCCTCGACAACGTGAACAACATCCACAACATCTACGTGAAGGATTGCGAGTTCAACAACCTGAAGCAGGAGGAGTCGATCTCGGGCCTGTGCGATCCGAT
>JAFZFJ010000056.1 GCA_017555975.1 Alistipes sp. | reverse complement strand
TGAGTCGGTACTCGGTGTGAAGAAGTGGGAGTGTGAGGTGGTTTCGAACCGCAACATCTCGACCTTCCTTAAGGAGTTTGTCGTAAAGCTCCCCGAGGGCGAGACGCTGAACTTCCGCAGTGGTGGTTACATTCAGATCGACATTCCGCAGTACGACCAGATCAAGTTCTCGGACATGGACATCGACGAGAAGTTCCGTGGCGATTGGGATCACTTCAAGATGTGGGACCTCGTGACGACCAACCCCGAGCCGACGTTCCGTGCCTACTCGATGGCCAATCACCCTGCAGAGGGCAACATCATCATGCTCAACATCCGTATCGCAACGCCTCCGTTCGATCGCGTGAATGGCGGCTTCATGAAGGTGAACCCGGGTATCTGCTCGTCGTACATCTTCTCGCGCAAGCCGGGTGATAAGGTGACCATCTCGGGTCCCTATGGTGAGTTCTTCCTTGATGAGAATCTGCCCGACACGCAGGAGTTGATCTTCATCGGTGGTGGTGCAGGTATGGCTCCTATGCGTAGCCACCTGATGCACCTCTTCAAGACCGAGAAGACGAAGCGTCCCGTATCGTTCTGGTATGGAGCTCGTGCACTGAAGGAGGCTCCCTATATGGATGAGTTCAACGCCATCCAGGAGGAGTTCCCCAACTTCAAGATGAACCTGGCACTGGACCGTCCGGATCCCGAGGCCGATGCCAAGGGCGTGGCTTACACGGCAGGTTTCGTACACAATGTGCTGTATGAGAACTACCTGAAGAACCACGAGGCTCCCGAGGATTGCATCTACCTCATGTGCGGACCTCCGATGATGATCGGTGCCGTGGTGAACATGCTCGATTCGCTCGGTGTTCCGCCCGAGAATATCTTGTATGATAACTTCGGCTCGTAGTGAGCGTAGAACAGCGCAAATCGCCTAAAGGCGTGAGCGTATAAGAAAAGAGGATGGATGCGAATTGATTCGTGATCCATCCTCTTTTCTTATGCGCGGTATCCGAAGGATACATTTGCGCTTGTTCTGCCGAACGCCCGCCGAAGTCACGGCACAGGAGCGTAGCGAGTGCCGTAACTTCGGTTCGGCTAAGCTAAAGGAGGCTAAAGGCGATTAGGGGTGCTAAGGGCGAAAAGGGTACAAAAAAGGCGTTAAGGATTTTCCCCTTAACGCCTTTTATGCCTTTGTCGCCTTTAGTTTCCTTAAGGCGCCTTTAAATGCTTTGCCCTTTACAACAACTGCTCTCTCAGCTTGTCCACCGTTCCCTCCAGGTCGTGACGGTCGAACCAATAACCCACGATGCCCTCGCGCTCGGCGGCCTCGATGTTCTCCTTACGATCGTCGATAAAGAGGGTCTCTGCAGGGTTCAGTCCATAGCGCTGAAGCAGAAGCTGGTAGATCTCCTTCTCGGGCTTGCAAACGCCCTCTTCGCACGAAACGACTTCGCCCTCAAAGTGGCGATAGACGGGCACACGGCGCAGGAAGGCGATGAACTCCTTCGACATGTTCGAAAGCACGTAGAGTCGATAGCCCGCCTGTTTCAGTGCTTCAATCAGTCGCTCGGTGGGGGTGATGACCTCCTGCTTGTCGATGGCCAGCTGCAGGTACTCCTCGACCTTCTGTCGGTCGCAATTGTGGAGTTGGCAGAGATCCTCTTTGACCTCCTCCAATGTGCGCGTACCGCGGTCGTACTCGTTCCAGAAATAGGGCATCTGCTCTGCACGTACGAAGCTGAAGAAGTTGATGAAATCTTCGGTGCACTTCTTCGGGTCGCGCATGAAGACCACGCCACCCAGGTCAAAGACAATGTTCTTGATCATTTGCGGGCAAGTAAAAAGAGGTCGAAACTCTCCTCGAGGTTGTCGGTCAAAAAGTAGTCCTCCATGCGAATCGCAGCCGTAGCCTCGGGGGCTGCGGCAAGCAGTTTGCGGCGATTCAGACGGTTTAATATATCATAAGGTATGCGGAGTATCCAACGCGGCAGATGGTGCTGCAGATCGAGGATATCCCAACGCGTGATGCGCTCAACACTCTCTCGGTTGCGCTCGTAGTAGTCCATCACCGCCTCGTTGCCGGAAATACCCTGCAGGGAGAGGTAGTCGAAATGGACGCTGAAGAGGTTTTGCAACTCGTGAGGACGGTATTCGCGGATGTGCCAGGGGTTGCGCGTGAGCGACATCGGCCCGTTCGGGGTGGTGATCAGGGCATGACCTCCGGGGCGCAGTACGCGGTGAATTTCGCGTACAAACTCCAGATCCTGCTCGATGTGTTCGATCACCTGGAATGAGATCACCCAGTCGAAGCTCTCGGACTCAAAGGGCAGGGGCGGAACCTCCGTTTGGCAGAACTCCACATTGTCGGGCAGCGCATCGCCCTGCTCGGCCATGAACTTGTCGATGGTGATGAAGCGGCGGGCGTGGGGGGCAATGAGCTCGATACCGTAGCCCGAGCCTGTGCCGATCTCCAGCACGTCGCCCTCGATGCGCTTCGCTGCCTCGTGGTAGGCGAGTACCGAGCGCTGATAGACAAAGTTATCCGAAGCGTCGCGTGATACGCGCTCGGCAGTCTGCAGCGTGGCCATTAGCGAACGAGTTTAATGCCCTCGTCGGTCATCTCCAGCTCGCGGCTCTTGAGGAGCATGCCCACCGAACGCTTGAAGACCTTCTTGCTCATCTGTGTCAGGCGAGCCACCTCCTGCGGGTCGCTGTTGTCGTTCAGCGGCAGGAAACCGTCGTTGGCCTGGAGCAGTTCGCGCAGCGTGGCTGCCGAATCCTGTACCTGACGATAGCCCTGCTGCTGCAGGCTGATGTCGATGCGGTTATCCTCCGTGATGCGGCTTACGTAGCCCTTCATGCGGTCGCCAATTTGTACGGGACGGAAGAGCTGGTTGCGGTAGATCATGCCCCAGTGGCGGTTGTTGACCACCACGCGGAAGCCGATGGGCGACTCCGAAGCCACAACGATCTCCACCTCATCACGCACCTTGACCGTGATGTCCATGTTGTCGATGAAGCTCTTAAGCTTGTTCGAGGCTACGCAGCGACCGGTGATGCTGTCCTCGTAGGCATAGACCACGTAGCTGTGGCCGGCGAAGATGCCGCCCTGCTGGTTGCGGTTCGGCAGGAAGAGATCCTTACCGTGCAGTCCCCAATCGAGGAAAGCTCCGTGAACGGTCTTATCGACCACCTTCAGACAAGCTACCTCGCCCACCTTGATCGTGGGGGTCTCGGTGGTGGCTACGAGGCGATCCTCCGAGTCGTGATAGACGAAGACCTCCTTCTGGTCGCCCACCTGGTCGGTGAGCGATGTGTAACGGTTAGGGAGCAGTACCTCCTGTCCCTCCTCATCCTGCAGGTAGAGACCGAATTCCGAGATGCGGCTCACCGTGAGGGTATAATTACGTCCGGCTTTAAGCATAGTCATTTTAATTTAGTGCAAAGGTACTTATTTTTCTTGAAAAACTCCCTGCTCGGCATGCTCATTTCGCAAGAAGAGTTGTATCTTTGCATATTCGCCCCTTCTCGTGCGCAATAAACGGGCTTCTCGGGGCGTTCGAAGCGAAAGATATGCAGGAAAAGATTCACATAGAGGGTGCTCGCGTGCACAACCTGAAGAATGTCGATCTGGAGATTCCACGCAACCAGTTGGTGGTTGTGACCGGACTTTCGGGATCGGGTAAGTCGTCGCTTGCCTTCGATACAATCTACGCCGAGGGTCAGCGTCGTTATATGGAGACCCTCTCGGCCTATGCGCGCCATTTTGTGGGGTCGATGGAGCGTCCCGATGTGGACAAGATTACGGGTCTGAGTCCCGTGGTGGCCATCGAGCAGAAGACCACGAACAAGAACCCCCGCTCGACTGTGGGTACGGTGACCGAAATCAACGACTTCCTGCGTCTGCTCTTTGCCCGCGCTTCACGGGCCTATTCACCCATCACGGGCGAACGCATGGTGCACTACACCGACGAACGCATCCTGGAGCTGATCCTGGAGAGCTTCGATGGACGCAAAATTGCCCTGATGGCCCCCGTGGTACAGGGACGCAAGGGCCACTATCGCGAACTGTTCGAGTCGCTGGCCAAGAAGGGTTATCTCTATGCCCGTATCGATGGCGAGATTCGCGAGTTCCAGGCCGGCATGCGTCTCGACCGCTACAAGACCCACACGATTGATTTGGTGGTGGATCGGCTGCGCGTCAACGTAGAGGCGGCAGACCGCATCATGACCTCGCTTAAGGAGGCAATGCGCCAAGGTAAGGGTACGATGTCGATCTACGACTATGGCACCGATGAGCAACGCTTCTATTCGCGCCACCTGATGTGTCCCTCGACGGGAGTGGCTTTCGAAGATCCTGCTCCGCATACCTTCTCGTTTAACTCGCCGAAGGGCGCATGTCCCCACTGCAACGGCTTGGGTGAAGAGGCGGTCTTTGACCTCGAAAAGATTATTCCCGATCCGGCTAAATCGATTCGTGAGGGGGCGATCGAACCCCTTGGTAAGTATCGCAACAATATGACCTTTGCGATGCTCGAGATGTTGGGTCGCAAATACGATTTTACGCTCGAAGATCCCATCGAGACCCTCTCGGAAAGCGCCCTGAAGGCGGTCCTGTATGGCGACTCGGAGCCTTTGACGGTTGATTTGAGCCACTTTAGTTCGCCCGCCGGAGGTCTGCAGTTCCTGCAATGGGAGGGTGTGGCCGATTACATCGACCGCATGGAGGACGAAGATTCGAAGAAGGGACAAAAGTGGCGTGGACAGTTCCTCGTCTATCAGAAATGTTCTGCATGTGGCGGTTCGCGCCTCAAGGACGAGGCGTTGCAGTTCCGCATCGGTGACCAAAATATTGCCGACCTCTCGGCCCTTTCGATCCTCGATTTTTCGGCTTGGATGGAGCACATCGAGGAGCGTCTGGATTCGAAAGAGCAGCTCATTGCCCGTGATATCGTGAAGGAGATTCGCGAGCGCCTGCGCTTCTTGGTCGATGTGGGCCTGGGCTACCTCTCGCTCGATCGTGCCTCGCGCACGCTGTCGGGTGGCGAGAGCCAGCGCATCCGCCTGGCTACGCAGATCGGCTCGAAGCTGGTCAATGTGCTCTATATCCTCGATGAGCCCTCGATTGGTCTGCATCAGCGCGATAACCGTCGTCTGATTCGAAGCTTGGAGGGGTTGCGTGATGCGGGCAACTCGGTTATTGTCGTCGAGCACGACGAGGAGATGATGCGAGCAGCGGACTACATTGTTGATGTAGGCCCTAAGGCGGGTCGCAAGGGCGGACGTATTGTCGCTGCCGGCAGTTATGAAGATATCTTGAAGGCCGACTCGATGACGGCCGACTACCTCACGGGGCGTCGCAAGATTGCCATCCCCGAGAACCCGCGACCGGGTACGGGTGGCGTGATTACAATCCGCGGAGCACGTGGTAATAACCTCAAGGGGGTGGATGCCACCTTCCCGCTCGGTAAGCTAATCTGTGTGACGGGTGTCAGCGGTTCGGGTAAGTCGACCCTCATTAATGAGACCTTGCGCCCGATTTTGAGCCAGAAGCTCTATCGTTCGCTGGATCGTCCGTTGCCCTACGATGCGATTGAGGGTCTTGATCAGGTGGATAAATTGGTCGTGGTGGATCAGTCGCCCATCGGACGCACCCCGCGTAGCAATCCGGCTACCTATTCGAATGTCTTTGCCGATATTCGCAAGCTCTTTGAGAAGACCCCCGATGCACAGATGCGTGGCTATAAAGCGGGCCACTTCTCGTTCAATGTGCGTGGTGGTCGCTGTGAGGAGTGCCGCGGTGCGGGTGTGCAGACCATCGAGATGAACTTCCTGCCCGATGTCTATGTGCGCTGCAAGGCGTGTGGTGGCAACCGCTACAACCGCGAGACGTTGGAGGTGAAATACAAGGGTAAGTCGATCAATGACGTGTTGAATATGACGGTCAACATGGCCGTGGAGTTCTTCGAGGCGGTGCCGGCAATCTATCAGAAACTGAAGGCCATTCAGGATGTGGGTCTGGGTTACCTGACCCTTGGCCAGCCTTGCACGACCCTTTCGGGAGGTGAGAGCCAGCGTATCAAACTGTCGTCCGAGCTGGCCACGGTCGAGACCGGGCGCACGCTCTACATCCTGGATGAGCCGACTACGGGTCTGCACTTTGAGGATGTGCGTATCCTGCTGGATGTGCTCAATAAACTGGTTGATCGCGGTAATACGGTCATTGTCATCGAGCATAACCTCGATGTGGTGAAGGTGGCCGACCATCTGATTGACATCGGTCCCGAGGGAGGAGCAGCCGGTGGTGAGGTGGTAGCTACGGGTACGCCCCACGAGGTGGCACAAGTTGAAGCAAGTTATACGGGCCAATTCCTGCGCGAAATGGGCCTCTAAAATAGAAGTAAAGATGATGAATTTTAGAATCGGACATGGCTACGACGTGCACGTTCTTCAGGAAGGGCTGCGTCTTGTTTTGGGTGGGGTAGAGATCCCCTATACGAAGGGCTTTGTGGCCCATTCGGATGGCGATGTGGCCATTCATGCTATTTGCGACGCCCTGCTCGGAGCGGCTGCTCTGGGCGATATCGGGTTGCATTTTCCCGATACGTCGGCCGAGTTTGGCGGTATTGATTCGAAGATTCTGCTGCACCGTGTGGTGGCGCTCTTGAAGGAGCGTGGCTATGCGATTGGCAACGTGGATTGCACGATTCGCATGCAGCGTCCCAAGTTGCGCCCCTATATCGATCAGATGCGTCATGCCCTGGCCGATGCAATGGGTGTGGACGATGACCGTGTATCGGTCAAAGCCACGACCACAGAGCATCTTGGTTTCGAGGGTAGAGAAGAGGGCGTCTCGGTGAGTGCCGTGGCGCTGATCTATAAAGTTGAGAGTTGAGAGTTGAAAATTGAAAGTTAAAAGCTGAAAGTTGCGCTTGGCTTAATCGCAAGTTCCCTCTTT
This sequence comes from Alistipes sp., assembly GCA_017555975.1. Taxonomy (GTDB): domain Bacteria; phylum Bacteroidota; class Bacteroidia; order Bacteroidales; family Rikenellaceae; genus Alistipes. The sequence continues at coordinate 12,613 of JAFZFJ010000056.1, read as the reverse complement.
AATACAATTGTGAAATAGTCCCTGAGTACTGCACATCGCTGTACCAGGGATTTTTTATGGTCAGCATTGCACCGCCCGTGCGGTTGTAGATCTCGAAGACAAAGGTGTAGGTCGACCCCGAGAAGAGCGACGACTCGAAGCTGACCATCCACCCCTCTTGGGTCTGTTCGGTGATGAAATTGTCGAGCGAGGGAATCGTGTAGTTGAGCACCGTGACGTAGTAGGGTGGTGTGTAGCCCTTGATGTAGGGCAGACAGATGTCGGCTACCGAACCCCAAATGCCGACGCTGTATTCGGGATTGAGGATGTTGCGCATCGGCCCTGCGGGCAGTTGCTGCATGGTCTGGGGGTTGAACTGGAAGTTGTGTGACAGGACAAGCGAATCGACCATCTTTTCGTACTCGGCTAGCCGTTCGGCACGACGCTTCTCGCGCACCTCGCGTCGCTCTTCTTTGGGCGAAAGGCTCTTTTTCTGACCGATGACGCTCACGGCAACAATCACCAACATGAAGGCCGTGAGAAGGGCTAAAAATCGTTTCATAAGGCGGATTAAAAAGTCTATCCGCCACCACAGCAAAAAAGGTGCCTCCCTTGACGCAAGGGAAAGCACCTTTTCATTTTTTTTGGCTGTTGGACGCCTACTTTTTCAGGAAGTCGGCGCGCATCGGCGTAAAGCAGTCGATCAGTACACCCGCCTCAAGGCAGACTGCACCGTGCAGCATATCGGGCTCCACATAGTAACCGTCGCCTGCAACGAGCACCTTCTTCTCGTCGCCAATCGTCAGCTCAAACTTACCGCTCACGATGTACGAAGCCTGCGAGTGGTAGTGGGTGTGCGGAGCACCAACGGCACCCGTCTCGAACTTCACCTTGACGAGCATGATCTGGCCGTCGTAGGCCATTACCTGACGCTGAACGCCCTCACCTGCGGGCTCCCATTGAATCTCATTCTCGATCTGATAGACCGTACTGCGTGTTTTCATAGTATTAAAAGTGTGTGTTATTGGTTCGTTTGGAACAAAGTTAATGAAAAAAATCGCCGCAACCAAACTCGGTGCAGCGATTTTTTTGCGTGTTGGATGGGAGATGGCTACTCGTTTACCTTTACCTCGATTAGCTTCTCTCCTCCGGCCTCGATCGTAAAGTCGGTTCCGTTTTCACGCTCGGTGGCCTCGATCTTGATCCCCTTGCCGTTGCCTAAATCGACCTTGGCATCCTTGGCCTCGATCTTGACAAGCGGTTTGTTTGTGCCCGTTGTTTCGCTCTCTTCGGGCAGTGTCCAATCCCCGTTCAGGTCGATCTCGCCCTCCTCCTCGACTTGCTTGATCAGCTCCTCGATGGTGATGCGCTCGCCATTGACCTCAATCTCTTCCTGAAGGATCTCCTCGCGCTTGAGTTCCAAGCCGTCGATGGCACGCGGGGCCACCTCATGCTTGATGGCAATCATAGCGCAGAGCATGATTGTGAGGACCCACAGGATTACGCCACCGAGGAGAATCTTGCCGTTCGAGTGACGCGAGGCGATCAGACACATCAGGATGTAGATCATCAGGATGGCCGGGATGAGCGGGATGAAGATACCCAAGATAGGCACTGCCATCGGGATGTCGGCAGGCATGAGCTCGTGACCTCCCACAACGATGGCAAACAGAACGATGAGGAGGGCGCAGGCGAAGAGTACCAGACCAAAGACAAGGAGTCCGGCAACCATCTTTAGCAGTACAAGGGCAATTTTTCCGGCGGTCGATACCGTGCTCGCCATCACGGCCTTGGCTTTGGCGTCGGGATCGTTGGCTGCAGCCGATGAGGCGATCGTCTGAGCGTTGATCGGGCGGCCGTTCATCTCGAGTTTCTGGCGTGCTGTGCGAGCTACGGGAACGGCAAACCACATCACCAGGTAGCAGATCAAGAAGACCCCGAAGAGGTTGCCCATCAGCGGACGCATCCACTCGAAGAGGGGAATGTGACCGAAGCAGCTCATGATCAGAGGCAGGAAAATCAACGCACGCATCCAAACGGGATCGATGTCGAAATATTTGGCTACGCCCGCGCAGACGCCACCCAGTTTGGCATTCTCCAGGTCGCGATACAGACGGCGCGGGTTGCGATCCAGGGGCGTATGCTTGGGTTGCGAGGTCTCGTCGTACTCCTCGCCACGAATATCCTCGGGCGTGCCGAGCTGGGCGATGATGTTCTTGATGAGCGGCAGACCTACGACGCGCGTGTTGTCCTGCGTCGAGAGGATCAGCTCCGCCACACGTGCCTCGATGTCGGCGACAATCTCCGCACCATCGGGCGAATCTTTGTAGTTTTGTTTGAGGGCCGTGAGGTAGTTTTGCAACTCGTTGTAGGCCTCAATATCCATCGAGAAGGCAATCCCCGAAAGGCTGCATTTCTTCACTTCGTTCATAGTTATAGGGATGTTAAGGGTTACTTGATTTGGATGCTACCACCGCTCGAGGCTGAGTTCGAAACGCTCTTGGGCTTGCCATAGACCGTGATGTCGCCACCGCTCGAAGCCGAGCCTCGGAAACTCTCCAGACAGCTGATCGTTGCATCGGCTGCACTCGAAGTCTCTACGTCGGCCTTCTTTACGACGAATTTCTCGCCGTTGATGCTGGCTGCAGAGCTGGCATCTGCTTCACACTCGAGGGCTGCACCGCGTATCTCAATCTCGCTGGCCGACGAGGCGTTCAGGTGGCATTTTTGCGTCGTGAGCGTCAGCTCGACATCGCCCGACGACGAGGCATCTACGCTGCACATGTTCGACTTCACTTCGCCCTCGTATTCGCCGGCACTCGATACGTCGATTGTGCACTCCTCGGCTACGACGTTGCCCTTAATCTCGGCCGCAGAGCTCGCCTCAATCTTGACGAGTTTGTGGACGATGCGCACCTCGGATTTGATCTCTGCCGCGCTCGTGGCCTTTACCTTCGAGAGCTTGCCGCTTGTGGGGACGATGATGTTGACGTGTATGTTCGAAAGGGTGCGCAGTTCGTGGTCGATCGTCAGGTGGAGCACACCGTTCGAAACCTTGGCACGAATCCAATCGATGATGTTGTCGTCGGCATAGACCTGAACCTGGCCCTCTGTGCCCTGCGTCAGGTCGACCAACTTGACCTCGATGGCGCGAGAGGCCGAAATGGCCTCGAATGAACCCACCTCGATCTGCTTTGAGGTGATGTTGCCGCTGCCCTTGATGCGCTTCGGGGCGGCCTCCGTGTTGCCTGCCACGACCAGCATGAGGGCCGTCAGCAGACCAATTACATAGCTTTTCATAGCGTTACTCCTCATTAACGGTTTTACTGCGAATGATCTCAATCTGTTTTACCATATCCTCCCAGGCTTTGTCCCACTGGGCGAGGTACTCGTAGCCCTTTTCGGAGAGCGAGTAGAATTTGCGAGGAGGGCCTTGGGGCGACTCCTCCCATCGGTAGGTCAGTAGGCCGGCATTCTTTTGGCGTGTGAGGATGGGGTAGAGTGTACCCTCGACCACAATCATCTCGGCAGCCTTGAGCTCGGCAATGATTCTTGGAGCGTAGTTGGCACCTCGAGCCAGAATAGCGAGGATGCAGTACTCCAGAATACCTTTGCGCATTTGCACCTTTACATTCTCTTCTGTCATAGCTATTCTTTGTTAATGGTGAATTCGTGTCCAGGCTCCTGGGGAAGTACGATCCACAGGATGACGTAGATCCAAATCGACAGACCGCCGAAGAAGATTAACATGAAGGTAATGAGGCGAAACAGCGTCGCATCACCGCCGAAATAGTTGGCAAAAGCGGTACATACACCACCGATGCAACGATTCGTGCGCGGGCGATAGAGGCGCGTCTTGGCCTTTGGCTCTTGAGCCTCCTCCGTATCGGTATCCTCGATGCGTGCCTTGCCAAAGGTGTCGGGGTCGCCAATCTGTTGCATGGCAGCCTCCACGTCGGCGAGCGTCACGACACGCATCGGAGTTTGTATCTTCTCGCTCAGCAACTCGGCTATGCGGCCCTCAATGTCGCTCAGGGTCTCCTTGTCGCCCTCGGGCAGACGATTCTCGATCAGCTTCAGGTAGCGCTTGAGCGCACGATAGGCATCGTCGTCGAGGGTAAAGGCTACCGAACCGATGTTGGCATTTACAGTCTCTTTCATGGTTTGTTCGTATTTGTTTGTGCAGTTTTGTTCTAATCTCTATGCAAATATATGACAAGTTTTGGTATTATGCAATACAAAGAACCTAAAAAGTGTATTTTTTTCAGGATTTTTTCGATACCTATGTAAAAAAGAGTAACTTTGTAGAAAACCGACACTATGCGACGACTTTTAGCTTTTATTATGCTCTTTGTTGCTTTTGAGGCAACGGCCCAAGATGAGCGCCTTTATCTGAGTGGTAAGGGGTGGGACGATACGATGACCTGGGATTTTTATTGCACCGAGGGCCGCCGAAGCGGCTCGTGGCAGACGATCGAGGTCCCTTCGCAGTGGGAGATTCAGGGCTTTGGTGAGTACTCCTACGGCCGATGGTACAAGGAGGGTAAGAAATATCCACCGCGCGAGGAGGGTTTCTATCGACGTCGCTTTACCGTACCCAAGGCGTGGCGCGGGGAGCAGGTGCGCATCATCTTCGAGGGCGTGATGACCGATGCTGAGGTGAAGATCAACGGTCGCGTGGCCGGCCCGATTCATCAGGGAGCCTTCTACGAGTTTGCCTATGATATCTCGAACATGGTGCGCTATGGCGCCGAGAACGAAGTGGAGGTGCACGTGTGGAAGGAGTCGTCCGATAAGCGCGTGAATGCCGCCGAGCGCAAAGCCGATTGGTGGATCTTTGGTGGCATCTTCCGCCCCGTGTACCTCGAAGTGCGTCCCAAGACACATCTTGTGGATTATGCCCTCGATGCACGCATGGATGGTTCGCTCCGTGCTACGCTCTATACTACGCCCCTCGCAGCAGGGTCGATGGTCGAATTGACGCTCGATGGCGATCAGGTGTTGCGTTACACCTTAAAGGAGGGTACAGAGCACCCGATCGAGGCCTCGTGGCTGGGAATCGAGCCCTGGAATCCGGAGTCGCCGAGGCGCTATACGTTGGGCATTCAACTGCTCGATGCCAAGGGTAGAAAGCTCCATTATCGCGAGGAGAAGATCGGTTTCCGCACGCTGGATGTACGTCCTGCGGATGGTCTTTATCTAAATGGAGTAAAACTGCAACTCAAGGGTATTAATCGCCACTCGTTCTGGCCCGAAGGTGGTCGTACGACGAGTGTCGAAATCAGCCGCATGGATGGCGAACTGATCAAGCAGATGAATATGAACGCCGTGCGCATCCACTATGCTGCCGATCGCCATTTTCTGGATGTCTGCGATTCGCTTGGTATCCTGGTTGTAGATGAGCTGTGTGGCTGGCAGAATAGCTACTCGACCGAGGTGGGCAGGTCGCTCGTGCAGGACTTTGTGCGTCGCGATCGCAATCACCCTTCGATCGTTATCTGGAGCAATGGCAACGAGGGTGGCTGGAATACGGAGCTGGATCACTACTTTGCCGATCTCGATCCGCAGAAGCGTCCGCTGATTCACCCCTGGGCCGATTTCGGGGTGATCGACACGCACCACTATCCGGCCTATCAGACTGGTGTGGCCCGCTTTACAAATGGCCAAAAACTCTTCATGCCGACCGAATTTATGCACGGCATGTATGACCAGGGTCACGGCTCGGGCTTGGAGGATTTCTGGATGAAATACACCGCTTCGCCCCTCTTTGTGGGTGGTTTTATGTGGGACTTCTCGGACAATGCTGTGGTGCGTAGTGACCGCAATGGCGCACTCGATAGCGATGCCTCGAACGGTGCTGACGGCATCCTTGGTCCGCACCGCGAGAAGGAGGCGAGCTACTATACCGTGCGTGATGTATGGGCTCCGATTCAGTTTGAGAATCTGCGGATTACCCCTTCGTTCGATGGACGTATCCTGACGCGCAACGACTACCTCTATACCAACCTTGCGGCGTGCAAGGCCCGCTATCGTCTGTTGAACGCTACGGACGTAGGTGTGGAGCCGATTGGTGAGGGTGAGGTGCACTTGCCGGCACTCGATCCGCGTTGTTCGGGCTTCTCGACGATGACCCTGCCGACCAATTTTTCGACGGCCGATATTTTGGAGATTACGCTCTATCATCCCTCGGGCGAGGAGATGGTGACCCGTACCTGGCCGATCCATCGAGCTGCAAAATATATCCCGGAAATGACCCCTGCGGAGCACGAAACGGCTGTGTTTAAAACGACCGATTCGCAGGTAGAAGTGGCTGCCTCTGGTGTGTCGGTTCGATTCGATAAAACGACGGGACGCATTGCCTCGGTTGTCAGTAGCAAGGGAGAAGTATCGTTTGCTGATGGTCCGATTCCGGTGGGTATGAACGCCCGCCTGCATCATCTGGAGAGCCGTCTGGAGGGCGATAAAGCGGTTGTGACGGCCTACTATTTGGGCGCTGTAGATTCGATTCGCTGGGAGATGAATTCCGACGGCATGCTGTCGATGGATGCCGTGGTGCTGAATCGAACGAAGGGTGGTGAAGGTTTTGATGATGCGTTGGTAGTCCCCAATGTGACCAATTTCGGCTTCTCGTTCCGCTATCCTGAGGCGAAGGTGGAGGGGGCACGTTGGTTTGGTCGTGGCCCGCAACGCGTTTGGAAAAATCGTATTCGCGGTACGCAATATGGCGTGTGGGAGAAGGCCTGGAATGATAGTTCAACGGGAGCAGCTTTCGAGCGATTGATCTATCCCGAGTTCCGCGGTTATCATGCCGACGTGCGCTGGATGACTCTGCAGACTGCGGAGGGTGATTTTACGGTGCATAGCGCTTCGGATGGCCTTTTTGTGCGTCTTTATACTCCCGAGCAACCTGCCGATAACAAGAGCGGTATTGTGGCCTATCCCGACTTCCCGGAGGGCGATATCTCGTTCCTGTATGAGATTCCGGCGATGCGTTGTTTCAAACCTCTTGAGGAACATGGTCCTTCGGGACAGCCAGGTCATATCCGCATCAAAAAGGGTGATGAGGGTATTCGCATGAAGCTCTATTTCGATTTTCGCTAAGACTTCGTCGGTGACCTTTCGGTGGATAATTCTGCCCGAAAATGGCATTTTGTGGGTCTGTCGGTTTGCAATTCTCGCCCAAAGGGCGTAAATTTGTAAAAACCGCTACCCGCCATGAAGCCGAGAAACTACGTAGAGATCTCCTCGCGTGAGGAGTTGTTGCCTCTTTTGGAAGAGGGTGCTTTGTTGAGCCACTACGCCTTTCAAGCGATTCGTTTTGATGCTTCGGCAGCTCGTTGTCGCTATGCGGATTGCCTCTTTATCGGCTGTCGAATTCCCCCCGAAATGCGTGCTGTGATCGGTGAGGATTGCTACGAGATCCCGGCACTTCCGATGCCCTTCAAAGTCTTTCCACCGAAACTCTATGCCGCTTCGTCGCTCTATTCGGGCTATGATCCGACCGATGAGCGCACCTTTGAGAGCTGCTATGACACGCGCGTCTATCGTCACTATCTGGCTACGGGTCGCACTGCCTCGTGTATCCGCGAGTCGTTGGCGCGCAGTCTGCATGACCACTCCATTACCAATGCCCTTCACGAACTTTTGGCTCGCTATGACGAACGGCGTGCTGTGGCAATTATGGGAGGCCATTCGATGCGTCGCACCGATCCCAACTACCTGCGTATAGCCTGTATCGCCAAACGGCTGACCGAGCAGGGTATGGTGATGCTCAGTGGTGGTGGCCCGGGCGCGATGGAGGCTACTCACCTGGGCGCTTGGTTTGCAGGAAGATCGGAAGAGGAGTTGTTGCGTGCTGTCGAGGAACTCTCCGTAGCACCCACGTTTCGCGACGAAGGTTGGCTTTCCTCGGCCTTCCGTACGATGAGGCGTTATCCGCGTCTGGGTGATGTGTGCAGCATTGGCATTCCCACCTGGTTCTATGGTCACGAACCTGCCACCCCCTTTGCAACGCACATCGCCAAATATTTCGAGAACAGCATCCGCGAGGATGGCCTTTTGGCGTTGGCCAAAGGTGGTGTGATCTACACGCCCGGAAGTGCCGGTACGATGCAGGAGATTTTCCAAGATGGCGCCCAAAATCACTACGAAACGTTCGGCTACGCCTCGCCCATGATCTTTTTTGATAGCAATTATTGGCGTTCGCAGATGCCGATCTACCCACTCTTGAAATCGCTTCTTGATCGCGGTCAATATCGCAATTTGCTGCTTTCGATTACCGATGAGGTGGATGTCGTTGTACGCCAAATAGCCGATTTTGCCCTTAAAGGCTAAAATAATAAATATAAAAAGACAATAGAATATTGTATTTTCAAACCTTTTCCTTACCTTTGGACTGCAATAAACAGAATTTGATTTATGATGCCAAATGTACAGGAACTGGTGGCGGCTGTCGACGATGCAGCCGTTGATGTGTTGCATGCAGATGAGTTATATCTCTTCGAATTGGAGGGGAGTGGTGATGAACCTTCGATCTGCTTATGGGCAATCTATGCACGTCAGGATCATGAAGCGTGGTATGTGGAGACAGCAACACGCGATTTTCGCCATTTTGTCCATTGGAAACGGCTTTCAAGTAAATGGCGCTGCCTGCGTAAGGCGACGAGCGAGGAGTACCGCGATTATTTCTATGCGTTGGCACTCTTTGAGGTCGGAGAACACAACCGGTAGCTGACGCTTCGTTGCGATTGTAGGATGCAATACCTTTCGGGGTGTTGCATCCTTTTTTTTAGACGCAAAGTTGCAGACTTTTGAATATTTTCATAACTTTGTTATGAATCCTTTGCGGATTGCTCGATATACCAACGAAATCTAACTAAACTAAATAACCAACTGCTATGGAATTACCCTTTGCAGAATCGTGGCGCATCAAAATGGTGGAGCCGATTCGTAAAAGCACGCGCGAGGAGCGCGAACAGTGGCTGAAAGCAGCCCATTACAATGTCTTTCAACTTCGTGCCGATCAGGTCTACATCGACTGTTTGACCGATTCGGGTACGGGTGCCATGAGCGACCGCCAGTGGGCAGCCATGATGATGGGCGATGAGAGCTATGCTGGCTCGTTGTCCTTCTTCCACCTCAAGGATACCATCACGCGTCTCACAGGTCTGGACTATGTGATCCCGACTCACCAGGGCCGTGCTGCCGAGAATGTGCTCTTCAGCCACCTCGTGAAGGCGGGTGATGTGGTGCCCGGCAACTCGCACTTCGATACCACGAAAGGCCATATTGAGAGCCGCAAGGCGATGGCTTTGGATTGCACGATCGATGAGGCGAAGAATACGCAGTTGGAGCATCCCTTCAAGGGTAATGTTGACCCCGAGAAGCTGGAAAAGGCCCTGGCCGAGCACCACGAGAAGGTGCCCTTTATCATCGTGACGGTGACGAACAATACCGCCGGCGGTCAGCCTGTATCGATGGCCAACCTGAAGGCTGTGCGTGCCATTGCCGATAAATATGGCAAGCGTGTGGTGCTGGATTCGGCACGCTTCGCTGAGAATGCCTACTTCATTAAGACGCGCGAGGAGGGCTATGCCGACAAGACGATCAAGGAGATTGTGAAGGAGATGTACGACCTGGCTGATGGTATGACCATGTCGGCCAAGAAGGATGGTATTGTCAACATGGGTGGCTTTATTGCTACGCGCCATGAGGATTGGTACGAGGGAGCAAAGCGTTTCTGTATCCCCTTCGAGGGCTACTTGACCTATGGCGGTATGAATGGACGCGATATGGAGGCGCTGGCTGTAGGTTTGGATGAGAATACGGAGTTTGATAACCTCGAAACGCGTATTCGTCAGGTGCAGTACCTTGCTGCTCGTTTGGATGAGTTTGGGATTCCCTACCAGCGTCCGGCGGGTGGTCACGCCATTTTTGTCGATGCCTCGAAGATCTTGACGAAGGTTCCCAAGGAGGAGTTCCCGGCTCAAACGTTGACCGTTGAGCTCTACCTCGAGGCCGGTATCCGTGGTTGTGAGATTGGCTACATCTTGGCCGACCGTGATCCCATTACGCGCGAGAATCGCTTCGGTAGCCTCGATCTGTTGCGCCTTTGCATTGCACGTCGTGTCTACACGAACAACCACATGGATGTGATTGCCGTGGCGTTGAAGAATGTCTTCGATCGTCGTGAGGAGATCACGCGCGGTATGAAGATCACCTGGGAGACGGAGCTGATGCGCCACTTTACGGTGAAGTTGGCACGCGCTGACGAGTAGTTGTCCATATACCGATAAAGAAAGAGGTTGCAGTTTCCTGCAACCTCTTTTCTTGTAGATCTGTGTACGAGTTTACTCCGTATACTCAAAGCCCTTCTCGCCCGTCAAGGGGAGGGTGATGGCGTTGTTCACGGGGTACATGCGCGACGAATTGTTGATGATCTCCGGCGTCGTGATATAGATCACCAGGCGGCAATCTTCGGCCTTCCAATCCTGCTTCAGCTTGATTGCGAAGGTGTAATCGGCCGTCTCACCTACGGCGATCTTACCCAACGAATAGCCCGTGTAGTCGCTGACTGCATACTCGCCATCGCAGTAGCGGATGCTGTTGTTGTGCACGAAGTTGGTCCAGTTGCCCGGAGCACCGTTGTTGGCCTGCGAAGCAACGATGTTGTCCTCGATCAGCATGGCGCCGATGCGGAAATCACGCTCCTCGGCAGCCTTTACCTTCGCCGAAACGGTTACCGTTCGCGTTGCGCTGTCGTAGAGCGACACGGCCGAAATACCACCGCGTACCTTCACGCGTGACAGTGCCTTGTTAAACAGGTCGGCGTTGTAGCTAACGCTGCCGTGCACCGATGAGTTGGCATACATGTCAAAGTTCAGCGTCGGGTAGCCTGAAACACCCAGAGCACCGTCGAGATTCTGCTGTAAGAAGGCCGGGTCGTTTTCGTTATAAGTGTGAGCTGCTACGAGAATTGCATTCTCGCTGATGCTCGGCTCCTGCATCATGCTGTTGAGCGTGTTGATCATAGAGGGGCAGTAGCCGCAGTTCGTACCTGTAAACTGAATCATCAGCACACGGCGCTTGAAGTTGAGCTTGTTCGAGTTGTCATCGGGAGCCGGGCCGGGATCTACACCACTCGGCGTGCTCTGTCTCTTGGCGCGGAAACGAATCGTGTTCGATACCTCCGTGCGGAAGAATACCTTGATCTCGTGGAAGCCCATCGACTCGGGCATATACTTGCCCTCCGAACACTTGATTTCAACCGTTTTGCCATCAATAGCCTCGTAGACCTTGTACATCGAGGCCGGAACCTCTACGCCGCCCTTCGTGACGGTGAGCTGGGCGAAATCAACGCCGCCAATCTCTACGTCGGTCTTGTCGGCCGTAAGCACCAACTCACCCGTCGTGGGGATGTCGGGCGTATTCTGACCGCCACCCTGGCCGCCCTGGTTGCCGTTCTGCTCCTCTTCCCAGCCCAGGCCCTTCGTGCATGCACCCAGAAGCAGGGCAGCAGCAGCCAAGACGGTCAAATAATTCATCATTTTCATCATAGTGGTTATTTTTAAGGATTAGAACGACGTGGTGAGCATCAGGTTGACACCCGTATAGGCGGGCGAGTAGCGGCAAACACCACCCGAGCAGATGTAACCTGCGCGGTTGCGGCCGAAGCTTACCTGGGCGCGCGTACGCTTGTAGGTGTAGCTCAAACCACCGTTGTAGTAGTATTTTGCCTGATTCATGTTCGCCGGCATCTCGTCGATGTTGTACATGTTGCTGAAGAAGACGCTCCAGTGGGGTGCCCAGTTGTACTCGAGCAGCGCACCGGCCCAGTCGCCCTCATACTCATCCGAGAGCAGATACTGACCCTCGAAGCGCAACGAGTGCTTGCGGTTGATCTTGTAGGTGACGTCAGCCACAAAGACGTTCGATACGTAGGTGCGGTGCTGGAAACCGTGCGTGGGATTCCACTCCTGGAACGAGTAGAGGAAGATCGTCTTCCACTGCTTGTTCCACTGACGCTCCACGTCGAAGTTGAAGTCCTGCCACAGACGCTGACGTGCACCCGAAGCGCTCTGCGAGGCATTCAGCGTGTAGTAGGTCGAGTAGTTGACGTGGAAGTTCCAGTAGCGGTAGCGGTTCTCCTTGCTGCGGAGCGTATAGTTCATGTCGGCCTGACCACCAATCTCGCCGTCGACATTGACCTGGTAGGGATTCAGGTTGGCCAGCATGTAGGTGTACTGGCGCGTCAGAGCGGGCAGGTAGTTCATCGTGTTGTTTACACCCATATTATATACCGAGATGTGCGTACCCATGTGCTCCAGCTGACGGAACGAACCCATGAAGCTGAAATTACCATAGCTGTAACCGGCCTCGGCCAGGATGGCGTTACCCTTCGCGGCGGCGATCGAGGTTGTGTTCGTCATGTCGGCACTCTTGAGGGCATACTCACCGCTAAGCGAGAGACCCTTCCAACCGAAGTTGGCGCGTGCCGAGTAGAGCTGTACGTTCTTCTCCTGACCGCACTCCACGAGGTACTCGTCGAGCATCGGATCCTGGTTGAGCGGCTCCATGCGGTTTACTACGCTACCCTCGACTGAGAGCAGTGTCTCGTCCATACCGATCATGTCGG
>JAFZFJ010000055.1 GCA_017555975.1 Alistipes sp. | reverse complement strand
CGCTTGCCCTCGCTACCCGCATGTTGATACAATCCCGCCTCGACCTGCGCACCACCCCGCTCGGAACCCTCTCGCCGAAGGCTGACAACGGCTCGCCGGCCGACCAGGCGGCGCTCAACCGCCTGCATACCAACCTGCGCCACGAGGTTTCGATCCTCCTGCGCCGCGCCTCCGACTACCTCGATGAGCATGCGGAGGCCTTCCCCGAGTATGATCCGCATGAGAACATCTTACACCGTTGCATGACCGATGGAGGCTTTGTACAGATTTTTTAGCGGGCTTATAGCAGCAACGCTGGGGCTCTTTGCGCCGATTGCCCCACTGGTGATCTGCTCGCTGCTCTTTATTGCAGTGGACTTTGTGAGTGGTGTGCTAGCCGATCGTGTCACGGCGCGCCGTGAGGGGCGTCGATGGTACTTCGAGAGCTGTCGCGCCTGGCATACCATCGTGAAGGCGGCCCTTGTGGTCACGATGCTCGGTATGGGGTGGCTGCTCGAACACTATGTGCTGACCTTTGTCGATTGCCACCTCGCTCGCTATCTGGCAGGCTTTGCCTGCGGCGTGGAGCTGTGGTCGTTCCTGGAGAATGCTGCGCAGCTGAGCGATGCTCCGCTCTTTCGTTGGCTGCGTCGCTATGTGCATCGTCGAATCCAAAAACAGGTGGGAGATGAGTCGGGGGCTGCGTAATCACAATCCGGGCAATATCCGCCGCTCGGTCTGCCGATTTCGTGGGGAGGTGCTGCCCTCGACCGATCCCGCCTTCAAGCAGTTCGAAGCAGATGAGTGGGGCTATCGCGCGATCTTTGTGGTGTTGCGTACCTATTGGCGCAAGCACCACCTTCGCACGCTGAGCGAGATGATTGCGCGCTGGGCACCCCCGTCGGAGAACGATACGGCACGCTACATCCGTAGCGTCACCTCGCTGACCGGCATCGCCCCGAGCGAGGAGATTGATCCGCAGGATCGCTCGACGATGATCCCGCTGGTGGCGGCCATCTCGCAGGTAGAGAATGGACGCAAGGCGGATTGGATGGCTGTGGAGCGGGGGTGGGAGCTCTACTTAAAATAAACGAAAGAGAGGCTGTCCAACAGACAGCCTCTCTTGTTGCTCATCACGCAGGATTACTCCTCTGCTTTGGCGGCCTTGGCAGCCTCGATACGCTTGTACCACTCGGCACGCTCGGCCTTCAGGTCGTAGCCGCGTCGGGTGAGGTAGTTGTTGTAGCGACCCTTATACTTGCCGAAGACGCCGTGCTTCTTGTTCGAGTTCTCGGCATCCACAGCCAACTCGCGCGCCTCCTTCAACCAGGCCATCAGCTGGAGTTTCTCCTCCTCGGTCAGCGAGGGGATCATATCCAGGTGCGATTGGTAGGTAACCTGCACCACGCCGTAGGTCATGCCGTCGATCACCTGCTCCACCTGCTCGTCGCTCAGGAACATGCCGAGCGTAGCGGGGAAGGCGAAGTGCGAACGATAGAGCTTGCTGTCACACTCGTAGTTGGCAAACTCGGTGGCGTGCTTCTTCTCCTCGCCCGTCAGACCCTGCTCCTTGATCTTGGCCAGGCGCTGATCACGCACCTCGTAGATATCGTTCAACTCGAAGTAGCGGTTGGCGATGATCTTGGTCACCTCCTCGCTCGTAGCGGTGTTTTCCAGGGCGAGCTTATCGACGATTTTCTGCGAGCGTTTCAGGATCGACTCGACATACTGCGGGTCGCGACCCTCGCACTTGAGCTCAATGGCCGAAGCGGTGGTGGATGCCAGCAGAAGCAGCATCACACTCAAAAGAATCTGTTTCATGGTTCTTGTGTCGTTTGTTTATAAAAGCTTGCCTTTGGCAGCCAGCGTGTCGTAGTTGTTGTTCAGGTTGCGCCAGTCGATCTTTACCGTCGTCGGGATGCCGTTGATATACTTCTCGATGTTCGTGTAACCGTCGCCCGTGCAGTCGCCGTTGGCGTCCGATGCGTCGTTCGGGTTCAGACCGTTGGCCTGCTCCCACGCATCGGGCATACCGTCCTTGTCCGTGTCGAGGTAGGGCTGACCCTTATATTCGGGGTAGCCGCCCATCTGTCGGATATCGGTGATGATACCCTTCTTGTAGGAGTCGTTGCCCATGCGGCGGAAACGGAAGGTGCCGTCGGGATTTTGCGACTTCTCGGCCAGACCCCAGTTGTCACCATAGGGGTTCTCCTTCGGGAGCTTCTTCTCGTAGTAGATCTCGCCCGTGCGCACCTCGTTGACGATGATCTCATCCACGCGGTCGCGGCAGGGGATATTGGCTCCTACATTCTTCAACACATACTCATAGGCCTCTTGAGCCGAGAGAATCGTCAGGTAGGGCATGGCGAAGGGGCGATCCGAACGCATCTTTGCCGTGTGGCCGTCGGTGTTGTGTTGGCTCTCGATCTGAATACCGCCGTTCCAGTTGTCGGCCGTAATCTCGGGATGACCCTCCATGATG
>JAFZFJ010000054.1 GCA_017555975.1 Alistipes sp. | reverse complement strand
TTCTTAATTTTTAATTCTTAATTGTAAAATTTGCCAGAGTAAATTTTACAGTATCCCCGCCTCGTAGTAGAGGACGATCTGTTCCAGCACGCGGTCCTCGTTCTCTTTGTCGTATTCGGATTTGAGGTTGTGGCCGAAGATGCGGCCGATCCCCTGCCAGAAGCTAGCTACGAAACCACCGCGGAATTCACGAATCACCTCATAGGCTGTGTACTCTGTTTCGCGGTCGATGAGCTTGACGAGCACACGGCCCTGGGTGCGGGTCATGCGCTTGGCTACGGGGGTGTATTCGTCGAGTATCTGCTTGTAACACTGCTTGATATATTTCTGCTGCTCCTTCTTGTTGAGGGTCAGCAATACCTCCTCCATGTCATACATCTTGCGCTTGGCAATTTGGGCCAGCGGGTAGGTGCGCTTCACCGCCTCGACCAGTCGGCGATATTGGCGCAGATCGGCCTTCTTGTTGAAGACATAGACGGGTAAAATATCGACTTGCAGGGTTGAATCGCTCCCCATGACGGCCCATCCGCTCTGGCGAATTCCGCGCGTGGATTGCTGCGCCGGACGCCGTTGGGCCATTCCGTCGCCTGCCACCAAGAGCAAAACTACCATGACAAGGAGTAACTTTCGCATTTTTTTCGTATCTTTACAGCAAAGATACAAACAAAACGAGAATTTTACACGGAAATTATGCTGGAAAAAGGATTGAAAGCCACCTCAAAGGTGGTTGTGTGCGAGTCGAATACGGCTAAGGTGATGGGCTCGGGCGATTTGGAGGTGTTTGCTACGCCTTCGATGGTGGCCCTGATGGAGAATGCCGCCATGATGGCGGTGGCGGCCGAGTTGCCCGAGGGATCGACGACGGTGGGCTCGGAGATGAACTGCTCGCACATCAAGCCCTCGAAGGTGGGCGCTACGATTACCGCCACGGCAGTGCTGACGGCTGTCGAGGGTCGCAAGCTGACCTTCACGGTGGGCGCAGTCGATGAGCAGGGTATTATCGGCGAGGGCGTACACGTGCGCTTTGTGGTGGACCGCGAGCGATTTATGGCGAGATTGTAAGAGACAGTTGCTGAGGCTACTGAGGCCACAGTGTGTGCCCTTAATCGCCCTTAGTTCCCCTTAGCTCCCTTTCTACTCTATGGCAAAAACCAAAAAAAGAGACCTAAAAGGTCTCTTTTTCTTGGTTGAACTGCCGGGACTCGAAGGGCGGAGAAAGAGTGCTCCGCACTCGCGCAAATACTGTTGAAAATTAAATATAATTATTTGCGCAACCCGCCCTTAAGTGAAAGTGCCGGCAGAAGGACAAAAAAAAGAGGCTCAAAAAGCCTCTTTTTCTTGGTTGAACTGCCGGGACTCGAACCCAGAACGACAGAACCAAAATCTGCTGTGTTACCATTACACCACAGTTCAATCCGTTGCTCGAAAGCGACGGCAAAGGTAGCTCTTTTTTCTGAAATTACCAAAGCCCACCGCGAAATCATGTAATTTTTAATTTTTAATTTTTCATTTTTAATTTACAAAGGTGTATCTTTGCACGTATGAATTTGTACAAACACGGCCCATTTACGCTCGAATCGGGGGTTACGCTCCCCGAATTGGAGATCGCCTACCACACCTACGGAGAGCTGAACGCTGATCGCTCGAATGTGGTGTGGGTGTGTCATGCCCTGACGGCCAACTCGGATGTGGCCGATTGGTGGCCCCACACGGTGGAGGAGGGTCGTTTCCTCGATCCCAAGGATCACTTCATCATCTGCGCCAACATCCTCGGTTCGCACTACGGTACGACGGGTCCGCTGACGGTGAATCCCACCACGGGTGAGCCTTGGTATGGCGAATTCCCCCATTACACGATTCGCGACATGGTCTCGGCACACCGCTGCTTGGCCGATGCTCTCGGCATTGACCATATCGACTCCCTCGTGGGTAGCTCGGTGGGTGGATTTCAGGCTGTGGAGTGGGCCGTCATGGAGCCGGAGCGTTTTTCGCAGTTGGTCTTGATTGCCACCGATGCCAAGGCTTCGCCCTGGACGATTGCCATCGACGAGACCCAGCGCATGGCCATTTTCGCAGATCAAACTTATGGCGAGCGTCGTCCGGATGCCGGCATGAAGGGTATGGCCGCAGCACGCGCCATCGGCCTTTTGACCTATCGTGGGTCGCTTGGGTACAACCTCACGCAGCAAGATCACGAACCCAGCCCTGCGGTGCACCGCGCCTCGACTTACCAGCAGTACCAGGGCGAGAAGCTCTGCCGTCGCTACAATGCCTACTCTTATGTAGCTATTCTCGATGCCTTCGATACGCACGACGTGGGAAGGGATCGCGGAGGTTTGGAGGCGGCTCTACGACGCATCACGGCACGCACGGTGGTGGTCGGCATCACCTCCGATATTATCTTTACACCCGCTGAAATGCGCCTTTTAGCGGAGCGTATTCCCGGAGCTGTGTATCACGAAATCGACTCACCCTTCGGCCATGACGGATTCTTGGTCGAGCATGAGCAACTCAATAGCATTATTTATCCCATTATCAATAAACTGACTGAAAATGAGTAACATTAAAATCGGTCTTTTCGGATTCGGTGTCGTAGGCCAGGGTGTCTATGAGGTGATTCGCAAGTCGAAGAATGCCCACGCCGAGATTGCCAAGATCTGCGTGCATGATCTCTCGAAGCCTCGCTCGGTGGAGGTTGATCCGTCGCTTATGACCGACAAGGCCGAAGATATTCTGAACGATCCCGAGATCAACCTTATTGTGGAGGTGATTAACAATGCCGACGATGCCTTCTCGATCGTCAAGACGGCGCTCGAAAAGGGTGTTCCCGTTGTGTCGGGTAGCAAGGCGATGTTGGCCAACCACCTGCCCGAACTGATCGAGTTGCAGAAGAAGCACAACGTGGCGCTGCTCTACGACGCCTCGTCGTGCGGTTCGATTCCCGTGATTCGCAACCTGGAGGAGTACTACGACAACGACCTGCTGCTGGAGGTGAAGGGTATTCTGAACGGTTCGTCGAACTACATCCTTTCGCGTGTCTTCGACCACAAGGAGCCCTACGAGAGTGCATTGCGTAAGGCGCAGGAGCTGGGCTTTGCCGAGACCGATCCTTCGTTCGATATCGAGGGTTATGACTCGTTGTTTAAGCTCGTGATCATCACGATGCATGCCCTGGGTACCTACGTAGCTCCCGAAGAGATCTTCACCTACGGTATCTCGACCATCCACGATTCGGATATTCAGTATGCACGCGAGAAGGGCGTGAAGATTAAGCTCGTGGCGCAGGTTGTCAAGGTGAACGATGAGCACTTTACGATGTTTGTGATGCCCGAATTTGTCTACCCGAGCCGATATATATATAGTGTAGATGACGAGTATAACGGCGTGGTGATTCGCGGCGAGTGCTACGATCGTCAGTTTATGTTCGGTAAGGGTGCCGGTTCGTTGCCGACCGCCTCGTCGATCTTGAGCGATGTGATGGCTCGTCTGCACGGCTATCGCTACGAGTACAAGAAGCAGAACTACCTGCAGAAGCCCGATTATACGACCGATATCACGCTCAAGATCTATGTGCGCTACTCGGAGACCAACATTCAGCACGTGCTCGACTTTGAGTCCATCCACGAGCAGTATATCTCGGCGGAGAGCAACTACGTGATTGGTGAGATCAAGCTGTCGGAGCTGATTGCCAAGCGTGAGAAGCTGCGTGCCAAGGACCTCTTTATCGCCAACATTCCGATCTTCTTCCTCGACAGAGACAACTAAAGTTGAACTTCGCGATTAAGCCGAGCGCAGAGGCTGCTTGCAGACTTTGCCGAGGCGCAGCGAAGTCGAGCCACCGCAGGTGGGTCAAAGTTGAAAGTTAGTTAGCTTAACGATACAAACAAGGGAGATAGCCTGATTCGCTATCTCCCTTGTTTTATGCATAAATCGCTCGTTACTGCAACGAAATCAAGTACCACAGGTAACCCACAAAACCGGTAAGCATCACTGCGCCGCCGATGCGCGAGATGCGACCTCGCAGACTTAACAACGAGAGCAGAATGACGGCAGCAATCATCACGGCATAATCCACCACCGTGATGCCACCACCCGAGAGCGGTGAGAGCTGCGAGCTGACACCGAGGATAAAGAGCACGTTGAAGATGTTTGAGCCCACCACGTTTCCCAATGCCAGCTGCGTGTTGCGCTTGAATGCGGCCGTCAGCGAGGCGGCCAACTCGGGGAGCGAGGTGCCACATGCGATGAGTGTGATCGAGATAAATGCCTCATCCACGCCAAGCATCAGGGCAATCTTTTCAGCTTCATCGACAAAGAATTGACAGCCGGTGACAAGTACTGTCAGCCCCACGATCACCTTGCCAATCGAGAGCCACAGCTTTTCGGTTGCGGTTGTTGTCTCCTCGATTGTGGCGCTTTGAGGATTGCTCTTGCGGTCGCGCAGGAACGAGCTATAGATGTAGAGGGCAAATAAGAGCAGAAAAATCACTCCGTCCCAACGGTTGATGGCTACGGGTTGATCGTTGAAGAAGTTGAAAGCCAGTAAAATAGCTAAAATCGAAACGCCGATGCAGATGGGCAGGTCGAAGCGACGGTTTTCACGACTCACCTCAATGGGCCACAGCAGGGCCGTCAGGCCGAGAATGCAGAGGACGTTGAAGATGTTCGAGCCGACGACGTTGCCGATCGCAACATCGACATTGCCCTGCAAGGCACCATAGGAGCTGACAACCAGCTCGGGACACGAGGTGCCGATGCCGACAATGATGGCGCCAATGACAAAATCCGAGATGTGAAAGCGGCGGGCAATGGAGACCGATCCATTTACCAGCGTGTCGGCGCCCCATACTATTGCTATAAGGGCCACCAAAAGAATTACGACGGATAACATATTGTATTGTGTTGTTACTGCTTGCCGAATTTGATGCACAAAAGTAGAGACAAAATTGATTTTTGCAGCCTGTCTTATGTTATCCTATTGTTAAGAATGAGCATAAGAAAATGGCTGTCTGAACTGAAAAGTCAGACAGCCATTTTCTTTGTGTGATTTGCTTATGCTTCGATCGCTTGTCGCAGTGCTTTGGCCAGCTGATCGGGACACGAGGTGCCACGACCGCGGCAGTCGATGCCTTCGAGGCGGGTGATGGCCTCCTCGATCGGCATGCCCTTCACGAGTGCTGCTATGCCCTGCGTGTTGCCGTGGCAACCGCCCACGAACGACACTTCGCAGATCGTGCCCTCCTCGACCGTGACGATGATGGCCTGCGAACAGGTGCCTTGCGTCGTATAGGTGATGGTCTTCTTCATAGATTTCGTTGTTTAATAAAAAAAGGTGGTTCGCAGGAACGGAACCACCTTCGATTTTGGTCCTTGCGACCGATTACTGCTGCTGCAGACCCGTCGGATCGGCTACAACCATGTTCTTGTCGATGCGCAGCGTAACGTCGCTGTCAACCTCGAGGAGCAGGGTCGTCTCCTTAACCTCCTTTACCGTGGCGTAGATACCACCGGCGGTGATCACCTTGTCGCCCTTTTTGAGGTTGTTGCGGAACTCCTGCATCTGCTTACGGCGCTTAGCCTCGGGACGCCACATGAAGAGCCACATCACGAGGAACATCAGACCGATCATGATCAGGAAACTGTACTGCTGCATGAAGCCAGGCTGCGGCTCTACGGGAACAGCTTGAAGGAAATTAATCATTGCTTTCTTTGTTTATTAGGTTTGTCAATTATGCAAATATAGCCCTTTTCTTTGGTTCTGCCAAATCTTACTCAACATCGGCCTCGACGTATAGGCGGAGCGGTTCCGTGCTTTCGTTGAGGTAGATCTTCAGGAGCTTGAGTTGCCATCCCCACTCGCCTCGGGCGTCGAAGCGGAGTTTGAGTTGGTGCGCCTTGGAAGGCATAAGCGGTTGATTCTTATACTCGAGCGTCGTGCACCCGCAGGTGCGCTCCACGGAGCGAATCACCATCGGTCGCGACCCTTCGTTGTGAAGTTGCAGCGGCTTTTCGGCAATCTCACCCTCGTGCATGCGACCGAATCGAATTGTGTCCGACCCGCCAAGGGTAAGGATTGAGTCCGTAAGGGTGATCTTCTGGCCGTAGGGCGCTGTCGTTTGGGGTTTGGGTTTACGCCCACACGCCACAACGAGTAGCACAACAACCAGCAGTCCGACGAATCGCATCACCTCTTTTTTTAGCAAACTCACCTCAAAGGGGGCTTCTCACTTTTCAACTTGCAAACTCCCATAAAGGGGGCTTCTTAAGCCCCTACATGCGCTCCGGTACGTCGATGCCCAGGAGCTTCATACCCTTGCGGATCACCGAAGCGACCGTCGACGCGAGCTGCAGACGGAGCTTGCGTACCTCGACGTTCTCCTCCTTGAGGATCGAGTGGTCGTGGTAGTAGCCGTTGAAGTTCTTAGCCAACTCGTAGATATAAGCACCAATCATCGAGGGGGCGAAGTTCTCACCGGCAGCAGCCACCGTGGCGGGGTAGTCCGAGAGCATCTTAACGAGCTCGATCTCCTCGGCAATGTAGTCGGCCTCAGCCTTCGTGTCGTAAGCGATGCCCTGCTCAGCTGCCTTGCGCAGTACAGAGCAGATACGTGCATGCGTGTACTGGATAAAGGGACCCGTGTTGCCGTTGAAGTCGATCGACTCGCGCGGATCGAACAGCATCGTCTTCTTGGGGTCAACCTTGAGGATGAAGTACTTCAGTGCACCCAGACCTACCATCGTCGATACAGCCTCGGCCTCCTCCTCCGTGCAGCCGTCGAGCTTACCCAGCTCGGCCGACATCTCGCGGGCCGTCTTGACCATGTCGGCGATCAGGTCGTCGGCATCCACTACCGTACCCTCACGCGACTTCATCTTACCCTCGGGCAGCTCCACCATACCATACGAGAGGTGGGTGATGTGGTCGCTCCACTCGGCATAACCGAGCTTCTTCAGCACGAGCTTCAGTACCTGGAAGTGGTAGTTCTGCTCGTTGCCTACGACATAGATCATGTCGTCGAGCTTGTTGTCCTCGAAACGGCGGAAGGCCGTACCCAGATCCTGCGTCATGTAGACCGACGTGCCGTCGCCACGCAGCAGCAACTTCTCGTCCAGGCCGTCGCCCGTCAGGTCAATCCATACCGAGTTGTCCTCGCGGCGGTAGAAGACCTCCTTCGCCAGACCCTCCTCGACGAGCGATTTGCCGAGCAGGTAGGTCTGCGACTCGTAATATACCTTGTCAAAGTCAACGCCCAGCGCCTTGTACGTCACGTCGAAGCCGTCGTATACCCAGCCGTTCATCGTCGACCAAAGCGTGCGAACTGCTTCGTCGCCGGTCTCCCATTTGCGCAACATCTCCTGGGCTCCCACCATGATCGGGGTCTGCTTCTTGGCCTCCTCCTCGCTCATGCCCTCGGCTACGAGCTCCTTGATCTGAGCCTTGTAG
>JAFZFJ010000053.1 GCA_017555975.1 Alistipes sp. | reverse complement strand
TCTTTTTTTGTTGTGGTATAGGATAGAAAGGGGATTAAAGGGAACTAAAGGCGAAAAGGGCTGGAAAGAAAAGGGTTGCAGCTCAAGCTACAACCCTTCATTCTTAATTCTTAATTAACCCTACCTTCACGGCCTCCATCTCAAAATTGGGTGTCAGCACCCCCTTGCCGAGATTTGCACGCAACTCGTCAATCGACCAGAAGCGACCGCCGTCGGTCTCATCGCTCGGATGCACCTCTCCATCCCACGTGGCGCGATAGACATAGACCATCTCGCGTTCGCGATCCGAATCATAGAGGTAGTGGCAGATCTTTTCGGGGGTAAAGCCCTCCAAGCCGATCTCCTCGCGCACCTCGCGGAGCAGCGCCTCCTCAATCGTCTCGCCATAATCGACATGGCCGCCTACGGCCGTATCCCACTTACCGGGCTGGATATCCTTCCACATCGGACGTCGTTGCAGGTACAATTCACCCGCAGAATTCAACAGATGCAGATGCACCACGGGGTGGATCAATCGACTGCCGTTGTGGCACTCACCACGAGAAGCCTTGCCCACCACGTTACCCGCCTCATCGAGTACCGGAAAGAGTTCTTGTAGATTATCGCAAGCCATCTTTATGCTCGATTACGAATGTTGGCCACCACATCACGCAGACTCTCCACGGCACCCACATTACCCGGGAAGATGACATAGAGCATCTCGGGGAAGGGGCTCTCGGACGTGGTCTGCAGGGTCGGAATACCGGCTGCGGCCTGACCTGCCACACGGGCCGTCTTGACCTCCAGGCTGTGGGTCAGAATGTCGTGCGAGGTGATTCCACCCTTCGAAATCAGGAAGTCGGGGCAGAACGGCAGCGCTCGCACCAAATCCACTAAGAAGCGTGAAATACGGATGCCGAGGGCCTGACGTGCCGCCACATCATCGATACGAACCTCACGACGCGAGGTATAGAACACGGGAATCTGTCCCGCCTCGTAGTGTCGTTGTGCCGACTGAATCAACTCGGTGAGCTGTGCTTCGTCGCCGTTCAGAATGCGCTCGACATCGATCTCGATACCCTGCGTACCCTCCAGCGTCAGCAATGCTTCGAGCTGTTCGGTGCTCTTCTTTACGTGTGAACCCACCACGACCACACCACGAGCATTGGGTTTCGAGGCAACGACATAGGGCTGCTCCTCAATACCACTCAGGGCCTTCGGCAACGATGACGAGGAGCGAATCACACCGCATTGGTGCTTGCGTCCCTGCTCAAATTGAGCCAAGACCGCCACCGACAAACGACGCAAATCGCGGTAATCAAAGGCATCGGACGAGATATAGCGTTTCGTGCGGTTCGTACGTAGCTGCTCCGCCAGGTCGGTCGTGCGAATATCCTCCAGCGAGAGGTGTTTCAGATCCTCCTTAGCAATCGTACCACACCCCTTCTCGACCATGTAATCGGTCAATACAGAGGTGGAATAGGCAAAGACATTATCCCGGGCAAATTCGGTCTCAGAGGTGGGCAAAAGTTGCTCACCTTGTGCCATGTAGTGTATCCCCTCGACGGTCATGCGACCCGCCTCAAAGAAGGCCGGCACAAAGAGGGGCGCCATAACGGGGGTTACGCCCTGCTCGGCGAGCACCTCAAGAATCGTATCGCTCTCGGCCGGGAAGTGGCCACGCAAAGTCGAGTCGCTACGACTCACAAAGAGCAAATTATAACCCTTCTCGCGGTTGGCCTCCAGTGTAGCCTCCACCGCCTCACGCACCACGCGACGCGCATCCTTTTCGGTCATCGCTCGCGAGTTCACCAAGAGGTAGAAGAAGGGCGCATCGTCCTCCAACGCCTCGGCTACACGCTGCGGCGTAATCTCGGTGATGAGCAGACAGCCATGCACGGTCTGGATACCCGTTGGGTCGTCATCGATGACCACCATACGGATACGCTTACGGCGCAACTCGTCATGGATGCGACGGCGCAGTTCGATTCCATCCGTAGGACGTCCGTACAGACGCGTTACAGATTGCAGGGTGGTCATCATTAGCCACGCAGTTTCTTGATACCCAAAATCTCACGAGCCTCCTCAGGCGTTGCAGGCTCGCAACCCAACGCGCGCACCAACTCCACCAGTTTCTGCACCAGGAAGGCGTTTGTCGGAGCGGTCTTACCCTGCTCGTAATAGAACGAATCTTCGAAGCCCACACGCACTACCGAGGCACCCATAGCAATGGCCAAGCCCAAGAAGTGCAGATCCTTCATCGAATCGTTATTCAGGCCCCAATGGCCGTCAGCCTCCATGAGCGAGACCATATACTGCAGATTGCGCGGCGTGTCGCTCAGGTTCGACGCGGTGCCCGTACCGAGGCAGAAGTTGTAGCTCATCGGACGATCCAGCACACCCTCATCTGCCAACTTCGAGCAGGTCTCAACCATGCTCAAATCGAAGATCTCCATCTCGGGAACCACCTTCTCCTCGCGCATGCGCTGGGCCCAATAGCGAATCTCAGGCAGGGTGTTGATATAGACACTCTCACCAAAGTTCACCGACCCCATATTGAGCGAAGCCACCTCGACACGCGGTTCGGAGAGGCAGACACTGCGATCCTCCAACGAGAGGGTCGAAAGGCCTCCCGTCGAGCCCTGGATTACGATATCCGACTTTTCGCGAATCAGATCGAGCGTGCGGCTGAAGTGGGTCATATCGAAAGTCTGCTCACCCGTCAGGTCGCGCACATGCAGGTGGACCATCGAGGCACCCGCCTCGGCACATGCCGCTACATCGGCGGCAATCTCTTCGGGCGTGAGGGGGTTGAACGAACCCTCGGGAACGGGTTTGCCCACGTGGCATACGGGGGCAACGGTGACAACGATTTTACGTTTCATATCTTGTTTGTGTTTCTTTGAATTCAACAATTAGCAATCCTTGACGAGCTTCTTGGTCGGGTCGATCAGCGTAAAGAGCAACGCAGCAATCACGAGCATGACCGAAATCACGAACAGTGGCGAGTTGAAGTTGCCCGTAGCCTCGATCAGGTAACCAAAGGCCGTGGCGCAGACAAAACCGCCGATATTACCCGCCGTATTCATCGCACCCGACACGGCACCCGAATAGCGACCGCTGATGTCGCTGCAGATAGCCCATGCCGAGGGCAGCATCAGGTCAATCACACCAAAGGCCAAAGCCAGGAAGACAAAGACCTCGGTCTTGCCGTCGATGAAGGCCGCGAGGAACATGAAGAGTGCCGAGACGGCCAAACCACCCACACCCAGCAGACGACGACCCACCTTCAAGCCATACTTGAGCGAAAGTTTCGTCGAGAGGTAACCACCGGCAATATTACCCACCATCGACATCACGAAGGGGATGGCCACCACATACGTGAGCTCCTCCTTCGAGAAGCCTCGACCCACCTCCATGAAGCGCGGGAACCACGAGAAGAAGAACCAGCTACCCCAAGCGTAGAAGAAGTACATGGCCAGAATCAACCAGAATTGGCGGTTGCGCATAAAGGCCTTCCAGGGGATGGCCACCTGCTCGCTCTTCGCGGGTTGCGCCTCAGGAAGCTCCGCAAGCTCCTCGGTCGTGATACCCTTCACCTCCTTGGGCTCGTTGCGGTACCAGAAATACCATCCTGCAGCCCAGACAACGCCCAGCGCTGCCAGCAGGTAGAAGGCCCAATGCCATCCCAAGAGGGTCAGCACGGGAAGCACGATAAAGGGCGTGAGCGCACCACCCATACGGCTGGCGGCCCAGATATAGCCTTGCGCTGTCGAGGTCTCGTGCTGCTTATACCACTTCACCACAACACCCGTCATGCAGGGATACGATCCCGCCTCACCGATACCAAACATGAAACGAATCACCAGCAGCGATCCGAAGCTCCATGCCAAACCCGTCAGACCCGTAAAGAGCGACCACCACAGCACGATGAGTGCCAACACCAGGCGGTAGCCTCGCTTATCGCCCCAGACACCCAGGGGCACCTGCATCAGGCCATAGGAGATGGTAAAGACCGACAACACCCAACCCCACTGCGACTCCGAGAGTCCCAGCTCGGCCATGATGTCGCCCGAGGCCATCGTGATATTGATACGATCGAGGAAGGTGATGACGCTGATCAGAATCAGCATCAACAACACCAGACTGCGCTTCTTCATCCGTTCGCTATTTAAGGATTAAATCAGACCCTTCTCCTTGAGGTAAGCCTTCACGCCCAGCACACCCAGCAGCGGGCTCGAAAGCACCGTCTTACCGGTCATCTCGACGAGCTTCTGCTCCATAGCTGCCATCGAGCCTTGTGCCAATACAATCACATCGACCTTGTCGGCAATCTTCTTGGCAACCTCCTCAATCAGGCGATCGTGCGTAGCCTTATCGCCACTCTGACCTGCAGCAAAGGCACCCTCGGCCAGACCCTCCACGATCTCGATCTCGCGACCGGCAGCCACAGCCTTGTCCTGCAAGAGCTTCACGGTCGGCTGCAGGGTCGTCGGCAGCGTAGCAATCACGCCAATCTTCTTACCCTCAACAACCGCCTTCTCGGCCATCGGGCCATCGATGCGGAAAACCTTCACGGGGGCTACCTCGTCACCCATCTCGGCAACACCACCCACCGACGAGCAGCAGTTGAAGACCACATCGGCACCGGCATCGGCAGCCGCATTGTAGTAGGCCAAAAGACGACGCTTCACAGCAGGCGTCACAGCATTGTTGGCAATGACCTCCTGGATGAGCGAATCATCGGCAATGTGGTTGAGTTTCACCTCGGGAAGATACTCCTTAAAGAGCTTGTTCAGCGGCTCGACCAGAGCCATAGCCGTATGCACGGCAACGATACGAATCATAGTAGTGAGTTTTAAATTGTTCGCAAATTAGGTAGAATAGTCAAATTTAGGGATTTTTCCTCAAAACGCCAAATTCTCCGCCAAGAATAGCACAAACCCGCCCTACACCCCAAAAAAAAGAGAGCGGAGACCTTTCAGCTCCGCTCTCTGCTTACCGAATCTGGATGGATTGGTTCTTGGTTTGGTAAGCACCCAAAAGCATACGGCACACAGTCCGTCTACTCATATATCAGTTCAAAGTCATCGACCCACAGCACACTCGACGTGCTACCCGAGAAGTAATCACCGTAGCGCGACGCCGCAAATGCGATTAGGATATGGGTCGGCACGCGGCTCGTCGAACGATACTCGATCGGGATGGTCACCTCCATCCAGCCATCGACCGACTCGGTGAGCAGCAGCTCACCATAGGCGATGACCGCCTCGCTATTCTTGTCGAAAGCCGTCTCCTCGATGCGACGCGTAGCCACCTCAACAGGGCACTCGGCCGTACCGCCATAGACTGCCGGATCCCAATCACCGAGTGCTACGTAGAGCGAGCCACAATCCGAATCACCCTTCTTCAGGGTTACCCCGGGAGGTTGGCTCGTTACGTAGTCGATCTCACCGCAGTTGTACTTTACCCAACCACGCATCGCCACCGGACGCGCCGTAAAGGGACGGCCAAAGTTAATAATACCGTGCGTACCATCGTTGCGGACATAGTTACCGACATAGAGGTTACCGGCAGCAAAACGACCCACACCTAACAGGTTGGCAAAGATCGAGGTCAGACGTGCCGACTTTACGCCCGATGAGCCGGGACGAGGATCATTCACGCCTTCGGTTACCGTCGCATTGGCAATGCTGGCACCCACGTTACCCGTAGCCCAGAAGGGCGAACCTCCCTCGGCATAGGGATAGATGATGTTATTCACCTTGCACCACTGCTCGAAGTCTCCATTTTCGAGCGGCAGGGTTGTTTCTGTGCGACGCACCAAGGTCGGCGAAAGATCATCGTTCGAGTAGGCCATAAACTCATACTCGGTGAGCGGCTGGAGCCCCTTCACGCAAGCCGAGAAGGTACCACCCTGCTGCTTGACATCCTGCACCTCCGACCACGCCTCCTGACCCACCTGACGGTAGCGGAAGCCAACCTTCGTGCCCTCCTCGGCCGCACCATACAACCAGGCCATCTTGGCCCAGGCATCGGCTGCTGTCAGAGTCACCTTCACATCCGTTTCGAGGACATAGAGTTGCCAACGCTCCTGCGCACCCTTCAAGGCGGGATATTGCAGATAGACATAACGCACCGACTCGAACGAGGTGAGCTCCTCGATGGTCGGGGTCATGGTCGTCACCCCGCGCGGACCGAGTTTGAGGGAGGTGACCTGGATATTTTTCAGGTCGCTACCCTCAGCCACATAGACCGTAGCCGTACGACTTTCGGTGTTGATCTCACTCTGTCCAATCTGACCCGCTACGGTAAAGTAGCGCTCGATGGGCTGTTCAGCCTCGATGGTCCAATAGTAATCCTGGTAGAGCGAGAGGGTCACCGCCAGCGGCGTGCGCATGTCGAACGTACCTACGAGCGGAATCGACGAGGTTCCCTTCTCGGTGATCTCAGCCGAAGTAACCTTCACCTGCGTGATGTCGGTCTCCTCGTCGAGGGTCAGCTTTACGGTGCGCGTCAACGGATCGATCACGGCACGAAAGCCCTCACCTTCGTAGCTCAGGATATCGATCTCGACCACCGGATAGGGGATCGTATTCTCGATACACGAGCTGAAGGTCAAGGCGCCGAGCAGCGCGAGAGCCAAGTGCTTGATCTTATTCATAATTCACTATCTATCGATTAGTATACCCAACGGAAGTCGTCGAGATACATCTCGTTCGTGTTACAACCGTTCATGTAGTCACCATAGCGGCTCGTTGCAGCCGAGATGATGAGCGTATAGTTGCCCGAAGGCTTCTTCGTGGTGTCGTACCACACGATCGGAATCTCGGTATCGATCATCTCATCGCCGCTCGTCGTACCCTCCGGGTAGATGATGCCGTAGCCGACAATCTTACCGGCCGAAACGGCATCCTCGCCATTTTCAGGACTCCATACACCCGAAGCCGACGAACCCGAGGTTACCTCGTGCTGCGAATCCCAATCGATCACAACAACCTGGACTGAAGCCTGGTCGGGATCACCTGACTTAATCAGATCCGCATACTTGGTGGTCGTCACGTTACCGATCTTGTGCCACATACGCACCTTGATTGCCGACGGACGAGCCTCATAGTTGTACTTCACACCGAATTTCACGGTACCCGTCTGGCTCGAAAGGTTGAAGACAAACGAACCGGTGAAGAGGTTACCAGAAGCCAACATACCGAGGGTCTCGCTGGCCGTCAGTTTAGCGCAATAGCTACCCTGCTGACCGGCCATGCTACCCTGCTTACAGAGGTTCTTCGTAAAGGTGTTGTTACCACTACCCCAGTAAGGCGAGGGGTTGTTCGACGTACCCCAGCACGAGAGGGCCGTATCCTCGAACGTAGCATAGGGAATGGTCTGCGTAGTCGTGGTCGAGAGCGTAGCCACATCACCGGCCACACCGTCCACTACGAGCTGGTACTCATAGGTCGAGTTGGCGAAGATGCTCTTCGACGTGTTAGGCGTATAGATCGTGTGGCCGTTGCGATTCTGCGACTCCTGCCATACGGCACTCGAAGTACCCTTGTAGGTCATATCGCCGGCAGCCGACAGCGTCGTCTCGGCCCACTCCGAAGCACCCTGCTTGCGGTAGCGTACCACAACCGACTGTGCAGCATCGGTCACTACAGCCTCGAACGAAGCCGTGTTGGCCCACAGATTGCAGGTCGTAGCCGTCGAGACCAGACCCGTCTTTACGAATTGCAGCTTCTGCGTATAATCGCCACCCGTATCGGTCATGCCGAACTCCAGCGTCTGGTATGCACCGGCGAGCGAAGCAAAGTAGGCTGCACCGAGCGTAATCTGCACCTTCGTAGCCTCCAGCATCGTAGCCTCAAGACCCGGGATCGCGCCCGCTACCACAGCACCCTCCGAGAAGAAGGCCACGCCACCCAGCGTCAGGCTCTGCAGGTCGTTGATCGACTCGCAAACGAGCGTCACCGACGAACCGCTCTGGTAGACATTCACGGCCGAAGTGTTGACCGAAGCACCCGTAATCTCGGGCTGGGGCTTGAAGTCGAAGTTGTTATCAAACTCATCCATGTCGTCATCCACCAGCACCTGGATCGTCATCAGACCCTCCGGCGACTTGGAGTAGACGAACGAAAGCTTATAACCCTTACCGGCCTCGACATGCGTAATTGCACCTACCTTCTCGATCGAGCCATCCTCAGCATGGTCAGCCGAGAAGGCCCACACAAGGGTCGTCACCTCCTCGGGAAGGAGGAAGTAGCTCGTCGTCGTGCCACCAAACGAAAGTGTCGGAGCCTCCTGAGCCACCACATCGGCCTCAAAGTCGGCCACCGTCGTAGCCGTCGAGGTCATGGCAGCCAGCTGGATCTTCACATTCGACAGCAGCGCATTCTCGTTCTGCGAGTTGGTCGTATCGAAGTTAATCGTTGCCTTCGTGTTGAGCGTCGGGCAGTTCACGGCGATGTTGGTCGTGGCGTGTGCCGAGATCGCAAAGGGCTGCTCACCACGATAGCACAGCTTCTGCTGCAACACAGCCTCATCGGCCGGATCAACAAAAGCAACATTCTTCTTATCACCGGCCTCAACCAGCACCGAGTAGTTGCCCTCTACGAGGTACAACGGCGTAGGAATCTCCTCCATCGAGGTATAACGGCGAATCAGCGAACCATCCTCGCGGTAAATACGTACCTTGAGCGTCTCGGGGGTGAACTCACCACCATTCACAGCACGCGTCTCGGCCTTGAGGTTGATGTCTAAATTAACGCCACCCTCGGCCTGCGAGCCTGCGAGATCCTGTTCGCAGGCGGCGGCCATCAAGGCCACCCCTGCCATCAGCATATATCGAAAGATCTTATTCATCTCTGTATCTTCTTTAGCATCCTACTTTTACTTCTGAATATAGATATCCAGCTTCTTCTTCGTCTCGCCACCGGCATCGGCCACCGTCAGGTGGAACAGACAGCCGTCCGACTCCTGGAAGAGCATGAACAACGTATTCATGAAGACCGAAATATCGAACGAAACGCTCTTCTGGCCACCCAGCGACGTAGCACCGTTGGGCAGGAAGCCCAGGCCCTGCAGGGCGTCGATGTGGTCGGGGTTGGGGTTCACCAGGTCGAGGTGACTTGCCAGACCGATACCCTGCAACTCGTCATTCGTAAGTACCGAACTCTCGATATCCACCTCGAGCTTCGTCAGACCCGTCTTCGAGACGATGTCTACCACGCAGGTATAGGTTGCAGCATTCTCGGCCGTCAGCACATGCTGCTGATCGATCACATCCTTGCCACCCATCATCCAAACTACGCTCGGGCCCGAACCACCAGCAGCACCATTGTTGTTCACCGTGATGATGATATCGGTATGCTTCATACGGTTCTGGCTGTCAACCGTGTAGAGACTCACGGTGTGCGTACCGGCATACTCGTAGAGGGCGTTCATACCGGCAGTCTTCAGCGTAATGGACCCACCATCGGTAGCCACGTTGCAGTACTGCGAGAGGTTGTTCGTCGGGAAGAGGTCGATGCGACCGTTCGTTGCAGCGGTCATCTCCTCAAAGGCGGCCTGCAGCGAAGCGTTGTCCGACGAAACAACCGCATAGAGCGACTGTACGGTCGAACCCGACGTCGGGGTTACAAGCAGCTTCAGGTGGCTGGTCCATGCCTCTGCATCGGCATCGTACTTCGAGCTGTCGATCGTGTAGTTCAAATCCTCCTGACCGTTGATCGTCACGCTCGGAGCCTCAGGATTCTCCTCCTCCTCGTCAGGAATAGCCTCCTCGATATTGAGCGACTCATAGAGGGTCACTACATCCACCACGATCTCCTCGTCGTAGAGGTAGCTCTCAACCTTAATCTCAAACTGCGCATTACCGGTGGTCGGGTGCGAAATGTTGATCGAGATCTTGCGCCACTGTGCAGCACGCACATTGGTCAAGGTCTTGGTCATCTTCACCTCTTTCCACTTATTCTCGCTGGGCGTACCGTTGGTCAGATCCTCCAGATCACCCGTGTAGTAGTCACCCGAGAGGACGATGGTCATCGTATTGCCCGTGGTCGAGTTCAGACCAGCCTCATCGCGGAAATACATCTTCGGAGCCTCGTGCGTCGACGAAGCCTCGAAATCGTAGCTGTTCGATGCAGCATCCGTACCCACCTTTACGTTGGTCTTCAGGCGCTTCGGCGACGAAGCATCGTAGCTCTTGAAGACAGCCTTCAGGTCGGCCGAAAGCTCCACCGTGGTCAGCACGTTGGCCAACTTACAGGTTACCGAGGCGGTCGAGGTCTGCTTCGAGCTGATCACCACATCCTCCGACGTACCGGCATAGTAGGGGGCATCCTGCTTTACGCCTTCAACCACGCCATCCTGCGTCTGACGTGCCGAAACCACATAGGTACCCGGAGCGAGCGAAATCTGCTGGGTCGAGGCATCGGCATAGGTACCCTGCCAAGCAACCGCATTGGTCGTCTTCTCGCTCACGATTACCCAATACGACGTAGCAGCCTCCGTAACGGCACGCGTAACGGTCTTGGGCTGGCTCTCGGTGGCGGCATACTCCGTGTCGAGGTTCACCGACACGTCGCCAATCTTCAGATAGCCGACCTCATCCTGATTAACCTCAGGTGCGTCGGTATTCAAATTGTCGATCTCACAAGCTGTCACACACGCTGCCAGGGCAACGAGGAACAGGCTTTTGATATACTTTTTCATAGCTTTGTATCTGTTTTATTTCCTAACTAACTACACCTCGGGATTGAGTTCGACCTCTACCTCCGCAACCTCGGTAAAGCTACCGTCAAAGGCAATCGACAACGAACCGGCACCGGCCGTACCGTGATCCACCGAAATGGCATATACCGTCTCACCAACCAGCGTCGAGCCGATCGCCGTCTTCGGGAACTCGACCGCTACACCGTTCTGCGACTTAACGGCCGTACCGCTGATCGACAACACCTGTGCGGGGTTCACGAAGGTCAGCTCGGTCACCTCCTGCGAGTTCATCGTAAAGTTGAAGGCGTTCGTGGCGGTGTGGATCGTCAGCTCAATATCGTCGTAATAGTTGAGCATCCAGGCCGACACCTGCAGCGTGAAGCAGCTATTAACCAGCTTGCAGACAACCGGATAGGTAATCTTCTTATTGGCCTTCACGACAAAGTTAGCCAGCTCGCCTGCGAAGTAGGGCTTCGCAACACCCTCCACATTGGCCTCGCCATGGGTGAAGGTTGCCGTATAGGTACCTGCCTGCAAATCGGGCTTCTCGGTGTTGAAAGCAGCCACCGAAACCCAACTACCCTCGTACGTGTGCGAGAGGTTCTGCTCATCGAGATAGGTACCCGTCATGGCGAGGGCAAAATCCTCTGCTGCAGGAACCAACGCTGCGGGCAGTGCGTAACCGCTCTCGGCA
Source organism: Alistipes sp. (assembly GCA_017555975.1). Lineage (GTDB taxonomy): Bacteria > Bacteroidota > Bacteroidia > Bacteroidales > Rikenellaceae > Alistipes. Next base: position 5,585 of record JAFZFJ010000053.1, on the reverse strand, counting down.
CGCGACTGCACCAGATTAATCTCCTGGGGAACATCCACCGCAAAGTCTACCTGACCCTTGCCGGCTCCCGTCTGAAGATCATCCTCCGAACCACAAGCCGTAGCCACCAAGGCCAAGGCCAGCATCGGAATCATCCAAATACGTTTCATCTGTTTATAAATTAAATGTTTATTATTTGTTTTTCGCTTAATGGGCTATCTTAATCTTCACGTTGTCGATGTAGAGCCAATACATACCGTTACCGGCAAATTCTGCCGCACGGTTATTGGTCACATACCAGCACACACGCGTCGTGTTCGAGCAACCCGATGCCGTGAAGGTGTTTCTATGGGGCGTATTGCCGTAGTAGGTACCGTTTGCATTCGGGCCATCAATGGCCAACTGCACGCTGGCAACCTGGATATTCTCAATCTCGTTGTCACCCTTCTCGACCACACTCGTCGAGGTTCCTGCCGAGTAGACGGGATAACCACCAGAACCCACTGCCTCGTAGCGGTCACCGGCATAGTCATACTGCACCTCGATGGAGACACTTACAGAAGGCTTGAGTTTCGACAAAACCGGCGTATCGACACGTCCCGTATTCTTGTTGGTAATCCACATACCCATCTCGATACGCGAACAGATACGGATATTCTGTCCTGCACCACCGCCGACACGCGCACCGTACCAATCCGAAAGACCATACTGAGCCAACGCAATGGCGCTATACTCACCCGAGTCCGAGGTCTTGTGCACCGTACCATCTTCAAACGAGGTGTGCAACGACGAGAAGTCCTCCTCAAGCAGGTAGGGCACCTGCTTATCAATGCGGTTTAAGGCATTGGCAACCATCGTTGCAGGCAGCGTCACCGGATCGGCAAAGAGGCAGTGCTCCGATTCGTATTGCAACGGAAGCGTCGCCCCCTGCAATGACTGCGACTCGGCGCAGACAGCCACCAGATAGCGCTTAGCGCTGTTGGGCGTCAACTGCAAGGTCGAGCTGGTCGTGTAGGTATTCGGAACAGCGAAGTTGTAACCGCTGAGGGTCATCGTCTGCCAATCTTCACCCAGGTTATTGGCCGTTTCGCGCAGGTCGATGTAGCTCAGCGGAGCGAGCGGCGAAGCGGGAATCGTCAAGGCAATCGGGGTGATACGCTGCGGAGAGAGGGTCTTTTGTACCGTAGTCGAAATCTCGGTCGACATCACACCCGCCTCGTTGTAGGCCACGAAGCGAATCTCACCATCGAGTGCCGTAGGCTTTACGTGCAGCCACAAGTAGCCTTTGCCGGCATCGAAAACCTGATTATCATCCACCTCAACGGTCATCGTATTCGACAAATTGGTCCACTGAACCGTATTTTCGGGATCCGTGACATCGAAGCTCACCGTGCCGACCACCGCCTGCGGGAAGGTGATATCCAGTCGCTTAATGTCCAGGCCGAGCAGGTTCTTCCCCTCGGGAATGCGGATGCGGATCAAGTGCATCAGGTGCGAGAATTGCAACTTCGGCTCCTGCCAATAGATCGGCGTTTCGCCATTGTTATAGGCCGCCAGCGCATTGCCCGTTGTCGAGGCTGTCATGATATCCAACTGAGGATCATATGCGCCACTCTGCGTCGTGGGGAGCGTATAGCTCACCGTCGTACCGGTACGACTTTCGGGCAACGGATAGACGGCATGATACACATAACTACCCTGCTCCATGGTCGGAATCGTAGCCAGGAAGTCGGCCGAATTAAAGGTGGCATTGTAGGTCGTGAGGCGGAAGGTCGTGGCCTCAAACAGGTAGTTCGATGCCGACTCCTCGCGAGCCCACACCGAGAGGCAATCGCCCTCGGCCCAACGAATCTCCTGGGCAGAACCCACCGTACCGTCACCCTCGCCGAGTGCCGTACGCGACGCAGCGGGCTGCGCAGCACGCAACACGCTCTCGACAGTAGTCGGAAGCTCGATCGGATCCCAACCAATCGGATCCGACTGACAAGCCACCCCAACGAGCGACAACACTACAAGTATCAGTTTTCGAATTTGCACAGCAAGAGTGATTTCTTGATTACATATATATATTATCCAACGTGCAAAAATATACCGATTCCGTTTTCTGCAAAAATCTATTCAATAGTCATGCTCTGTTTTATCACGAATAAGCGGTTTTTCATCACCAAACCCAAATATCGCCATACAATTACCCAAAGCGCTTTCCGTGATTAAATCCAGTCTGTTCGTTGAATTTTTTGGGTGCGCGTAAACCTTTTACCTATATTTGCAGAATGATGAAGCATCGAACACTCTATCTGCGTAGTTGGCTGCTTGGCTGCATGCTGTTATTCGTGGCAACGGTAACGGCCCAGGAGGTCGCATCCATCACCGCCGATACCACGCAGCTCACCCGTGCCGAACGCATCGAGCGACGCGGTATTACGAACCTGAAGAATACCTTCGTTCCCAAAGGCCACATCATCACCGGTGCGGCCGTATCGTACTCGACCCACGCAAACCAGAACTTCTCGTTCATGATTGTCGAGGGCATCGACTCGGAGGGCTACAACTTCCGTGTCAGCCCGATGGTGGCCTACGCCCTGCGCGACAACATGGCCATCGGTCTGCGCGGCGTCTATTCGCGCTCGAATCTGACCATCGACAACGCCTTTCTGAAATTTGGCGACGAGGAGTCGGGAACCGAAATTGCCGTCGACAACTACAAGGCGGTGCAGCACACCTACACGGTCTCGGCCATGTGGCGTCAGTACATCCCCCTGGGTCGCAGCAAGCGATTCGCCATCTTCAACGAGATCTCACTCGGCGCAGGTGGCACGCAGGCCATCTTTGCGGCTGACCAACCCATTCGAGGCACCTTTGAAGAGGGTTACACCCTTTCGCTCGGCGTCTCACCCGGTTTGATGGCCTTCGCTACGAATGATGTAGCCATTGAGGTCAACGTGGGTGTGATGGGTATCAACTACACCGACGTCAAGCAAGTGCACAACCAGGTTTCGGTGGGTCACCGTCGCGCCTCAAACATGAATTTTAAAGTTAACCTGCTCTCGATCAGCGTGGGCGTATCCTTCTATCTGTAATCACCATGATGCGTAAAACGACTCTCCTGCTGCTGACCGCTCTCTTTGCGAGCACCACGCTTGTGGCACAAGAGGCCGTAACCCCGGCCCTCTCGGCTGCCGCACTCGAGCTTACTCAACCGGCCAAGCAACGCGTTCAGAAGTTAGATCGCCAGCTCAAAACCGGCAATACATTTGGTTATAAGGGTGAGTTTTTGGTAGGTCTGACCGCCTCCTACGGCACGCTCTCGAGCGAGGACAGCGATTTCATGGTCTACCTCGACAACATGGACATCGAGGGTGCATTGACCACCGTAAAGCCCTTCTTCGGCTATTTCTACCGCGACAACCGCCTCATCGGTCTGCGTCTGGGCTACCAATACCTGGATGGCAACCTGGGCAGTCTGGGGCTCAACCTGGGTGAGCAGAACGATATCTCGCTCAACATCTCGGGCATGCAGTTCATCTCACACAGCTACTCGGTAGCGGCTTTTCATCGCGCCTATGTAGCACTCGATCCGCACGGCCAATTTGGTCTGTTTGCCGAGATTGAGGGTTCGATGCAGATGGGACGCGGCGAGTTTATCAACACCTCGGGTGAGACGCCGAAATACACCGAAAGCAAGAATATGAAGTTCAAGGTCGGCTTCAACCCGGGTATGGCGGCCTACATCTTCCCGTCGGTCTGCGCCACCCTCTCGATTGGTCTGGGCGGTGTGCAATACACCTCCGTCACGCAATACGACGAGGCGGGTAACAAGATCGGCTCGCGCACCGCTTCGAAGATGCGTTTCCGCCTCAATATCGCCGACATCAATTTCGGTATGACCTTCCACCTCTGGAACAAGAAAAAAATGGCTACAAAAATGTAGCCATTTTTTTTGTTCAAACGCGTTAAGAATTAAAACTCCAAACTTCTAATCGGCCAAGATTCGCACGGGCATGCCGACGTAGATGTAGCGCACAAGCTCCTGCAGATCGCTGTTCGAAAGGCGGATGCAACCCTCCGTGGCACGCGAGCCGATCGACGAAGGAAGGTGTGTACCGTGGATACCGATGCCGGTATGGGGCGGCGTCCAAAGGCGGATGAAGTAGGGTCCATAAGCCCCTTCGATCATGCCGAGACCATCCTTAAAGTCGTGCTTCCAACTCTTCGAGTCGTTGATCTCGCGGATCGTGAAATCGCCTTCGGGGGTCTTCATATCGCCCACCTTCTCCTTTTGGCCATAATTCTTTCCACAGGCAATCGGCAACACGAGTTGCGGGTTCTGCAACGAGTCGAGGAGCGTGAGGCGCATCTCGCGTTTCGAGATCAGAATCATGCCCGACTGGCGCTGCAAGGTCGGATGCGGCTTCACAACCTCTACCTCAACGGGTACTTCAACACGTACGGGAACCTCTACAACACGCACCGAGGGCGGCGTTTGCTGCGTTGCACACGAGCCCATCCAAAGGAGAGCCATCAACAGGGTAATTTTTGAAATAAAATGCATATGTCTAAACGGTTTTAAATTTTAGCGATACAACAAAAGTTCGGGGCGCTGGGGATTGTAGCGGAACTGCTGCAAATCGGGCTCACTCGAGACGCGGATCCAATCACTCTCCGCCCATCCGTAGCGACCAAAAGCGACACCCAATCGGATCTGCACCGTTTGAAAAACCAGTCGCTCGTTACGCAGACGGATACCCGCACCGAGCGAGCACCACGGATCATTCTTAAAGACGTTACTGCGATAGCCCAACAGACCACCATCGAGGAAACCAAAGAGAGCCATCTTGAAACCCAATGGTTCGTAAGGGGTGAAGAAGACCGTTTCGGCACTCAACACCATGCGCGTTGTGCCGAGCTGCAACTCATCCAATACGCGCGGGCCATCCTCCTTCGTAAAGGCCAACCACTCATCGGCACCCGTACCGCGATTCCACCCCTGCGTGTAGCTCAACGACAAGAATTGACGGATATGGGTACGGCGACGACGATAGAGGTTCGAGAACCAGCTCACCTTGGCATCCAACGCTTTCTGACGCAGCTGTTCGCCCTGATTGAGATAGCCTCCCGCATCGATCTTTCCCATCAAATAACCGATCGGGGTAAATCCTCCCATCGTATGCGAAAGTCCTAAGTAGAGATCATCGCTAAACTCACCCCAACGGTACCCCACGTTGATCTCCGAACGATAACCCTCCGAAAGGTACTCGCGCTTGCCATAGCCATAGATCATCGTGGCCGAATAGAAGTGCTCGCGATAGAGACCCAGGCCTCCCAACACCAAATCGATATCGTGCAAAGCCGGGTGCACATCCAGCGCCGTATTTTCAGGGCGCAGCAAAAAGCGACGATGCTGATAGCGTCCCGTGAAGTAAATACTGGAGGTGATCGACCGTAGGTAGCGCGAATAGCCACCCCAAAGATCGAAGCGACGGCTGTTGATCAGTTCGGTCGTATCGCGATCCAGGTAATCGTGCCGCTCCTTTGCTCGCAGATACTCCACACCCACCTCATAATCGGTCGTCTTTAGGAAATCTTTCTTGAGCAACACCCCAAAG